>JACPVQ010000064.1 GCA_016191645.1 Candidatus Solibacter usitatus
ATCGAGGTCGACACGGCCGCGGAATGCGCCAAGGTGGTGCCGCTCAACTATAGCGGCCGGCTCACCTATTGGTATGTGGGGCCCAACCAGGCCTCGCCGCAGCTGGATCACGAGATCGACGCGCAATTCTGGGCGGCGTTCGCCAAGACCTACCCCAACATCAAGGTCGAAAAGCAGAGCACCTACACCTACAACGACATCCTCCACAAAGCGGAACAATTCTCCCAACAGCCTGTCGGTACGAATGGAGATGTCGCGCACCTGCGGATCATCGGGCCCTTTCGCGTGACCCACATAATCGTTCGAGGAAAGGCTCAACGCCAATACATCGGTGCCTTCGTGTCCGCCCAGTTTCTCGTGAGTAATGGCGGCCTCGGAGAATTTCACCAGCAAGTCATTGCCATACGGCGTGGATTCCAAGGATGTGAAATAGTCCTTTCCAGGGTTGGAAGCCATGGTCTTGAAAATCGCGCCGCCGGCGATGGGTTTCCATTCGGCCGCGACATACTTGTCCGCGGTACGCGCCTTGTTGAACTCCTCCACCCATGGCGGAAGCGCCTTGAAGTAGTAAGAGCTGGAAACAAAATTGCCGCTGCCGGGATCGAACCAGTATGCGCCGTCGGCCATGTGGCCCGCCGGTAGAATCGCGCTGCGGTCCTTAATGGATATGCCAATCACCTTTGCGGCGCGGCCGGCCATTTTGAGTTCGTCGCCGACAGTAGAGACCAACATGCGGCGTGGCGACGCCGCATCGCCCGCCGCGCCCCGGCCCGCTCCTCCCAGCATCGTTTCTTTGGCGTCGGAAACGCTGGTGACGTTGCGCTTCGCCTCGCGGTCATACCAGGAGTTGCCGACAATCCCGCTCACCGACGGCGTCGCGCCGCTTAGAAATGTCGAATGTCCAATCGCGGTCACAGTTGGAAAGCTTTCGTAGTAGGCGTTCGTGAATACCGCGCCTTGTTGCAAGAGACGCGACAGACCGGCATTGTATTGATCGCGGAACTTCACCAGATAGTCGTAGCGAAACTGGTCCACGACAATGGCCAGTACGAGTTTGGGACGCTTCGGCGTGGTTTGCGCGGAGAGTGTGGAAACCGCGATGAGCAGTAAAGAGACGAATCGCATTTGTGGAAAATCCTAGTCGAGAACTAATGCCCCGGAACCTTGAATCTGATAGATGACAGCGCCGCTTTTGATCGACGCCGGGTTGAACTTGCGGCCTTGCTCCTCGGCTTCGTGCTTGGCGCGGGCCACGGCCTGCTCGCGAGTGAGGTCGATCTTGCGCAGTTCGCCTTCAGCGACCGCTGTCTTGCCGATGAACTCCTTGGCGAAGACAATCTCGCCGTCGTTGACCTTGATGCGGATCATTTTGTTGGTGGCGGGGTCCACCAGACTGGTCCAGCATCCGGCCATTTGGCACACTTCCGTGATGTTGCCCTTTACTTGGACAGTCTTGCCAACGTACTGATCGGGCGTCTTCAAGATGTCCGCAATGGGCGTCGGCGATTTGAGAGTCAACGGTTTTCCCAGCGGTTTTTCGCCGCCGGCGCAGAGCACAGCCAATGAGAATAAAAGTGCGGTTCGCATAACCTGAGTCTATCGTACCCGCGCTTTCGTCAGTTGCCGATCAGCGGCAGCAGCACCCGGTCCAACTCCGCGTCGGTTAGAGACGCGGGCTTGACGTTCTTATGCAGACTCCACTGTTCGACATGCGTAACGCTTCCTTGCGGCGCAACCTTCGTCATCGGCCCCAGCGTTTCAATCTCCAGAAAATCCGCATTCGTAAATGTTTCGAAGGAGCAGCCAAAATCGGGATGCGTTTCCGCCGCGCCGGGCTTGAACTTTTTGAGGAACATTTCGCCGTTGAGCATGTAGCCTGCCCACGTGCGCGGGTTATGCATCCCCAGCTTCTGCGGTTCATTGTTCTTAGGATCCTGTTTCAGCAACAAATATTTTTTCGTAAACACCCAACGCTTATCAGAGAGGTCTGTGTAGGCCCACATGACCAGAGGATTCGTTGCCTCCAACACCTGCGGATGCTTGCCACGCGGCGGAAAGCCCGTTACCGCGACGCCGCCCTGCGCCATCATCGTCAATGCCCATGGAGCGAATTCCAGCGGGAAGAGACCCTTGTTGTAAATCCGATGCGTGACCGTAACACGCGTGCCCGTTTCCGCCATCTCCACGGCGATTTCTTTTTGCAGGTTCGTCAAGGGTTCCACCGGCTCACGCGCCACGAGGCCCGATTTGTTGATGCTCACCTGCACCGCGACATTGTCCGGAGCCCATGTCGCCACGGGATCTTCCGGCGCCTTCCAAACACGGTGTCCGCCGCGAAGTTGAAACTGTGCCTCGCCCTTCTTGCCCAGCTGCTCAGGAAATTCTTTCAGCAGATTCTGCCCGCCGGTGAATCCGAAGTGCATGATTCGCGGTCCCACGTCGCCGGTCACGACAATCTCCACTTCGCCGTTCGAAACGCGGTAGCTGTTTGGCCATCCCTTGTAGTTGACCTTCTCCACCTTCACGGCCGCGCCGGCGGCAATACTCATCGCCGCTGCCGCCGCCAGCAATCGTAGCACTCGCATCTTCGAATCCTCCTTCTGTAGACTATCAAAGCAAGCCCAATCCAGAATGGAGGCACATGAAACCGGCAATCGTTATCTTCCTTCGATCGAGATGGCGCGAATGACGATGGCGGCCGTAAAAATCCCATCAAGCCAGGCGAAACACGCGTCCTTGGGGACGTCCAAGGGCCCGGCGTGATCACGCATCTGTGGATTACGATTGCCACTCCGGAGCATTGGATGGTCTACCGGTTTCATTTGGATTCGCCGGCGCGGTTCGAAAAATACTTCAAGATGACCATTGAGCACGGTCATGCCAACCACCGCTCGGATAGTTTCTACACGGTCGGCTATTGGTATCAGCAAGGTCCGCACCGGCTGCGCAAACCATTGCCGCCCGTTGCGGACCGTCTGCCGCGCATGGTGAACGTGGAAGGCCCAACGATTGGAAAACCTTAGTGCACTACTACAAGCTGCGAAGATTTCCTTTGGTTGCGCCTATGCAGCTCTGTACTACTACTCCCTGAAATCCATCCGAGCCGCGAGGATTTCCTTTTGGTTGCGGCTGTGCCGCTGTGTGGGGCAGGTCTCCAGACCTGCGGCGGGATCTCCAGATCCCGCATGGCCTCGTCAGAGGCCATCGGCCGCGAAGCGGCCGTTTTCGGCTGCTTTGCAGCCGTTTCGACGTTTCGAATACTGTCGGCAGAGCCGGTCTGAAGATCTGCCCCACAATCTAGTTATGCAGAGCAGATTGAGAAGTTTTGGCAATAAAGAGAGGATTTTATGAACAGACGCAATTTCCTTCAACTCCTACCCGGCCTTGCAGCCGCACCGGCCGCGGCGCAGACGATGCCGAACATCGTCGTCATTCTTTGCGATGACCTCGGCTACGGCGACGTCGGGGTTTACGGGTCGTCCATTCGCACACCGAACCTGGACCGCATGGCCTCCGAGGGCATGCGCTTCACGCAATTCACTTCCGCCAACCCGGTGTGTTCGCCATCGCGCGCATCGTGGTTGACGGGCCGCTACCCGACGCGTGTTGGCGTGCCGAAGGTTCTATTCCCAACGGACGAAAAAGGACTTCCCGATTCCGAGCAGACCATCGCCCAGGCTTTGAAGACGAAGGGTTACAAAACCATGTGCGTTGGTAAGTGGCATCTCGGCCACAAGCCGGCGTACCTTCCCATGCGGCGCGGTTTCGATGAGTACTTCGGCATTCCGTATTCGAACGACATGAATCCTCCCGTTCTGCTCCACAACGAGGACGTCGTGGAACAACGGGCTACCCTTGATACCCTGACACAGCGCTACACGGAGCGGGCGGTGAAGTTCATGGAGAATTCCAAGGGCGCGCCGTTTTTCCTGTACATGCCGCATACGATGCCGCACATTCCCATCGCGGCATCGAAGCGTTTTCGCGGCAAGTCGCCGCAGGGATTGTATGGCGACGTCATCGAAGAGATCGATTGGAGCGTGGGAGAAGTGCTCGGCACAATCAAGCGATTGGGCCTGGATCGAAATACGCTGGTGTTGTTCTCGTCCGATAACGGTCCGTGGTTTCAAGGCAGCCCGGGGCGGTTGCGCGGCCGCAAAGGGATGACGTGGGAAGGTGGGGTGCGCGTGCCGTTCATCGCGCGCATGCCGGGCAAGATTCCGGCGGGCAAAGTGTGCGACGCCATCGCATCGCCGATGGACGTTCTGCCCACGGTGGCCAAGCTGTGCGGCATCACGCCCAAGAACGCCCTGGATGGCATCGACATCTGGCCTCTGCTTTCCGGCCAGAAGAAAGACGTGGAGCGCGATCTATTGATCTACTTCGACGATGTGAATGCGCAATGCGCACGCATGGGGCGTTGGAAGATTCACTATTCGCGATACAACAACGTGACGTACAGCCCGGCTCCCGCGGGTGGGCGCGTGAATCTCCTGCTACAGACGCCGGAGTTGTACGATCTGTCGAAGGACGTGGATGAAAGCTACGACGTTGCTCCCGAGCATCCGGAGATCGTCAAGCAGATGACCGCGCGGCTGGAGCAGATCCTACAAGGCTTTCCCGAAGATATTCGCAGCGCCTGGGCGCAAACGAAACAAAAGAAGAACGCGGAATCGCGCATCGGGACGGTTTCGCGCCAGGCTCAATGAATTAACGCCGCGTCCCGGCAACATCCACTTTGAATTGATAAACGCCCTTGCCCGCGGTGACGTACAGCGTCTTCATGTCCGCTCCGCCGAAGGCGCAATTCGTGATGGTATCTTCCGGAACGCCGATGAATCGCTTCTTCTTACCATCCGGCGAAAAGACATGAATGCCGCATTTCGTGTCCAACGTTTCGCTGGTGCCGCGAGTCTGATGCAAGCCCGCGGCAGCATAGAGATTGCCTTGCGTGTCCATGCACAGCCCGTCGGCACTGCGGCCCGGTGAAAAATTCCAGAAGACGCGCATGTTCCGCGGAACGCCATCCTCGCCCAGATCATAAGCGCGAATCATTCTTGCGCCGCCCTGTTGATTGTTGGCCTCCACCAGATAAAGGGTCTTGTCGTCCGGCGAAATGGAGATGCCGTTCGGCCGCTGAATATCCGGAGCGGCCAGGATGCGAGTGAGTTTCTTATCCGCATCGATGCGATAGACCGCGCCTCCCGGCAGATCGGTGAAGTAGAGACGACCCAGCCGGTCCATCGTAATATCATTCGGCCCGGTGAATGGCTTGCCTTCGTACGAATCCGCCAGCACTTCCATCTTGCCGGTCTTCAAATCCGTGCGCGTCACACGCGGTTTCATCTCCTGATTGGCAAGCGGAGACATGCCGTGAAACCTGCTGCCGCGCATCGCCGCGCCTTCGCATGCCAGCAGGCGAAGTTCCGAATCAAAGAGAAGCCCGTTCGCCGAGTTGCTGTTTTCGCGAAAGACGGTCAACGATCCGTCGGGCTTCATTTTCATGATGCGCTGGTTCATGATCTCGGTGAAGTAGAGGTTGCCTTCCCCATCCACGGTAGGGCCCTCAGTGAATGCGGTGATGGTGGCAACGGTGGCTTCTGCCACGGGTTCCGGCGCTTGTTTCGTTGCGCATCCGGCAAGAAACAGGCAGAGAAGAATTCCCAATCGCATTCGTACGTGCCTCCTTTATTGAACCTTGGTTGTGCGCACCGGCGTCTCCACCTGACGCGGCGCTTCCAGCGGATTCCCCGTTCCCGCGCCCAGTTCGTTCATTCGTTTGGAACCGGGAAGGACGCGCGATTCCCATCCGCCCAGCACGCGGTTATAACTCTGCACTGTTCTTTCCAGTTGTCCGCCGAGCAGCGACAACTCGGAAGCCATAGATCGCAGCCGCTCATATAAGGATGCGCCGATTTCGCGAATCTCTTCGGCGCGCTCGGCGGCGCGCTGTTGCCGCCAGCCGAACGCGACGGCCTTCAACAAAGCGATCAGCGTTGTCGGGGTGGCCAGAATCACGCGGCGATCCGCGGCGTATTCCAACAGCTCGGGCTCCGCCATCAGAGCGGCGCTGAAGAATGCCTCGCCGGGGAGAAACAGAACGACGAATTCCGGCGAATCCTCAAACTGGTCCCAATACGATTTGGCGCTCAGGCGCACAATCTGCTGGCGCACTTGCGCGGCATGCTCTTTGAGCTTGGCCGCGCGCACGGATTCATCGTTGGCTTCCGATGATTCCAAATACGCGCTGAGCGGGGTCTTGGCGTCAATCACCAACGTCCGTGCATTCGGCAGACGTACAATCAGATCCGGACGCATGCGGCTGCCATCAACGTCGCCCCGCGACTGCTCTTCGAAGTCGCAAGCTTCCGACATTCCGGCCAGTTCCACGACGCGGCGGAGTTGCATTTCGCCCCAACGGCCTCGCACTGCTGGCGCGCGCAACGCACCGGACAAGCGAGCCGTCTCCTTCTGCAATTGCACTTCGCTGGCAGCCAAGGACTGAATTTGTTCGCGCAGGCTTGCATTTGCGCCCTCGCGAGCAACTTCCAGCTTCTGCAGCCGGTCCTGCATCTCACGCAACGAGTCGCGCAATGCAAGCGCTACCACCTCGTGACCCTCGCCGGCTTTGCGGAGGATCAGCCACACAACGGCGGCTCCGGCGACAAACGCCAGTAACAATCCAAAAAACAGAAATACCTGATCGGTCACTCGTATCCTTCCAAACTGCGCTGAACCCGGGGAAGTGGAACCATGTTAAATTATGACCGATTCCCTATGACGAACACCCGCCGAAGTTTTCTCGCATCCCTGGCCGCGCCTCTGGCCCTTCCGGCGGCCGCGCCCGGCACGAAAATGGGCGTTGCCACGACGTGTTATTTGTCCGTGCGCCGTCCCAGAGACGCGCGCGAGTTTCTGGAATACTGCCACGGCCTGGGCGCGGGCGGCATTCAGGCATCGCTCAACAACACAACGCCTGAATACTTGAAGGCACTTCGTTCCAAGGCCGAAGAGTATGGAATGTTTCTTGAGGTGATGTCGGGCTTGCCGCGGACGGACAACGATGAAGCATTCGCGCGCACCCTTGCCGCCGCCAAGGAAATCGGCGCGCTCTGCGTGCGCGCAGCATGTCTCGGAGGACGCCGCTACGAAACGTTCAATACGATGGACGATTGGAAAAAGTTCGTGGCCACTTCTCATGCCGCACTTCGCCGCGCCGTCCCGCTGGCGGAAAAAGCAAAGATGCCGTTCGCCGTGGAGAATCACAAAGATTGGACGGTGGAGGAGTTTGTCGCCATTCTCAAATCGTATTCGAGCGAGTATTTCGGAGTGTGCCTCGACACCGGCAACAATATTTCACTGCTTGACGATCCCTACGAAGTGGTGGACAGGCTCGCGCCGTATGCTTTCTCCACACACATAAAGGACATGGCGGTGGAGGACTACGCCGACGGTTTTCTATTGGCTGAGGTGCGCTTCGGCGAAGGCATGCTGGACATTCCGAAGATTGTCGATCGTATCCGCGCGGCGCGTCCGAAAACGCGCATGACGCTGGAGATGATCACGCGCGACCCGTTGAAGGTCCCGTGCCTCACAGAGAAGTACTGGCAGACATTCCCCAACGCGAACGCCACGCGCCTGGCGCGCACATTGAAAACGGCGCGACAAGCCAAACACACCAAACCTCTTCAAATGCTCACCGGCCTCCCGTCGCAGGCACAGTGGCAGTTGGAGGAAGAGAATGTCAAAGCGTGTCTGCACTACGCCCGGGAGCGTTTGGCGCTGTAGTTACTTGCCCTACGAAACAACTGAAAGCAGGCTATACGCTGATCACCGGGCAGGGAGATTGCCGGATGATCCCGTAGGCATGCGCGCGGATGCGGCCGAATACTCCCGATGACGAGCCGCGCCCGATTACCAATATCCCCACGTCATTCTCCTTCGCCATGTGGGACACGCCCGCACCCACATCGCCGTAGTCCATTACAGTATTCGCCATCGTACCCGCTTTCTGCTGCAAGGCGGAGATGCGGCGAAGGGCCTCCGCTTCAAAGCGCTCCCGCCAATTGGGCTCGAAGTATTCGCCCGTCATCCCTTCAATGGACGGCGTCACATGAATGATCAGCAATTTCGCATTGCACGCTTCGGCGAAGCCGGCCGCGTAATCCAGTACCTTTTCGCTCGATTCGCTTAGGTCCAGCGCCGCGGCCACCGTCCTTACGTGCACATCCGCCGGGTCCGGTATGGCCTCCATGTGCACTCCGGTCAGAACGGGGCAATCGGCATCATGCAGAACCTTTGCCGTAACCGAGCCCAGCATGAAGCGTCGAAAACCGCCGTATCCATGCGTCGGCATTACCACCAGATTGGAGCCATCGGTGTGCGCGTAATCGATCAGTTTCCGGCCAGGGTCTCCCTCCAGCAAGACCCGCTTGATGGGAAAGTGCTTTAGCTCGTCGTCCAGAAAGTAGTTCAGGTCTTTGCGCACCTGTCCCAACCGTGCAACCGTATAGTCCTGGATCAACCCGCCGCCCAAGTCCGTCATGGTGTATTCCAGATGGGGCGGGGGAAGAACGTGCACCAGGGTTATCTCCGGTTCGAAATTCGTATGCAGCGCTTCCAGAAGCCGGGCCGCGCCGCGGCAGCGGTCCGAGAAGTCCACGGGGAAGAGAACCTTCTTGAGAGTGAACATTTTCTACTCCTCTCATCAGGGCTGATAGCAATCGTCGTACCACACTGCGCGCCCGGTAACAATGGGTTTCGCCAACCGCCGGAGCAGGTTCTGCGTCATTTCCCCCAACAGAAATGGATGGTGGTGCTAAACTGGGGCGGAAAGGCGATGTTGTGTCCAAGTTAGCCCAGCAGTGGCAGGAGTCCAAAGTTCTGGAGGCGATTTTCGATCAGCTTTCAGACGCTTTGATCCTCTACGACGAGCACATGCAGATCACGGGCGTCAATCGCGCCGCTGAAATGCTGTTCGACATGAGCGCCAGCGACATGGTGGGTTCCAGTTGCAGTGATGTATTCCGCTGCGCTACCTGCGATAACGAGTGCGGTCTAAAGCTGGGCATGAGCCAGGCTTCGGTATCAAACGGAACCATTCGCCTGCGCACTCCGACCGGCATGGAGCGGATGGCCATCATCAAGACCACACACCTCTATGACGACTCCGGTGTACTGGAAGGCGCGGTCGCCACCATCAAGAACATCACCGAGGAGTTTCTGCCGCGCAATCGCGACATGGTGGCCGAATCGACGGCGATGCGCGACCTCAACACGTTTATCCGGCGCATCGCGGCGAGCGAAGCGTCCACGATTCTGATTGACGGCGAAAACGGAACCGGTAAGGATCTCATCGCCAAGACGATTCACTTTTCCAGCATGCGCCAGGCGGAGCCGTTCATCGCCATCAACTGCGCCGCCATTCCCGATACGTTGCTGGAAAGCGAGTTGTTCGGCTATGAGAAGGGCGCGTTCACGGATGCGCGCTCGCAGAAACGCGGGCTGTTCGAACTGGCCGACAAGGGCACGCTGTTCCTGGATGAAATCGGCGAGATTCCCATGATGCTGCAAGCGAAGATGCTGCGCGTTCTGGAAGATCAGACATTCCGGCGTTTGGGTGGTCTAAAGGACATCAAGCTGGATGTCCGGGTCATAGCGGCCACCAATCGCAACCTGCGCGAGGCGATCAAAGAAGGCGCGTTCCGCCAGGACCTGTTCTTTCGGCTCAATGTGATCCACGTGCAGATTCCCCCGTTGCGCGAGCGCCGCGACGATGTTGTCCCGCTGGCGAGATTCTTTGTGGAGCATTACAACCGCAAGTTCAAGCGGCAGATTCTGGGCATCTCCGCGGATGCGGAACTGGCGCTGCGGCGTCACGATTGGCCCGGCAACGTGCGCGAAGTGCGCAACGCCATTGAGCGCGCCATGATTCTGGAGGAGTCCTCCTATATCACCGCCTCCAGCCTTCCCATGGCGGTTTCCGAAAATGCCGCGACTGCACCCGCGCCCATGCCTGCCGAATCTTTCCCCGAGGAAGGGGTCTCGCTGCAGGATCCGGAACGGCAACTCCTGGTGCGCGACGGTATACCCTATCTTCCATCCTGTGGCATGAAAGGTCTTACCAAATGAAAACACAGCCACGCTATGTGATGCCAATGTTGGGTACTTCAA
>JACPVQ010000162.1 GCA_016191645.1 Candidatus Solibacter usitatus
ATGAAGATGCCTTCGTGCCGGAGATTTCGGCCGATGCGACGGAGGAAGATTTCGCCGAGGACACCGGCAACTGGACCGAGGACGATTACGCGGCGTCGGCATCACGATTGTTTGGCGGGCATGAGTATTTTGGCGAGACCATCGACGATCAGTTGGCCGATGCCGGATACCAGCGCTTCGACGATCCCGGTTTTGCCAATGCGTTTGAGAACATCGCTCCCGGCGCATCCGAAACCGTTCGCCTCTATGAGCAGGATGGCCGGCTGCACGCGTTTGGTTTTGTCCCCGCGGCCATGGCGATGCTGTTGCGGCAGCAGTACAGCGGCATCGTGTTCGACAACATGTTCGTGACCGTGCCGCCCAAGGGCGTGCTGCCCGATCCGCAGCCGTTGCCGCCCGAGTATGCAGCGGTGGAACAAAAACCCGCCATCGATCTGAGGCCGGCTTGCACTCCCGTTGGAGATCAGGCGGATACCTCGCGCTGTTCGGCGTTTGCCTGGACACACGCCGTGGAATTGACGCGCAACCTCGATGGAAAACCGTGCCCGCGCCTTTCGCCCAGCTACGCGATGTTGGAGTTTCAGCGCATGCAGGGGGATGCGAAAGATTACACTTACGCCCACGAAGGCGGTAGCGGCACGGTGGGCGGTCCCGATCCCGGTGAGGTGTTGCAACAAAGCGGAACCTGCCGCCAGGAGTTGTGGCCCGATGACGCCGAGACTCCCAAGGCTGGTGAGCGCACGCTGGCCGCCGATGCCGAGCAGTTCCGCTTGGAAGCCAAGCCGCATCCGATCGCTCTGGACGATGTGAAGACCGTGCTCTCCGCCGGATCTCCTGTGCACGTGGGCATGAACACGGGGCCCGGTTTTGCGGCGGTGGGCCGCGATGGCGTCATCTCCGCGGCCGAGCCGCCAAGCGGGCAGCACGGGCGGCATGCCATGCTGATTGTCGGATACCAGGGCAACTACTACACGGTGAAGAATTCCTGGGGCTCGCAGTGGGGCGATCAGGGATACTGCTATATTCCGAAAAACGTCCTGGCTGCGGCCGAACCCGATCTGGTGGCAGTGTTGCGGCCTAAGCAGGAGAAAGCATGAGTTTGCAAGTGGAACAGCAGGAAGTGCGCGCCGGGATGGCGCGCATCACTGTGTCCGGGAAGATGATGTTAGGCGCGGAAAGCGAACGCGTGCAGCACGCGGTTGATGATTTGCTTGCGCGCGGGTATCGCACCATCGTCATCGATTTGAGCGGATTGAAGCAGATCGATAGCACCGGTATCGGACGATTCATTGCCAGCTACAACAACATCCGCACCGTGGAAGGCGCAAGTTTGCGCTTGGCGGGAGC
The DNA here is from genome assembly GCA_016191645.1 of Candidatus Solibacter usitatus. Classification (GTDB taxonomy): domain Bacteria; phylum Acidobacteriota; class Terriglobia; order Bryobacterales; family Bryobacteraceae; genus CADEFT01. The sequence goes on from JACPVQ010000162.1 coordinate 1,348, forward strand.
GGATGGAGCGGTGCGCTCGGCGTTTCGCGTGACAAAGCTCGACACCGTGTTCCAGTTTTACGACACGATCGACCAAGCCCTCACCTAATCTGTGGTGGGGCAGATCTCCAGATCTGCGGCGGGATCTCCAGATCCCGCATGGCCACGCCAGAGGCCATCGGCCGCGATGCGGCCGCCGTGGGGCGGGTTTTCTACCGTGCGGCCCGCTTTCTCGGAGATATCGATCACTGCCGGCAGAGGCGGTCTGGAGACCGCCTCGCAGATCTGGAGATCTGCCCCACACAAAATTGGCAAATGTCCAATTACTGCCGCACACAGCAGCCCAGCTAATCGAGGTCCACGCCTCGCGAGAGGTATTCGAAGTACGCCTTCAGCAGAATCGCCTGCGTGTTGCGATGCGGCGGCGTGTATTCGGCGAACATGGCGTTTCCGGGGAAGCGTTCCGTCACGGAGGCCCAGAATCGCGTCCAGTCGAGATCACCCGCGGCACGCAGCAGCGCCTGGTTGAGCGCTTTCAACAATGGGTCGTTGACCGTGTGTGTGCCGGTTCCACGCGTGGCGATGATTTGCGCGCGCGGCGCGGCGGCCAACACTCGCTCCACGTTTTCCATTCCGCGGCAGCTGCCCAAAAACACGAGCTTGGCCGATGGCTTCAGACGCGCCAGCGTTTTCGGAAGATGGAAGGCGTGGCCGCGATGGACCACGACATCCGGCTCGCTCGATCCCAGTGCGCGATCCGTCTCTACATTGCGCGCGTCCAGTTCGGCATCGCGTCCGCGATTCGACGGCAAAGCCAGATCCGCTGGAACGTTGGCATAGATCTCAATACGGCGGCCCGGATGTGTGGATGTCGCGCGCACCCATGCGCCGTGATCTTCCCACTTCCAATCGGCGGAGCGCTGATAGCCGCCGCGAAACGCCGCGAAGGATTCCACGCCGTCGTCGTCATTGTAAAAATAGTAGCGGTGAATGGACCGTCCTTCGCGCCCGAAGAGCGAGTCCATGGAAGCCGCCTGCGGGGTTTGGAAGAAGCCCGCGTAAGCGGCCCCGGTGCGGGCGATTGCCGTGTCCCGCGGAAGCCTCGCGGCCAGGCGCGCGGCGAGCATTCCGTACAGCAGGCCGGCGGAGTCACCGCGCGTCGATTCTTCCTGAATCACAGCGGCTGCCGCGGCGAGGCTGCGCGCCGGCAGCCTGTCGATGATCTCGGCGGCGTACAGCAATTCATCCAGCGGATTCACGGCCTGATGAATGCCGCGCAAAGCTTCGGCGAATTGCGAAGCGTTCAAGTAGTCCGCGCTGGAATAGAGCAGGGCGTCGCTGAGGAAGGCGCGGGCATGCGGCCAACTCGCCAGCGATGCGCCGGTCAGTTTCTCGCGCAGCGCACTTTGCGTGAGAGCGCGGAATAGATCGCCATCCATCGTCTCGCGTCCGTGCACCATCAACAGGTACAGGTCGCGCGCGGACCACTGACGGAGATTGACACGCGCGCCGCTCTGCCGCAGTTCGCGAAGATAGTGCATGGCGAACTCGGAAAGCAGGCCATCCGACGCGCCGCGTTCGACGAGCCGCGAAAAATAGCTCTGCGCGGACGCGGCGTTGTCGAAGCCGTCTTCGAACAGGTTCGCCGCGCGTTGCCGTGTGGGTAATTCGTTGGAGTTGTCCTTGGCCAACCGGGCAACAAGGCGCAAGTTGGAATCACGGCTCGATTCGAGGAGTTGCAACAGAACCTGCCCCGTAGGCGACACGCCTGAAGCGATGGCCATCGCTTCGCCGGGTGCGGCGACACAAGCCTTTTCCAAAAGCGTCCGTCCGTAAGGCAACGCTAACAAAGAGCGCATCTCGCGTAGAGCGATCCCCGGGTCTTTGCTAATCGCCGCTGTCAGCAGAGCCTCTCCATCCTGCGCGTTCAGGCGGAAGGCAAGTTCGAGCGAGGCGTGGAACCCGGCGGAAGCCACCCACGAGCGTCCTCGCACGAATGCGTAGAACCGCGCTGCCTCTTTGGGATCTTCGCGCACGGCGGTTTCCCAAGCGCGGCGCAGCAGCACTTCTCTCCGAATGGGGTCTGGAATGGCGGCGGAACAAACGATCGCTGCGCCTGCGTGGCCTGGGGCGGGCGCGCAATACTCCACGGGGGATTGGAGCGAAATGGGCATGTCGGGGGAGGATTTATTACTGCTTTTCCTTTTGTAGCCGACCCCCCGGCTGCCTTCTTAGCCTGGGAAGTAGGCGTCTAGCTCCTTGTAAAAATCTTTCACAAACTGAACGGTCAACCGGGTTGCTTCTTCTTCATTCCCGGAAACGAAGTTCAGCGTCGCCTTAACGATGGCGACATCAGATCGATTATACCTGATCGCGTCGGCAACTGTATAGACCTTTGCCGTATATTCGCTTGCCACCGTTCTGTAGCGAGTGTGATACCAGTAAATCACCAGCGACCGCTCCTCGCCATGCGCCACGACGTATCGATTGGCGTCAATGTTCGGGCGTCCGTCGATGGGGATGGAGACGCGCTCGGCGGTGATGGGCACCCAGCCGGAACCCGGCAGGCAGTTTTTGGGCGAATGCGGAGCCTTGCCCGTTCGCTGCGTTGCGAAATAAGCGATGAAGAGGCCGGCCCAATGCTTGTTGCCATCAGTGTAGGTACGGGTGATGACGTCGTCGGCTTTCAGCACATCCAGAATCTCTTTTTCGATCACGCCCTCTTGCAACAGCTTCCATCCGCCAAAGGCCGTGGGAAAATCTTTCAGCGACTTCGGGGCAAAGACCGGTTCGGTCCGTCCGAGTCCGTAGAATGCCGCGGCATGCAGCAGGAGGACCACAGTCAGCAAGCGCATCCGCGCTGTAGTGAGAAAGGAGGACATGCGTTCAGGCTCCCTTGGGCGCATCTTGCCCGCGGCATATTCGTTTATAGATGGCGTTGGCCGTGTTATGCGTAATCACCAGCATCACCAGTGCAACCATGAACACGACCCACCCCGAAAGGCTGTGATAGATGCCCTGCGCATATTCCACGTTAATCTCGCTGAGCATCCCGGTCAGCGTGACGCGGCTGGCGTTGGCGGCAATGGCAATGGGGATGATCAGGCCCAGCAGCAGCCACTTCATCCACACTTTCTTGTCGAACAGATAACCGAACACCAGCGACAGAAAGGATAGCGACAAAAGAGAGCGGATGCCGCTGCACGCCTCCACCACCGACAGTTTCTGGCTGGGCAATTCCAAAATGTTGCCATCGCGCACGACAGGAATTCCGCACAGTTTCAGAACGGTTTCGGCGACGCTGCTGGCCAATAGCTGCAGAGGGAAAGTGATTTGATTGTAAACAATGGCCGGAATCGGAATCATGAATCCCAGCAGGAACAGAGGAAAAGCGAACATGCGGATGGCTTTCCATCCGCCGGCATAGAGGACACATCCAAAGACGGAAACCAGAAACGCCGTGCGCGAAACGAAGAACTCCGCGCCCAGAGAGCCGACAATCGCCTGACAGGCGCCTAAGAAAATGAAGAGGAGGCCCAATGGGTTACTTTTGAACGAAGTTGCCGTGAGTTCGCCGCGCCTCTGCCAAACGATGTAACCGGCAATGGCGGGGACAAAGAAGCCGTGACCCATGTCCTCATCGTTCATCCATTGGTTAACCAAAGCCTGAAGAATAGGTGCGTAGCAGACTAGCAGCAGTCCGGCAACCCAAAGAAAAGACTTGGCTTGCGGTGTCAACCCAGTAGGCGCGACCGTAGCCGCTGCCATTTGCGCCGCATCAATGCGGGTGCTTTCCGAAGTTTCCAGCACTCTGATTCTCAGTTAAACACAAGGTTTCGCTGGGCGACAACCATCCCAGGTACCCGTACCCGGTAGGCTCCGAGTCCCAGTCTTACTATCGGCAGATGGTCAAAAGCACTTAAGCGCGCTACTGAAGATAGAAAGCGTACAGCGCATCTCCCGCCGCCACCAATAAATATTGATGGCCGTCCACCATGTATGTTTGCGGAGCGTTGGACACCTGCCCGATGCGCGAATGCCAAAGAATCTTCCCGCTGGCGGCATCATAGCCAACGATGTTTCCGGATGGGTCTCCGGCAAATACGAGTTTGCCCGCCGTTGTTAGAATACCGTTTCCGCCTCCGAATCCGCCTGTCCCCGGGTAGCGATGCCTCCAGGCGATCTTGCCCGTCTTGTAATCGATGGCGGTGAGATAGCTGCCCATCGACGCCACGAACTGTTCGTCTTTGCCGCCCAATCCCATTGCACCGCGCGGGTCCGTCTCGGTCAGATAGTACATGGCGTACGTGTCGCTTTGGGGAACGTAGAACAGGCCCGTATCCGGCGAATAAGCCGCCGGAGGCCAATTCGTCGCACCGTAATTATTGGGCGAAACCAACGATCCGGGGACGGAGGAATCCTTCGCCGGATCGCGGATGGTTTGTCCCTTCGCGTTAATTTCCTTCACCCAATTGACGGAGTCGGAGAACTTGCTTGTGAGCAGATGCTCGCCCGTGATGCGATCGACAACATAGAAATAGCCGTTGCGATCGGCGTGCAGCACCATCTTGCGCTTTTTGCCTTTGAAATCGCCGTCCACCAGAATGGGCGTTTCACTGGAATCCCAATCGTGCGTGTCATGCGGATTCACCTGGTAATACCAAGCCATCTTCCCGGTATCGACATGGATGGCGACCAAGGAGCAGGTATAGAGGTTATCGCCGTCACGGCTTTTGGGATTCGTATAACTCGGCGACGGATTGCCTGTGCCGAAGATGTAGAGTTTCGTTTCCGGATCGTAAGCGCCGGGAATCCACACGTTGCCAGCGCCGACGCGCGCGCCTTCCAGCGAGCCCCACGTTTCCAGCCCAGGGTCGCCCTTCTTCATCGGCACCGTGTGCCAAGTCCACTGTACGTCGCCGGTTTCCGGATCGCGAGCCTGCACGTAACCGGGTGCATCAAGGTCGTTTCCCGTTCCTACGATGATGTGATTGCCGATCACAACCGGTGCCATGGTGGAGAAATACTGCTGATTGAAATCGGCGATCGGTTTATGCCACCGCTCTTTACCGGTGAGCGCGTCCAGACAGACCAGGTAATCGTCGGGAGTTTCCATGTACAACCAGCGGCCCCACATGCCGAGCCCGCGATTGCCGATATGCGTGCCGCCTTTGGTCTTCCAGAAGTAATGCCACAGCACGCGTCCATCGCGCGCATCAACGGCCCATGCGTTATCGGGAGTGGAAAAATAAATGCGTCCATCCACCATCAGCGCCGAGGCGCGGATATTTGTTCCGCCGCCGAAGCCGCCGCTGAATTCTCCGCTGCCTTCGCCGCCTACAATGGTCGGCGGACCGCCGGGGCCGAAACCGCGTCCGAAAGCTGGGCCCGTCGTCCCCATGCCGGCCGTGACCCGCGTGGTCCAGGCCAGAGTGAGGTTCTTCACGTTCGTCGTGTTGACCTGCGTCAGGCGGCTGTAGCGCTGCCCGGAATAATCGCCGCTATAAGTTGGCCAATCGTTCGCCAGCGGTTTGTGCAGTGTGGCTGTATCCAAACCTTGCGCCGCCAAAGCAGCGGCCATTAAAGAAAGATAGAAGAGTTTCATTTCACGGTCACCAGGTAAGCCGTCACGTTGTGGATGTCCTTATCCTTATAGGTGGGAATCAACTTGCGGTGTCCTTCCAACGGATCGTGAATCTCCACTTTCGGTTTGTCGCCTTCGCGCGTGAAAGTGCGCGGCGTTCCTTCTTTATCCGTCAACGACACGAAGAAATCGTCGATGCGTGTCAGCACGCCTTCCACTTTCGCGCCCGCGGTAGTCACCGTAACGGTTGTTGGGGGGATACGCGATCCGCCACCGCCTCCGCCAGGTCCACCGGGTCCGCGACGTCCGCCGCCGCCCGGCATGAGCCACGATTGCTGCAACTGCTTGGGATCGCCGATGCGTGTTCCGATGCCTTTCAAGTTGCCGTTGACGGAATGACAACCCGCGCACGTCTTTTCAAAGTACACCTGGCCCGCCTTCGCATCGCCCGTAAGAATGGTGGGCGGCGTCATGCGCGAAACATCATAACCGCCCACGCGGAAACTGTGCACGAACGCCGCGATATCGGAGATTTGCGCATTGGTCAGATCGAGGCGCGGCATTCCCTCGCGTCCTTCGCGGACCACTTTGCCGATCAGTTCCCCATTCTGATCGTTGAGAACAACGGCGGTGCGGATCAGATTCGGTCCGCCCGATCCTCCGCGCGCGTCCGCCCCGTGGCAGAACGTGCAGTACACGCCGTAGACCGCTTTGCCGCGATCGACAATCGCCTGATCGGCGGCTGGCCGCTGCGGAAAATCCGGTGCACGGCGGCGAACGGCGGCAGGTGGAGGCGCAGGCTGCGCCGGCGGTTGTTGCGCATCGGCCAAAGTGGCCGCCAGCACAATGGTGACGAAAGTCCAGAGCATAGATGTTAAGCTATCACGAACGTGGGGCAGTTCTCCAGAACAGTCCCTATGAGCCTCGGGGCCCACGAATCGTGATGAAAACCGATGTGGGGCAGATCTCCAGATCTGCGGCGGGATCTCCAGATTCCGCATGGCCTCGCAAGAGGCCATCGGCTGCTTTGCAGCCGCCCGGGAGATTGCAATTCCTTCCGGCAGAGCCGGTCTGGAGACCGGCTCGCAGATCTGGAGATCTGCCCCACGAAAATGTCCAAACTCGAGTCCGCGAAGCGGCCGTCGCTGGTGGTTTTTCGACCGTGCGAGCTACCTAACCCCGAACGGATTCACAACATCTACCGGAAACAGCATCATGTCCTTAACGTTGCGCGTGGCCACTTTGAGCCGGTGCACCCGCGCCGTGGCCGCGATCATCCCATCCATCATGACTTCGTCCCGTTTCCCGTGCATCAGCCGCGCCCATTCCCGGAACACCGGTCCATCCGCGGCCAGGATTTGAAATGAGTCCGCCACCATGTCCAACCAGATCTCGATCTCCTGCGCCTTCGCCAAATCCTGCTTGCGCACGGTTTCCACACCAGCTTGCAGTTCCCCCAGCGTTACGGCGGAAATGTGTATGTCCGATGGATCCAATTGCCGGAACCACGAAAGCACGGCTCCATGGGGCTTTTGTTTCCGCATCTCCGAAATGATGTTGGTGTCCAAAAGAAACATAAGTCTATGCGAACGGCTGCAGCCTTCGCCTTTGCGCGCGCTTTCGTACCGGCAGAACGGACCCCCAATCAAAGCGCGGCTGTGGAGCCAGCAACAAGTCCTTTAGCGCTGGGCGGGCCGATGCCTTGAGTTGCCGCCATTCGGAAAAAGGTACGAGCACCACGGTCTCCACTCCTCTCCTGGTCACCAATTGCGGACCGTCTGCAAGCGTCCGGTTCAGCATCTCGCTGAATCGCGCCTTGGCGTCTTGAACGGGCCAACTTTTCATCAGATCCTCCTATGACTGGTTATAACACTAGTCAGAGCGGCCTGTTACCTCTCTCTTGCCGGCCCAGCCCAGTCCCAACCAAGTGCGTGCGGATCCAGCATCGCCCCAACCAACAGCACGAAGATGTGTTACAATCCTCAACCAGGATTTCCGAGTCAGAAATCCTGTGCGGGGTCAGACTATTATTTCTTGGGGGAAAAAACCAATGCGGAAAACTTGTACCTTTCTTTCGATGATGCTGCTGGCGGCGGCCGGCGCCTTCGCGCAAACCAGTAGCGGCTCTATTGCGGGCTCCGTGGTGGACGCCCAGAATGCCGTGATTTCCGGCACCGCGGTGACTCTGCTCGACCAGCAGCGCAAGATCGCCACCTCCACAAATACAGACGCCGAAGGACGATTCGTTTTCCCACAGATCCTTCCAGGCAAGTACACCATCACCGTCGACAAGCCGGGCTTTAAGAAGACCGAGCGCAAAGACATCACACTGCTTGCTAACGACAGAATCTCGGCCGGCGTCATCGTCCTGGACGTGGGCACGGTCGCCGAATCCATTGAAGTGTCGGCGCAAACCATTCAATTGAAGACGGAGAGTTCGGAAAGATCCGCTGCGCTGACTTCCAAGGAAATGGAAAACATCGCCGTGAACTCGCGCAGCTATTTGCAGCTGGTGGGATTTCTTCCCGGCGTTGTCTCCACGGCGAACCTGCAAACCGGCGGCCACGCCGGCTTGGCGAACATTTCGGCCAACGGCGCGCGTTTCGATCAAAACAATCTGACGCTCAACGGCATCGGCAACGTCGATACCGGCAACAACGGCGATCAGCTCGCCACCATCAGCCTCGACTCCGTGCAGGAATTCAAGGTGCTCACCTCTAACTACCAGGCCGAGTACGGGCGCAGCTCCGGCGCGCAGATCAGCGTCGTCACCAAGAGCGGCGGCACGGCATTCCACGGCTCGGGTTATCTCTTCCATCGCCATGAAGGTTTGAACGCCAACAACTGGAAAAACAATCGCGACGGGCTGCAACGCGGTCTTTTCCGCTTTAACGATCCCGGCTACACCATCGGCGGCCCCGTTTTCATCCCCGGAGTATTCAACAAGAATAAAGAAAAGCTGTTCTTTTTCTGGAGCCAGGAGTTCCAACAACAACTGCGTCCGCAGGGCCGCCGCGATGCTACATTCCCGACAGACCTGGAGCGGAAAGGAGATTTCTCGCAATCCATCGATCGCGACGGCAACCGCATTCCGGCTTTGAAAGACCCCCTCGGCGGCGCGCCTCTCGCCGGGAACATTGTTCCAGCCAGCCGTCTCTACGGGCCCGGCGTTGCCATGCTGAACTTTTACCCTCAGCCAAACGCCATCTCCACCGCCAACCGCGGATTCAACTTCACTTCACAGTTGCCGGATTCCTATCCGCGGCGGGAATCGCTGATTCGCGGCGATTACAACATCACGCCGAAATGGCGCGTCTTTTCTCACTTCCTGCACAACCAGGACTCGGTGACCAGCGCTTACGGATCGTTCGTGCTCGGCTCGAACTTTCCCAAGGTTCCCATTACGGATACGAGGCCGGGATACAGCTTCGTCGCCAGTTTGACCACTATCCTCAGCCCCAGCCTTACGAATGAAGCAACGTGGGGATTCGGCAAGAACATCATCCACATCGACCCCGTGAACGACGGCTTGACGCGCACCAAGACGGGAATCACAGTTCCTCTTATCTACCCCAAAGCGGTGCAGAACGATTTCATCCCACGCTTTGCTTACGGCGGAACGCGCATTGGAAACGCGCAGACTTTCGGTACCAACAACGCGCCTTTCTACAACTTCAACACGACCATTGAATGGATCGACAACGTAACGAAAATTTACGGCGCGCACGTGATCAAAGCGGGGCTGTACATTCAGCGCAGCCGCAAAGATCAGACCGCGTTTGCCAACTCCAGCGGCGATCTCAACTTTGGCGACAGCACCAGCAATCCTTTCGACACCGGGTTTGGATTCTCCAACATGGCGATGGGCGTTTACTCCAGCTATAACCAGGCGTCGCAATATGCCACCGGCCTCTACCGTTACACCAACGTCGAATGGTACGGGCAGGATCAGTGGAAGATCACCAGGCGCTTGACGCTCGACTACGGGCTGCGCTTCCAATGGATTCAGCCGCAATTCGACGCCGGCGAGCAAACCGGCACGTTCTTGAAAGAGCGGTTTGATCCGCGCAAGGCCCCGCGCTTCTATTACCCCAACGGTACCGCGGCTGCGCGTACCGCCATCGACCGGGCAACGAATCAGGTGTTTCCAGGAACCTACATTGGCAAGCTGGTGAATGGCACGGGCGATCTGATCAACGGCATCGCACAGGCTGGCAAGGATATCAGCAAGTACCTCATCCAAAACCGCGGCGTGCACTTTGCGCCCCGTCTCGGCTTCGCCTGGGATGTGACCGGAAAACAGAATTTCGTCATACGCGCCGGCGGCGGCATGTTCTACGACCGCTTCCAGGGTAATGAGGTGTTCGACATGATCACCAACCCGCCCACTACTTTCGCTCCCACGCTGGTGAATGGCTTGCTGAGCCAATTGGATCCCAAGGACATTCAAATCGGCCCCAGCGGCTTGCATGCCTTCGACTACAACGGCAATGTGCCCACAGTCTATAACTACAGCTTCGGCGTGCAGACCAAGCTGCCCTTCCAATTGGTGCTCGACACATCCTACGTAGGCAGCCTCAGCCGCCATCAGTTGCAGCGCCTGAATCTCAATCCGATTGCTTACGGCGCGACGTTCCTGCGGGAAAATGCCGACCTTACGAAATCCCAGACCGGGCTCCTTGGTTCCGGAGCCTTGGACGCGGACTTCCTCCGTCCCTATGCCGGCTACGGCACCATCAACCTGCATCAATTTGGCGGCACGGCAAATTACAATTCGTTCCAGATGTCGTTGACGCGCAGGTTCACACGGAAACTCGAATTTGGCGCCAACTACACGTGGAGCCGCACGCTCGGGACGTCCGACAACCGCGGCGAATTCAACCGCATCGACAGCAACACGCGTCTGGCAAACTACGCTCTGCTCGGTCTGCATCGCGCACACATGCTGCAGATTTACTACACCTATGAGTTGCCTTCCCTGTTCCGCGGCAACCGTGTTGGCCACATGCTGGTCGATGGCTGGCAGCTTTCCGGCGGCACCTCGCTCCAAACCGGCTCTCCTTTCACCCCCGGTTTTAGTATTTCCGGCGTCGGTAATCAGAACATCACCGGCTCCTACACCGAGGGTGCGCGGCTTGGTCTCACCGGCCAGCCGAACACAGGAACCAACGATCCTTACAACCGCGTCAACCCAGCCGCGTTCACCGCTCCCAGGGTTGGGTCCATCGGCTTGGAAGCGCCTCGCAACTACCTCATCAACCCCGGCATCAACGCTTCCAGCCTCTCTGTGCAAAAGCAGTTTGCTGTGACCGAGAGCGTGAAATTGCAGTTACGCGCCGATGCATTCAACGTGTTCAACCAGACGCAGTTCTCCGGAATCAACGGCACGCTGAACATTTCCGCTTTGACGGGAGGCCGCATTACGAACCTCTATCAAAACGCCGATGGTTCCATAAATAACAAGAACGGATTCGGCACGGTGAGCAACGCCCGCGATCCGCGCATCATGCAACTGGGTGTGCGCATCCAGTTCTAAGCCTCGTTCGACAGACTCGACCGTAAGGCGCGGACTTTTTTCGCGATGTCGTGAGAATTTCCGCGCCGCCAAGACACTATAGGTAGAGGAACCAAACTCATGCCTCGTCTTGGTATCTTATTCGACCCGCAGAAGATGGGCTACGGCTTCATCGGCTACAGCGCCTTTCGTGTTTTTTTCTCCATGGTGCAGCCTCGCGACCTGGCCGGCTGCATGCTGCTCCATGGCGAAATAGGAGAGGGCGGAGAACGGCCATACTGCATCGCCATTGAGAGCCAGCAGGTGGCGCTTCTGGAAATGGTGCGGCAAATGTTCGCCCGGACCCCGGCGCGCGGACTCCTGCCGCCGGGCGAACGCTTCCTGGATGACTACGAATTGCGGGACGAACTCGCGTTGGCAGCGACTATCTCCCGTGCCGGCGGTCTGCAGGACTGCTCCTCGAAATGGTTACTTGAGGCGTGGCAACGCGCTGTGCAGCAGACATCGATCGCGGAAATTACACCTGGGCCATCCTTACAGGAGGCGCGGGCCATCGAGGTTGACGATACGGCGACTCAGGCTCGGTTGCCGGAACGCCTCCCCATCGGCGTACGCGTCTCTCTCGCCATGCGGCGAGCCATCGCCGTGTTGCTCGGATTGGCAGCCGCTTGGGGATTGTTTCCGCTGTTGGGACCCGGCCTCTCCATCGGCGCGTTGCTGTTGGTGTCGGGATTGGTGATCGCGTTGGGAATTGCGTGGCATCAATGGGGCGAATCGTCGCTGTCTTCGGAGGAGATCCTGGAAGAGGCCGTCCTGCTCCTGCGGAAACGCGGCGCCGCGGAAGCGGCCGACGCCCTGCAAATCGATGTCGCGAAGTTCAGCCCCTTGCTTCGAAGGTTGCAAAGCTCAGCCTTGGCTGGGGGCGTGGGACCGGCTCAGGCGGTGGTGTCAGAACACCGGGCGGCGGACGAAGAGAATGCGCTTGCCGACGCGCGCGAACTTCGATTGCATGCCTTCGGAGGAGCCGCCTGCGCCGTGGTGTCCATGGCCGCGATGTGGGTCTTTCAGGGCACTGCGGCGGCGATGCTGGAACTTCCGCGACTAACGCTGGCCGCGGTGATTACATGGGTCGCTCTGGAAACATGCGCGGTTCTCGTGGAGATCCGTTGGAGGCGTCGCGAAGCGGACATCAGCCGCATGATTGCCGCGGAATGGTTGCCCGCCCTTGAGCCCAAGCCGCAGGCGAACGAGTTTGCAACGGAGAATCCCCGGCTGCAAATGGCAAATCGATACTTGACCGCCGGCGCGAGGTAATTCAAGGCGGGCCATTCCGCTGCCTCCGCCCACAGTGGTGCAATCGTCGTTTTGCGTTACCCTGAAAAAGAGGCACTCCATGAGCGGTGAGAAGAACGTCGCGGTTTCCGGCGAACTGCTGGAGCAGATAACCAAGGCTGCTCAGGTTCAGGGGAAAACTCCGGACGAGGTTGCAGAGGATGCACTGCGCAAATACCTCGGTCACGTGAGGCTTGATGGTCTCAGTTCCTACGGACAGGCTCAGGCTCGAAGGCTTGGCATCAATGAGTCAGACATTCCGCGCTTGATTTCCGAAATCCGTGCGACCTTGAAGAGCGACCGGTAGGTGCTGCGCCTTACCTTGGACACCAATGTCTATATTTCTGCTTTGATGTTTGGTGGCGGTCCGTTGCAGCTGTGGCATATGATGATCGCCGGGGATCTACAATCTCGTTTTCGGAGCCGATCCTCGCAGAGGTAATGCGGGTGTTGCGTGAAAAATTCGAATGGTCGCCGGAACAGCTGCTCGGCGTAGAGAACCTGATCCGCGAGTACGGCGAAGCCGTCGAGCCGACAGAATTTCTTTCCCTTGTTGAGAGGACCCGTCCGACAACAGGATCATCGAGTGTGCAGTTGAGGCCAAATCGGACTATATTGTGACCGGGGACAAGAAGCACCTGCTTCCACTGGGCGGCTACAAAGGCATTTCGATTGTGACGGTGGCGGAAATCATGAGGCTGATCGAACGATGAGTTGCTCCCATCTTCACTCCCTCTTCTACCTGCCACACGGACGCGCGCTCCCCGGCTCCTGCAGGGTCAACAGGTAACATCCCGCCGCTTGCGGGGTCGCCATTTGCGTCCCGTTCCAACTCACCGCGGCCGGTACCCATTCCGCCGGCACGGTGATTTGCAACGCCGCGATGGCGCGCGAAACAATGCTGATCTCTTTCCCATCGGGCAGATACTCGGCTTGCAAACGAACCGTGAGCGTCTCCTCGCGCTTGCGCAGAACGTACCGCGTCGTCAGGCGGATTCGTTCTTTCTCCTTGCCGGCACCACGCTCGATAGTCACCGCCACGGGCCTCTCGTCGCGCACTTGCCCCATCAACTCAGAGTAGTGACGGGCATCGGCAACGGGCGACCCCGAAAGCGCGACAATCCTGTCATTCAACTTCAACGGCCCTGAATACTTCGGCGGAAGAAACTCAACTACGATGCCAGGTCCCGGCTTGTCCGGCGCGAAACCGAAGCCGCCGAAATCGAGCGACGCCATGGAGCCTGGCTGAATCTTGGTCGCCCGCACAATGTCGTTGCGCAGGTTGCCGTCAAATGCCACGGGAGTAATCCAGTAACAGCGCGCAAATGCCGGATTGCCGGTTTCACAATCGATACTGCGCGGCAGTGGATTGTAACCGGCCTTGGCCAGAAAATCCAGAGCCTGCGCGGTCGACGGCGATTCGAGAATCTCCAGTTTGTAGCCGCCCACATTCAAACGATAAAGCGAATCCGACGCGGCGCTTTTTTCCTGCGGCGAGACAGCCCACGCGATGGGCAGATTGTTCGTGTTCGCACCGAAGATGCGGTCGGTTTCGATGGCCGCCGCGGGCGATCCTCCAATGGCCAGCGCCGCGCTGAATAAATGCGGCGCGCGATTGGCTCCGTAAAAAACCATCGGCGTCGCGCCGCCTCCTCCGGCCAGATAAATGGCGGCCTTGCCAAGAGCAGGCTGTGCGCGGAGATGCCCTGTAATTGCTTCCAACAATTTCACTCCCGCGTCGCCAACGGCTCCGGCGGAAGGAAACACCAGGTGCCATTTGCGCGATGCGGCGACGGCCTGCCAGCTCTTCCATTCGGCGGCGGGCGTTTCCGGTTGATTCGGCAGGATCAGCAGCACGGCCGGCGCGTCGCCGGGCTGATGGTAGTAGGCAACGCTCTGGCTGCCCGCGGTGAAACGCACCGGCTCAGGCAATTGTTGGGCGCAGGCTAGAACGGCAAAGAGAGACAGCGGGAACATGCAATTCCAGTGTACGATTGTGTCGAAATGCTTAATTGGGTGGTAGTGGGAATTGGCGACATCGCCACGCGCCGCGTCTTGCCGGCGATTGATTTGGAGAGCCGCGGGAGGCTTTACGGCGTGGTCACGCGCGATCCGGAGAAAGGCCGCCGCTACTCGGAGAATGTTTGGACCAGCCTCGACCCCGCGCTCGCCGATCCGCAAGTGGATGTGATCTATCTGGCGACGCCCGTTGCGCTGCATGCGCCGCAAACGATCGCCGCCCTTGAGGCCGGAAAGCATGTGCTGTGCGAGAAGCCGGTAGCGATGCATTATCAGGAGGCAAAGTCGATGGAGGAGGCCGCGGCGCGCAGCGGACGCGTGTTTGGCGTGCCGTACTACCGGCGCTGTTATCCGAAGGTGCAGCGCGCAAAGCAGATGATCGCCGATGGCGTGATCGGACGGCCCGTGTTTGCCGAGGCGAGTAATCACGGCTGGTTTGACGCGGCAGACGGATTCCGCGGGTGGTTGGTCGATCCGGCGTTGTCCGGCGGCGGTCCGCTGTACGATATCGGATCGCATCGCATCGACCTGTTCAACTATTTGTTTGGAACCCCCGTGCGCGTCACGGGTCAGATATCGCGAGTGGTTCATGCGCGCCCCGTGGAAGACAGCGCGACCGTGCTCATCGAATATGAGAACGGCGTGCGCGGCGTTGTAGATGTGCGCTGGCATTGCCGCTCGGAACGCGATGAACTTCGTATCACCGGCACGGACGGGGTGTTGGATCTATCGCCGCTGAACAGCCCGGAGTTGCGTTACCCAGGTGGCGTTGAGCATCTCCCTATTCACGCTAACATTCACTATCCATATATCGAGAACTATGTTTCCGCGCTGGTGGATGGGACGCCGCTGATCTCCAGCGGACGCACGGCGATGGTCACGGATTGGGTGACGGAGCAAGTGATGCGCGCGGCGTCTGCCACGACGGATTCCGCCACGTAAGCGAGAGACGGAACCAGGTTGGATGCGTTCGCGCACGCGCTTCGCAAAGCCCCGCGCGTTGCGCCAGTTGTTGTAACTCCGCGGCGGTGAATCCCGCGCGGACTGAGCGCGGTCCGTCGTGCAGGGTGACCGGCCCCCAACCAAACAGCCATCGCGTCGCGGGTAGAAAGACGCGCGGCAGCCAGTGACGCCGCAGATCGGTGACGATGATGCCCGCGCGCGACAATCCGCGCATCGTGGACAGAATCCGCGCGGCGTCGCCGGAGGAAAAATGGTGCAGAAACAAACTGCATACTACGAGATCGGCGCAAGGAGTCCGCAGCGGAGGCGCAAGAGCGTCCGCCACAACACGCGCCCCGCTGCCATGGCTAAGATTTCGCTCGTTGACGTCGAGCGAAATCACGTGCGCCCTTGGAAATGCCGAGGCCAGCCATGCCGTAGCGCCGCAACCACCCGCTCCCAGGTCGAGCACGGTGAAGGCGTCCTCCGCTCTAAACCACTCCCGCACCAGGCTGCGGAGAATTCGATCCCCTCCGAACCATTTATTGATGAGCCGCAAATCCGCCAGATTGCGAGCCGCTTCCGTGCTCGAAGCATCAGCCAGCGACTCGGGTTGAATGACTCTCGATGAGCGCTCCACTGATGCTATGTTAAGCTGACGCGAGTGGACATTGTTACAGGCAACATCGGTTGGATCGAAGTCATCTGCGGTCCTATGTTCTCCGGCAAAAGCGAAGAACTGATCCGCAGACTTCGCCGCGCCATGATCGCGCGCAAACGCGTCCAGGTTTTTAAGCCTGTCATTGATGAACGCTATTCGAAGGATGAGATCGTCTCCCACGCCGACCAGCGTTTGAAAGCGGAAGTTGTGGATGCCGCAAAGCAAGTGCTGGACCGCTTGGATTGGCGCACGCAGGTAGTGGGCTTCGACGAATCGAATTTTTTCGGAGAAGAGTTGGTGGAAGTGGCCATGCAACTTGCCGATAGCGGGAAGCAAGTGCTGGTGGCCGGACTCGATACCGATTACATGGGACGTCCATTTGAACCTATGCCGCAGTTGTTGTGTATGGCCGAATCGATTACGAAGACGCTGGCCATTTGCATGCGCTGCGGCAACCCAGCCAAACATACGCAGCGTCTGGTGGAAAGCAGCGACCTGATTGTCGTCGGCGCGGCCGGAATGTACGAGGCCCGTTGCCGACGCTGCTTCGAACCCGGCGTTCCAAAGCAGGAATATTTCGACTTCGCGCGGCCTGTTCTTGCAAAACGCACCGAATGAACCTCAGCGACCTTCTGTACGCCTGCGGCATTCAGCCCGCGCGGGAGATCTCCGCGAAAGATTGGGACGCCGTCTTCGCGTTGATGAGGGAACGCGGCATCACTGGCCTGAACGCGCAAGGACGCATGACCGGCGAAGCGTTGCGGCGTCTTTGCGAACTTGATCCCGTCACGCACCTGAACCTCGATGGTTCCATCCAACTCACCGATCGCGACCTCACGCACTTGGCGCGGTTGACCGGGCTGAAGGAACTCAATCTCAGCGGTTGGAAAGGTGTCATCACGGATCGCGGCTTGGAAGTGCTGCGACACTTGCCGGAGTTGCGCAAATTCGAAATCTGCTGGCAGCAGAATGTTTCGGACGTTGGCGTTGCGAACTTGGCAAGCTGCGATCATCTGGAGAGCGTGAACCTGCTCGGCACGCCCACTGGCGATGGCGCGATCGAAGCGCTGGCGGGAAAACGGAATCTTCGCAACTTCCGCACGGGAAAAGAAGTGACCGATGCCGGGCTCACGTCGCTGCACCTCTTTCCAACTTTCAAGACGTGGCAGGGCGGTGAGTTGACCTATTCATTGATGAGCCCCGATGCGGGGCCGACGCATCTACTGATCGATGGGCCGTTCACAAACACGGGACTTGCCGGACTTGCCGGTCTGGACGGTTTGTTTGGACTCACCTTTTTCTGGCACTGCGCCGCGTTCACCTCCGGCGGACTCGCGGCTCTTGCGGATCTCCCCAGGTTGGGATTTCTCGGCTGCCAGGGAAAAAACTGCGATGACGAAGCGATGCGCCACATCGGCGCGCTGCCCGCGCTGCGCATGCTGATGGGACAAGGCACGGTGGCCAGTGACGATGGCTTCACCGCGCTCAGCCGGTCGAACACTCTGGAATACATTTGGGGCCGGGAGTGTCCCAACCTTTCCGATCGAGGTTTCGCGGCATTGTCGAAGATGCCATGCTTGCGCGGATTGGCTGTGAGTTGCAAGAACGTGGATGACACCGCGCTGGCGGACTTGCCGCGATTTCCCGCGCTCAGGGAACTGATGCCCATGGATGTGCCCGATGAAGGATTTCGCCACATAGGCCGTTGTGCGCAACTGGAAGCGTTGTGGTGCATGTATTGCCGCGACACCGGTGACGCCGCAACACGCCACGTTGCCGGACTGTCCGCGCTGAAGAGCTACTACGCGGGCAAGACGCAGATCACTGATGCCAGCCTGGAGATTCTCGGACGAATGACGGCTTTCGAGCGCCTCGAATTCTGGCAGTGCGCGGGGATCACCGATGCGGGCATTGCGCACCTGATCGCCCTTCCGAACCTTCGAGAGTTTGTCGTCGATGGCTCGCCGGGCGTGACCCGGGAATCGGTGTCCGCGTTCCCCGCCGCCGTCAGGCGCGTTTGCCTGACACCGTGGTAGTATACTGCCCTGATGTCCGACGCACCTGAAACGAAGTCTCTCCCCGAGAACGCCTACCGTCCGCTGGAGCCCGGTGAAACGTACACGCCGTACGTTCCGGCAACGGAACACCCAAAGGAAATCACGTGGCGATCCGTCTCCTGGGGACTGGCGTTGTGCGTGATCTTCACACTCGCGGCCGCCTATAGCGGACTCAAGGTAGGACAGGTGCTGGAGGCGGCGATCCCCATCTCCATCCTCGCCATCGGCCTTGCACGCGGATATTCGCGCCGCTCGACCATTCTCGAAAACGTCCTCATCACCGGCATTGGCGGCGTTTCGGGTTCGGTGGTGGCGGGCGCGGTGTTCACGCTGCCCGCGCTCTACATTCTCAAACTCGATCCTCATCCCGCGCAGACCGTTTTCATCTGCCTGGCGGGAGCATGCATGGGAGTGCTGTTCCTCATTCCCTTGCGCCGATACTTCGTTCGCGAAACACACGGGCAACTGCCTTGGCCTGAGGCCACGGCAATCACGGAAGTCTTGGTGACGGGCGAAAAAGGCGGATCGCAGGCGCGGCTGTTGATTGAGGCGACGGTGATCTCCGGCGTTCTCGATTTCTTCATCACGACGTTCAAAGTGTGGAAAGAAAATATCGATTTTCTGTTCTTGGAACCAGTGCGCAATCTGGCCCGCGATACGAAGATGGTTTTCAATTTCGATGCCATCTCTTTCATCCTCGGCCTGGGTTATGTGATGGGACTGCGCAGTTCGTTGATCCTCTGCGCGGGCGGCATTCTTTCGAGCTTTATTCTGGTGCCGCTCGTGTGGATGATCGGCTCGCACATGGACACGGCAGTCTATCCGGCGGCGCTTCCTATAGCCAAGATGAGCGCGACGCAAATCTTTCGTGGATACGTGCGTTTCATCGGCGTGGGCGCAATCGCCACGGCGGGCATCTTCGGAATCCTGAAATCGCTGCGCGTAGTGGCTGGGGCCTTCTCGATTGCGCTGCGGTCATTCCGCGGCGGCCAGAGCGTCGTGAGCGAACGCACCGACCGCGATCTGCCGGCGATACGCGTGTTCCTTCGAGTACTGCTTGCCGCGCTCGGTGTGGCAATCCTTCTGGGAACGCTTTCCCCTTCTCCGGTCGTGACCATCGCCGGCTCGGCGTTGGCGATTCTGTTCTCCTTTTTCTTCACCTCGGTGGCGGCGAATGCCATCGCTACAACGGCTCGCAATCCCGTGTCCGGAATGTCGATGCTCACCATCATCATTTCCTCCGTTGTTCTGCTCAACTTCGGATTGTCCGGCCCAACGGGAATGTTTTTCGTGATGGCGATTGCCGGAATGGTCTGCACCGCGCTTTCGGTGTCGGGACAGGCGGCCACCGATTTCAAAACCGGCTACTGGTTGGGATCGACGCCGGAAGCGCAGCAGAAAGTGAAATTCCTCGGCGTGATTGCGGCGTCGCTGGCATCGGGGCTGGCAATCGTGATGCTGGCACAAGCATTTCAATTCGGCGAAGCAGCGCCGGGAGACATGCGGCCCGTACTCGCATCTCCGCAAGCGTCCATTATGAAATCGCTGGTGGAAGGATTCATGAGCCGCCAACCGGTGGCGTGGCTGCTGTTCGGCATCGGCGCATTCGTCGCCATCATCATGGAGATGCTCGGCGTTCCAGCGCTCATCTTTGCTCTGGGAATGTATTTGCCGCTGGAGTTGAATACGCCCGCGCTGGTAGGCGGCTTTCTGCATCATTATCTATACAGGCGCACGGACGCGGCCGGCGTCAGGGGCCGCGCCATCCGCGAACGCGGCATCATCATCGCCAGCGGCTTGATGGCGGGCGG
>JACPVQ010000163.1 GCA_016191645.1 Candidatus Solibacter usitatus
GTCTGGGCCCGGAAAGCTACGCCATCATCGAGCAGGGGCGCATCACGCAGATCCTTTCGAATAAGCCGATGGAGCGGCGCGCCGTAATCGAAGAAGCCGCGGGAGTGAGCAAGTTCAAGACGCGGCGGCGGTTGGCGGAAGCGAAGCTGGAAGGCGCGAAACAGAACCTCTCGCGCGTGTTCGACATTCTGGAAGAAGTGGGGCGGCAGGTCAATTCGCTGAAGCGGCAGGCATCGAAGGCGAAGCGCTACGAAGAGTTGAAAGTGGAGATGCTGGGCCACCTGCGACGCGCGCTGGCGGGGCGATATCAGTGGCGCGAGCGCGAAGCGGCAAAAGCGGCTCTCGACCTGAACGAAGCGAACCACCGCTTTCAGGAACTTTCGGCGGGTGTGGCGGAGTTGGAAAAGCAGCAGGCCTCTTTACAGGAGCAATGCTTTTCTCTGGAGCACGAACTCACACAGAAGCGGCGCGAGCTTTCGGAATTCCGCTTGGAAGCGGAGCGCTCGAAGGGAAAGCTGGAATCGCAATCGGGACAAGTGGCCGCCATTGAAAAGCGCCTGGCCCAGGACGAGACCGAAACGCGGGAGATGGAGACGCGCGCGGCGGCCTTGCGCACCGAACTGGAATCGCACACGCAGCGGTTGAACGAATTGGATGGGCGCTTCGAAGAGGCGCGCCTGAAGCTGGCGGCGAAGAACACGGAGCGCGATCAGCGGCAAAGCGAATTGCAGCGGCGCGAACAGGCGCTGGAAAGCGGACGGCAGCAGGTGCTGCGGCTGCTGGGCGAAACCTCGACGTTGAAGAATCAGCTGGCGCAAGTGGGCGAGTATCTCTCCGGCCTCGATCGCGAAAATACGCGCGCGGCGCGGGAAGAAGAAACGGTCACCGCCGACATGGCGCGCCTGACGGGCGTCAAGAACGAACTCTCCACGAAGATTGCCGCGCGGCAGATGGAGTTGACTTCGGTGGCCGATCAGCGCCGCGGCGTGGAGCAGGAATTGCAAGCGCGGCGCACTAGCGCGGCCGAAACAAGAAAAACTTTGGAAGGGCAGCGCTCCGATCTGAGCCGCCTGCGCGCGCGGCGCGATTCGACGCAGGAGATTCTCTCGCACCGCTCCTACACCGCCGATGCCGTGAAGCGCCTGTTCACAGCCATTCAGCACGGAAAGGCCGCCGACATCAAACCGATCGGCGTGCTGGCGGATTTCATGGAAGTGGTTCCGGCATGGGAAAAGGCCGCCGAAGAGTTTCTCCACGAGGAGTTGGAATACGTTGTAGTTCGCGACTGGCAGCAGGCGAGCGAAGGCATCGACCTGATGAGCGCGGGCATCGACGGTCGCGCCACGTTCCTGGTGCATCCAGAGCCGGACGCGAGCATTCCCGGCGTTGTCCCCCAGGAGCCGGCCATCGGCCCGGAGACCGGAATTGTGGCTCGTCTTTCGGCGCAACTTAAAATGACAAACGGGCTGACGAAGGCCCCCTCGGAATTGATCCCCCGTCTCGCACGTTGTTTCTTGGTGGATGACAGGACGGTAGCGCAGGGCTTGTCTCTGCGCTACCCCGATCTGTATTTCCTCATGCCCGATGGCGTCAGCTTCCATGGCCACGCTGTCAGCGGCGGAAAGAAAACGGGCGCGGGACCGCTGGCGTTGAAGCGCGAACTGCGCGAGTTGACCGCGCTGCACGAAGAGAAGGCGCTGCAAGTGGAGAAGACGGCGGCGGCATCGGCGGCGTTGGAGCAGGAGATCGCCGCGCTGGGCGAGAATCTGGAGCGGCTGCGCGGATTGCAACAGGCGCAAGAGAAGGACGCGCTGGCGCTGGAACACGAGATGCGCAAGTTGTCGGAAGATTCCAACCGCGCCAATCAACGCCTCAGCGTGGTGCGTCTGGAATTGCAGCGGCTGGCGGCCGACGGGCAGAAATCCCGCGAGAAGGAAGCGGCCATGCGCCTGCGCATGGAGGAGACGGAGAAGAGCCGCGGCGCTCAGGAAGAGGGGTTGGAAACGGCGCGCCGGGAATTTGCCGAATTGCAGCAGCAGCACGCGCGCCTGTCGGAAGAGCACGCGCAGTTGCGCGCGGATCTGGCCGCGTTGGAAGAGCGCCGCCGCGCCGAACTGCTGGCGCGCGGCAAGTTGGAAACGCAGATTGCGGAACTGGTGAACCGGCTCCGCGACGTTACCGCCGAAATGGAACGCATTGGCGCCGACCGCGCGCGCCTGCTCGCCGACAACCTGGAAATCACATCGCTGCTTGCGGAATACGCGGCGGAAATCGGGAAGCTGGAAGAGAGCGTGAAGCAGTTGGAAGCGCTCGAACAGGAAGCGCGGACCTCACTGGCGCAGGCCGAGGAAGGTTTGCGCGGCATGCGCGTGGAAGCCAGCGCGGCGCAAGAGAATCGCGCCCAGGTGGAAGTACAGTTGGTGAAGCTGCGCAGCGAGATGCAGTACCTGGAGGAGACCTGCCGCAAGGAGATGAACCTTGGCATCGGCGAGATTGCGGCGGAAGGCGAAAGCGTTCTCAACGAAGACGAACTGGTGGAGGTGGAGGCGAAGTATCAGGAGGTGCGCACGCGCATCGACAACCTGGGCCCGGTGAATCCGCAGGCGCTGGAGGAATTTCAAGAGGCGCAGCAGCGCTACGACTTCCTGAATACGCAGCGGCAGGATTTGCTGGATTCCATTCGCGACACGGAGAAGGCGATTCAGGAGATCGACGTGGAATCGCGGAAACGCTTCAACGAAGCGTTCGAGGCGATCAACGAGAACTTCAAACGGCTCTTCACGGTGCTCTTCAACGGCGGATCGGGCGAGATGCGCTTGAACGATCCGGAAGGCAGCGCCGATGCCGGAGTGGACATCATGGCGTCGCCTCCGGGCAAGCGGCTGCAGAACGTGCTGCTGTTGTCGGGCGGTGAGCGCTCCATGACGGCGATGGCGCTGCTGATGGCCATCTTCCAATACACGCCAAGCCCGTTCTGCGTGCTCGATGAGGTGGACGCCGCTCTGGACGAGGCGAACACGGCGCGGCTGGTGCGCCTGTTGAAGGAGATGTCGGACACGACGCAATTCATCATCGTGACGCACGCCAAGCACACGATGGAGGCGAGCGAATCGATGTACGGCGTGACGATGCAGGAGCCCGGCGTGTCGAAGGTGGTGTCGGTGCGCTTCGGCGACACGATGGCGCCCTCGCCCGCGCCGCGCCGGCAGTACGCGATGGCGGTAGGCGCCGATTAGTCGCTCCTGCTTGTACTACTACTCTCTAAAATCTCGCCAAGCCGCGAAGATTCTCTTTGGCTGCGGCTGTGCCGCTTCTGTGGGGCAGATCTCCAGATCTGCGAGGCGGTCTCCAGACCGCCTCTGCCGGCGGAAATCGAAATCTCCCGGGCGGCTGCAAAGCAGCCGATGGCCTCTTGCGAGGCCATGCGGGATCTGGAGATCCCGCTGCAGATCTGGAGATCTGCCCCACATCGGTTTTCATCACGATTCGTGGGCCCCGAGGCCCATAGGGACAGGACTGGTTAGGCGTTCTTCCCGACCAGTTCCGCGGATTTCTGCTCGAACACGACCGTGTGGTGAGACTTGCCGAGGACGTATTGCACTTCGACATCCCACTGCCCGGCGACATTGACGGAGGGCGCGGCGGGCTTCACAGCCGCGCGCTTCGGCGGATTGGCGAGAACTTCGTGAATACGCCGGGCGGCGATGGAAGCATCGCCGGGCATCATCATGTACGGCATGATGGTCAGCGAACTGGTGCCCGCGCCGGCGCGACGCGATCCGGAAGAACCGCCGAGAATGATGCGCGGCTCGCCATCGAGCAAAATCTTTTCTACTTCCTGGCCGTTGATGCCCAGCGCTTCGGCGTTCCATTGAATGGACAAACGCGGAGCGTTGTTGGAAAGGCTGTCCGGCTGCAACACTTGCGTCGTGACACCTTTCACGCGCGTGACGCTTTTGGAAATTTCCGCAAGCCAGCCTTCCCATTCTTTCCACTCGCGGTCGTGATCGCGTTTCACCCACGCCTCCACCGCAGCGAGCATGCCCATGATCTCTTCCTTGCCCGCCTTCATGGGACGGCCGAAAGAATGATGCGGCGCGGAATGCAGCCACGCGGCTTTGACCAGATCTTTGCGGCCCAGCAGGAGGCCCGCCGATTGCGGTCCGCGCATGCACTTGCCGCCCGAGTAGGCAACCAAATCGGCACCCGCGGCGAGATGCACGTTGGGAACCTTCAACCGCTCGGCCGCGGCATCCACAAGAATGGGGACGCCTTTCTCCTTCGCTAGCGGAGCCAGCGCGGGCAGGCCCAGCGGTCCGCGATCTCCCGAGCCCGCAAGAATCATGACCATCGCCGTGCGTTCGTTAAACGCGCGCCGGTACTCGTCCATGCTGGCAACGTCGATGAACTTTGCGCCCGTAGCGCGAACGGCGTGGTCGTACACATTGCGCGAATAGGCCGGCGCAATCACTTCGTTTTTCAACCCGCGCGTGTCGGGAAGACGCTGCATCTTTTCCGGATCTGCGCCTGCGATACAAGCGGCGGCGGCGTGCGCCAACGCGGCGGCGCATCCATTGGACACCATGCCCCATTCGGCTTGCGTCAATTCGGCGAGACGCTTGCCCACGCCGTCCATCAACTCGTCCAAATGCACATAATGTTTCGACGCCGCTTCCATCGCGGCCTTCACTTCGGGCAATGTTTGCGATCCCGAAATGATGGTGAACGTGCCCTTGCAGTTGACCAGAGGACGCACGCCGATGGATTGGTAAATATCGGGTCCAACACGAAGGGGCCCGGCCATCAGCCGTGCGGGAATGGATGCGATGGCGGAGAGGATCGCTCCGCCGCGGAACAGATCGCGTCTGAGGAATGGCATAGAGCCATCCTACCGCTTGGCGCGGGTTAGCGGGAAAACACGAGGTAGTATTGGTGCGGCAAAAAGTCGAAGCTCTGCGTCTTGCGGAAACCGGCGGCCGCGAATTCGGCGGCGACCTGGTCCTCGCTGAGTTTCATCGATTCGGGCGGGCCCACGGGCAGCTTGCGTTTGTAGAAATCGACGATCACCACGCGTCCGCCGGGCTTCAACGCACGCGCGAGTTTTGCGTAGTAGGAGGGGCGCTGTTCAATATGATGCAGCACGTCGCAGATGAAGATGGTGTCGACGCTTGCCGCCGGCAACTTGGGATCGTCGAGCGACGCGAGCACGGTCTTCACGTTCTTCGCGCCCATCTTGTCCACCATTGCCAGCAGCTTTGCGTCGATGTCGACGGCGTAAACGAGTTTTGCGTGATGCGCGAAGCGGCGCGTGAAATAACCCGAGCCCGCGCCGAGATCGGCGATGACCTCATCGGCGCGCAGCGTCAGCGCCGTGATCACCTCATGCGGCTTCTGCCACGCGTCGCGATCGGGCGATTCCAACACCTTGGCATACTCGGCGGCATCGCGCGGCGGATGCTGCTGATGCTGTGTCTGCGGTGCGAACGCGGCGAGGTAGAAAAGAATTGAGAACATACTCTAACGTTACCGCAAAGCCACGACAGCGCCTGTCGCCCCGGTGTTTACACGAAAAGTCCCCTCCATTACGTCACCACGCACCTGGAAGCGAAATTCTTCTGAGGCCGTGGCGATGGTTAACTGCCGATCGCCGGCGGTGAAGGACTTCAGGTCCGTTTTCTTTCCCTCCTCGATGAGTGTCATTGCCCCAAGATTCAAAACACCCTTGCGGACACTTCCATCGGGCATTTTGCGAAGCATTTCCCACTTGCTCTGAAATGCATCCGCTTTCGGCACGCAGGGCGTGATCCTCGGCAGCGGGAGTTTCTTCGCCAGCGCCTGGTTGATCTTCTCCCGGTCCTTCAGCGATGGCACGCAGTACAACTGCCGCAGCGATTCCGTAATCAACTCGCCATCCACGGCAACGTCCGCTCCCAATTGCGTTCCGAATACTTGCGTCTTCCCGGCGCTGTTCAAATAACGATCGAGCGTCGCCGCGGAAATCCACGTCGAGTTATGGCCCAACGACACGGCGGCCACGGCCAGGATGTGGGCGAGCAAATAGTCTGCCGGAGTTTCCCCGTGTTGAAACAGAAACGCGGCACGGTCGTAGTCCTCGCCGGTCTTCAGGCTGCCGCCTCGAACTATCTCCATCACTGCGCGGCGACGCTCCCGGTCGCGTTTCGCCCTAGCCTCCCCTTGCGCGGCGGTGAAGTTCTGCCCGCCCGCGCGGGCCTTCTGATCTTCGTTGAAGAGTTTTTAAAAAACCGCATTCGATTGCGCCCCGATACATTGGGCCAGCCACAAAAGTAGAAAACCGCGCATTCCCACAGTCTACAGGCGCAGTTCCCATTTGACCAGAGCCGCGCATACTGATAACTTCTTCCTTATGCGCTTTCCACTGCTTGCACTCTCGCTCTGCTTCGGCTTTGCCGCTTTTTCGCAGGACACACCGCCCGCAACGGGCGGCGGTCCGGGAGGGGGAGGAGGCGGCGGCGGCCGCACGCAGGAGCCCGATCCGCGTCCTTATGAAAAGGTAATTACGAAAGAGGCCACCTCGCAACCGGGAATCTTCACGGTTCACAAACTGAAGAATCGCTATTTTTACGAAATTCCGGCGGCGGAGTTGGGAAAAGAGTTTCTGTGGGTGACGCAGATTGCCAAGACCACTCTCGGAGTAGGATATGGCGGTCAATCCGTGAACAACCGCGTGGTGCGATGGGAGCGATACGGCAATCGAGTTCTGTTGCGCAGCATCGTTTACGATGTCGTTGCCGATCCCAAGGAGCCGATCGCAAAAGCGGTTCAGGCAGCGAACACCGACGCGATTCTTTCCGCGTTCAACATTGAAGCGTTCGGCAAAGGCGACGCGCCCGTCATTGAAGTGACGCGCCTGTTCGTCACCGACACACCGGAGCTTTCCGCGCGCACGCGTTTGCGCGCACGCTCTCTGGACACCGGCCGTTCTTTCCTGGAACGCATCTCGCCGTATCCAACGAATATCGAAGTGGAGGCGACGCACACCTACACCGCCTCAACGGATACTCCCGCGCCCGGAGGCGCGCCCGCGCCCACGCCGGCGCCCGGCGGACGTTTCGGCGGCAGCGGAATGCGCGGCTCCAGCGCCACCGTGCTCATGCATTACAGCATGGTGAAGCTTCCCGAAAAGCCGATGATTCCGCGTCTCTACGATCCGCGCGTCGGCTACTTCTCCATTTCGCAAACCGATTACGGCCGCAACGAAAACAAAGCCGCCACGCGCCAGTACATCACGCGCTGGCGTTTGGAGAAGAAAGATCCGTCCGCCGCGCTTTCGGAGCCCATCAAACCGATCGTTTATTATATCGATCCGGCGACGCCCGCCAAGTGGATTCCGTATATCAAGAAAGGTGTGGAATTGTGGCAGCCCGCTTTCGAAGCGGCCGGTTTCAAGAACGCCATCCTTGCCGCGGAAGCGCCGAAGAACGATCCCCATTGGGCTGCGGAAGATGCCCGTTATTCCGTGATTCGCTGGCTGCCCTCCAATATCGAGAACGCATCCGGCCCGCACATTCACGATCCGCGCACGGGCGAGATTCTGGAATCGGACATCCAGTTTTATCACAACGTGCAAAAGCTGGTGGAGGATTGGTACTTCACGCAAGCGAGTCCGAATGACAAGCGCGCGCAAAAACTTCCCCTCCCCGACG
Source organism: Candidatus Solibacter usitatus (assembly GCA_016191645.1). Classification (GTDB taxonomy): domain Bacteria; phylum Acidobacteriota; class Terriglobia; order Bryobacterales; family Bryobacteraceae; genus CADEFT01. The sequence goes on from JACPVQ010000163.1 coordinate 7,686, forward strand.
ATCTCATGGGCGAGTTGCTGGGCTACGTCGTCACGCACGAAGTGGGCCATACGCTGGGCTTCCAGCACAACATGAAAGCAAGCTCCACTTATCCGGTAGAAAAACTGCGCGATCGCGAATGGCTGAAGAAGATGAGCCACACGCCCACGTTGATGGACTATTCGCGATTCAATTATCTGGTGCAGCCGGAAGACAAAATCGACCCCAAGGATCTGATTCCGAAAATCGGTCCTTACGACACGTGGGCCACCATGTGGGGCTACAAACCGATTCCCGGCGCGAAGACCTCCGACGATGAAAAGAAAACGTTGGATGAATGGGCCCGCGCGCAGGACGAAAAACCGTATCTGCGCTTCTCGGTGGAAAACGCAAACGGCGCGGACCCCGGCGAAAACACGGAGGCGGTGGGAGACGCGGATGCCGTAAAGGCCACCGCGCTCGGCATGAAGAATATCGAACGCGTGATGGGCTATCTGCTCAGCGCGGTCACAAAGGACGGCGAAGATTGGGATGATTTGGACCGCACCTACGGCAGAGTGCTGGGCCAGTGGTCCACGGAGTTGAATCACGTTACGCGCATTGTCGGCGGCTACGATTCCGTGCAGCGTCACGGCGGTCAGAAGGGTACGCGTTTCAGCCCGGTGACGCGCGAACGTCAGGCGGAGGCGGTGAAATTTCTCAACGAGAATGCGTTCACCACGCCCGCCATGTTCTTCAAGCCGGAGATTCTGCAGCGCATTGAGCCGTCGGGCTCATTGGACCGCATCAAGACGGCGCAGATGAGGATTCTCACCACGCTGCTTGCCGCGCAACGCCTCCAGCGTCTTGTAGAGCAGGAAGCTTCCGGCGGTGCGAAATCGTATCGCCCCGTGGATTTTCTAGCCGACCTGCGCAAAGGCGTGTGGAAAGAGATTTTCAACGGCGATGTAAAGGTTGATGCGGCGCGGCGCAATTTGCAGCGCGGTTATCTTGATACGCTGGCCGAACGGCTGAACGGTCCTTCCAAGGCCAACGACGATCAGCGTCCGCTGCTGCGCGCCGAGCTCAAAAAGCTCAGTGTGGAAGTGAGCGGCGCGGCGGGCAAAGCGTCCGACGGCGCAACGCGCGCGCACCTGGACGACGTGAAGGATCTCATCGCCAGGATTCTCGATCCGAAGATCCAGTGGACCGCCCCATCATCTGGCGCGACGACAACTTTCCGCCGCGGCATCGACGATTGCTGGCTGGACTACGGTATCTACTCTTCGCATCAGACCGAGCAGGAATAAATGGATGTGGGGCAGATCTCCAGATCTGCGAGGCGGTCTCCAGACCGCCTCTGTTGGGAGTGACCGGAATCTCCGATTCGGCTGCGACGCAGCCGACGGCCTCTGTCGAGGCCATGCGGGATCTGGAGATCCCGCTGCAGATCTGGAGATCTGCCTCACAGGATCTTAGCTAAAAGACAAATTTCAATCCCGCCTGGAACGTTCGCGGGCCACCGCGCGCGTTTGCCGCCACTGCCGTAATCAGGCCCGCACCGGTGACATTGAATTGATTCTCGGGCAGCTGGAAGTTCGGATGATTGAGAGCATTGAACGATTCCAGGCGGAACTGGAAGTATTTGCGTTCGCCGGCGATGAAGTTCTTCATCATCGACATGTTCATGTAGTTCAAGCCGGGGCCGTCAATAATGTTTCTTCCGCTGTTCCCGTAGACGAACGGCTTGAATCCGTTCTTGTCGGCAGGGCATCCAACGGCAACGGAAACACATCCCGGCACGGCCGAAAAATCGGCGGGGTTGAACCACGGATAATCGGTACCCCGTCTTTGGCCGGGAACAGCGATGGGAGTACCCGAACCGACGCGGTTGGGCTTCTGCGATTCGCCCGAGTTCAGGGTGATGCCCGCCGTAACAGGAGTGAGCGGCGCTCCGCTGGCAAAAGACGTTGTGCCGGAGAATTGCCAACCGCCAAGAATTCCCTGCGGTACGCCGCGAACCTGTGGCAGGAAGCGCTTTCCGCGGCCCACCGGCAGCATGTAGGAGAACGATGCCGTCACCACGTGGCCGCGATCCCAATCGGACCGTGCGCGGTCCGCGCGCCGATTGTTGATGTCCTGCGCCGCCGCCGTCAAGCCGCCATCGGAATTTCCGTTCAGCTGAGAGGCTTCATCAATCGATTTGCTGTAGCTGTAATTCAACCGATAGAACATTCCGCCGCGGCCGCGCTTGCGAATGGAAATCTGTCCGGCGTTGTAAATGGAGTTGCTGTTGAACGTGAACTGGTTGATGGCCCCGTTAAAGAATGGGAACGGGCGCAGATTGACCACGCCGATGCCGGCGAGATAAGCCGCTTCCGTGCGCCGTGGCAGATTAATGTCCTTCAGCCGTCCGAGGTGGGTGCCTTTCGATCCCACGAAGCCAACCTCAAGCACGATGCCGTCCCCCAGATCGCGCTGGACGCCGAGGTTGTAGCTTTGTAAGTACGACGTCGGCATGTTCACATCCACGCCACTGCTGCTAGTGGTTCCGCCCAGTGCCACAAAGTCCTGTGGAAACGGATTCTGTAGCGTTACCAAGTCCGGCCGTGTGGCGTTGCGTGTATACGTTTCGGTTTGCGCGTACGGGAATGTGTTCTGCAACTGGTTGCGGTAAGGGTTGAGCAAGAGCCCGGAGTAGAATATTCCATAGCCGCCTCGAATGACCGTTTTGCGATTGCGGAATGGAGTGTAGGCGAACCCCGCGCGCGGGGCGATGTTGTTGTAATCGGCATTCACCAGGGTTCTGGGAAGACCCACCGCGTCGGCATACGTAACGCGATCTGTCAATTTCGCCTGCGCGATCAGCGCCGCCACACTGGTGTCGTCAAACGCCAGGACCACTTTCCCCAGTTCCGGAACGAAGTTCGTCAACTTGTTGTTTTTGTCGGTGGGAGTCAGGTCGAGCTCATAACGGACGCCCAGATTCAACGTCAGGTTCGGAAGCACTTTGAAATCGTCGTTGAAAAAACCTCCCATGCTGGTAGCGCGCAGATAGTTACGGTTCCAACCCACTTGCCGCGTGGTGGTATTCATCATGCCCAGAAAAAAGTCGGGCAAAGGCGCGGTGGTCCAGGCGCCGGTGAAGTTGAACGTTCCGCGATTGTTATTGAAGTAGGGCTGGTTAAAACGAACGCGAGAAAGATCCCAACCCCACTTCATGACGTGCTTGGATTTGACCCATGTGAATTTCACGCCGGCCTGAATGTCGGTGACGGCGAACTGCACCGGTTGCGCCGCGGCCGATCCAATGGGCGCATAATCGGTCACATTAAACAATGGAAAACCCGTCAGCTCAGGATTCTCCGAAGGACCCTTCAAGCCCAACTGCTGTGGCACGTTGATCCCGCCCCAGATGCTGTTCTCATGGTTCGAATTACGGCTGAAGCCGCTGTGCGCCTCCATCAACAAGGTGGGCGAGAACATGTGCACGTAATCGATCCCGTTCAAGGAGCGGTCGTCGTCGGTCTGGTTGCCGAATCCGCCAAGGGGGCTCCCCGCATAGGGCGCTGAGGAATTATTGAAACGGACCTGATAGCGGTAGCTCATAGTGTTGGACGAGTTGAAGCGGTGATCGACCTTGGCAATGAAGCTGTCCCATCTGTCGGAATCGGCGGCGGTGGCGATGTAGTTGTTGCGGCGATCGGCGCGGTTCGGAAGCGGATAGTAGGCCATCAATTTGGCGGCAATCGGATCGAGGCGGCTGAGCGGGATCTGGTTGCCAGGAAACTGCGCGTTGGCGTTCAAGGGGTCCGCGACTTTGAGCGTCGTCGCCGTCAGGTTGAACGATTGCGAGAAATCACCGCCGCGCTCCAGAAGCGACGGCACGTGTGAGATGGAACTGGTCGTAACGTTGTTTTTGTAGCTCTCCCAACTGAACATGAAAAACGTCCGGTTGTGGCCGTTGTAAAGTTTGGGGAACCACACCGGACCAGCCAGCGTGGCACCGTATTGATGGCGGTGCAACGGCAGTTTCCGCGTGTCGAAAAAGCCGCGCGCGTCGATGATGTTGTTGCGCTCGAATTCGAAGATGTCGCCGTGAAACTGATTCGTGCCCGAACGCAGCACCATGTTGAGCACGCCGCCGGCCATCTTGCCGATCTCCGCCGAATACCCCGAGACCTCCATCCGGAATTCCTGCATCGCGCTCATGTTGGGGCGCACTTGGGCCGCCGCCCCGCGCGGATTGCGATTGCTGAATCCATCGACGTAAAAATTGGTTTGATCGCCGCGCGCGCCATTGATGGCGGCGAAGGAACCCTGTCCGCCCTGAGCCGTGGGAAGCACGCCAGGCACCAGGAACGCCAGGTCCGTAAAATCGCGGCCATCCAGCGGAAGATCGTTGATCTCGGCCTGCACAATGACGTCACCCGTGACGGTCCCATTCTCGGTATTGAGGTGCGCAACCTCCGCCGTGACGCTCACCGATTCGGTCACGGCGCCCAGCGTGAGTTCAATGTCGTCGCGCACGGTCTGCCCGATTTCCAAAACAAGGCCGGTCTTGCGATAGGAGCGGAACCCCTGCATCTCGGCACTCAACTCGTACTTGCCCGGCTGCAGCGCGGTGATGGTGAAACTGCCTTCGTGGTTGGTTTGCACCCTGCGGTCGATGTTGGTGTCGACGTTGACAAGCTTGATGGCGACGCCCGGTATGAGGGCCTTCGCCGAGTCCGTAACGGTACCCGTCACCGTTGCGTCCTGGCCCATCAGCAGACGCGCGCCCAGAAGCGCCAAAACGGCAAACGAAAGCTGCATCATGATGACCCTCCTACCTGTATGGTGGTTAGATCATATCATGCAGCAAGACGTCAAAATATACCGGTGTTAGGCGGGAACTTTCGGCAAGACCGTCCACTGATCCGGCCGCAGCCAGCGCTGCAGTACTCGTTCCAATTCGCGGATCTGCACCGGTTTGCTCATGTAGTCGTCCATGCCGGCGGCAAGACAGCGTTCCTTATCGCCCGCCATGGCGTTAGCGGTCATGGCGATGATGGGCGTGCGCGCACGGCCCACTTGCGATTCGCGGATGAACTGTGTCGCCTCGAAGCCGTCCATCACGGGCATGTGCACGTCCATCAGCACCAGGTCGTAGGGAATCTCCGCCAGTGCCTCCGCCGCCAGCCGTCCATTGGAGACCGCATCCACGCGCACGCCGGCGCGCTCCAGGATATTCACGGCAAACTTGCGATTGATTTCGTTATCCTCCGCCAGCAGGATTTTCCCCGGATTCACGGCGCGAGCCAGCGACGCCAGTTCCGCGCTCTGCTCGACGCGCTCCTCGCGGGTTTCGGCGGCGGCAGGCTCAGGCGCGCCGCTTCCTTTAGGACCATTGGCAAGCACCTCAACGACGGTGTCATAGAGATGAGATTGCCGCACCGGCTTGTGCAGATGCGAAGCGTATCCGTAGGCCCGCAAACGTTCCGAATCGTTCGTATCGAGCCCCGAAGTCAAGCAGATCAAAGAAGTGCTGCGCAACGATGGGATGGACTGCACGCATTGTCCGACCGATGCTCCGTCCATCTCCGGCATGTGGTAATCGACAATCGCCAGCGTGTACGGGTCTTCCTCTTCCACGGCTCGCAGCATGGCCTGAATGGCCTGCGATCCGCCACTTGCCTCTTCCGGACGGCAGCCCCAGGATTGCAACAGCTGGCGCACGATGGTGCGATTCGTCGCATTGTCATCCACTACCAGGACGCGGGCGTCCGGCAGCGTGTGCACGGGCACTTGCATTGCGTCCGCGGGACGTTCCCGGAACGCGGCCGTAAACCAGAAGCTGCTACCCGCGCCAGGCTGGCTCTTCACGCCGATCTCGCCGCCCATCATCTCCACCAACTGTTTGCAGATGGCCAGACCCAACCCCGTCCCGCCGTACTTGCGCGTGGTGGAATTATCCGCCTGTTCGAAGCTGCGGAACAAGCGGCCCGATGCTTCCGGCGCAATGCCCACACCTGTATCGCGCACCGTAAACCTTACGATGGCGCCATCCCCGCTTTGATGCTCCAGCGTCACCAGAATGTCGATCTCGCCCGTCTCCGAAAACTTGATGGCATTGCCCACCAGATTCGTGAGAATCTGCCGCAGCCTTCCTGGATCTCCACGCAGAAGCCGGGGCACGCCGGGGTCGATGCGGCAAATCAATTCCAACCCCTTCGCATGCGCCCGCAGCGCCAGCAGCGAGGCGACGTCTTCCACTTCCACCGTCAAATCGAATGGGATGCATTCCAGTTCCAGCTTCCCCGCTTCGATTTTCGAAAAATCGAGAATGTCGTTAATGATGGTGAGCAGCGCTTCCGCCGAATTGCGGGCCGCGTCGGCGTAGTCTCTTTGCTCCCTACCGAGCCCCGTCAACAGCAGCAATTGCAACATGCCCAGCACACCATTCATCGGCGTGCGAATCTCATGGCTCATGTTCGCCAAGAAACGGCTCTTCATGCGCGTCGCTTCGCGGGCGCTCTCCAGAGCGGCTTCCAACTCCGCTTCCGCCCTGCGCCGTTCCGTCATATCGAGCATCGCAGTGCGAATCCCGGCCACCGAACCGGCTTCGTTGCGCAGGTATTCCTCTTGGATCTGAATGTGAAGCTTGGCCCCATCCGAGCGCGTATATTCGCGCTGGAAGAAGGCAAGCGGTCTCAGGCCCAACAGTTTTTCGTGCACCGCGCGCCTGCTTGCCTCGCGCTCTTCCACGGCGACGAATTCCGAACAGTGTCTTCCCACCATCTCTTCGGCGCGAAAGCCGAAAAGCAGGCATTCCGCCTTGTTCACCCGCTGCACGATGCCGTTCGTGTCAATCTCGTGACACGCCACGGGCATCTCATCGAACAAGGACTCGTACGCCGCCGGCATCAACACAGGCACACTCACGTGGGCACCTCCAGATAAGCCGGAGATCGGCTGCGTAAGGTGAAGACTTTAGCCCCGTGGGAAGTAGATGCCTATTTACTTTTCGCCCCTCACATCCAACCGATAACGAAGTAGGCGGCCCACGATTTGTCTCCGGAGCGCAGCGAAGCGAGTTGTGCTTTCTGAAGGGATGCCGCGGCGGCCCAGGAACCGGGCTCGGAGACGCGCGTGCGGAGAGCTCGGTAATAGACGTTGAAGAGGTTACCGGAATCGTCCGGCACGGGCCATAAGGACGCCACCACGGCAGTGGACCCTGCCATGAGCCATGCCCTGGTCAGTCCGATGAGCCCTTCGCCGCGGGCCGGCAATCCGCGCCCGGAACTGCATCCGCTCATCGTGACAAAACGCGGCGCGACGGGAATGGCGGCGATGGAATCGGCGTTCAAGGATTCGATCTCTCCACGCGGACCGAGGCCGAGGTGAATGATGGGTGGGGTGGAATCGCCGGGAGGCTGGATGACGTGCGTGGCCAGATGCAGCACCGCCGTGGGCTCGCGCAGAGTTTGGAGCAGCGCCGCGGCGTTGATTTGAATGCCGCTCATCTCCACGTGCGGACTGTTTCCCCACGCCCCTATCGATCGCGACAATTCGCGCGCGCTCGCGGGAAGGCTCGGAAGTTCCAACACCGGCGCTTCGTTTTTGAAGAACGATCGCGGTTTGTATCGGGGGTCGGCACGATTGAATACCGCGTCGGCGACGCCGGCGAATCGAGTGTCGGTGTGCACTTTGGCATCTCTCCAAAACACGGCCGGTACCAAGCGGATGACCGAGTGCTCCGCTAGATGCACGGGGGAGTCCACCGCATTCGAGATCAAAGCGGCGAAGGGAAGATCGAAGAGCCGGTCGTCGGGAGCGATGGTGAGGCGCGTAAAGCGATGCGGATTTTCCAACGCGCCGAACAGCCGTTGATAGAACGCGCGCCCGCGTTCAATACGTTCCGGTGCACCGGAATTCACAGCGGAGGCGAATGCATCCACTTGCCGCGCTAACTCCCCGCGCCCCGCCAGACGCTGTAGCCGCATTCCGCCGCGATAGACAAACCACTGCCAGGACTCTTCCTCGCCCACATGAAACAAAACCAGCATCTCGTCGGCGGCCATCCGGCTGCGCAGTTCGGCAGTCGAGGGCGCGGGGGAAAAGGAGTTTGTTCCTCCGGCAGCCGCCACTTCCATTGCCGCAAGCCGCGTTTTCAAAGCCTGCGTGTCGGCTGGATTCGCGGCTTTGGCACGGGAAAAACGTTGCAACTCTTTCTGGCGCACTTGCGCCAGCAGCGAGCCATATTCCTCGGGTAGGCGCCTCCGCCACGCCGTGGAAGTCCCTAAACGATTGCGAACCGCCGCCGCACGGCCTTCCATCGCCATTTGCAGCGCCTCTTCCATCCAAGAGGCCTTGCCGGTTTTTTCAAACTGCCTGGCGCAAGCTTGAACGGTGGCCGAAAACATCTCTTGCGAAGAGGCTTCACTGCTCACGCGCACTTCGTCGCTCAAGGGCAGATGCATCCGCAGACGTTGAATCCATTCCACCGCCAACCGCAAATGACCGATTGCCTCCAGTTGTTTTCCCAGCGCGAGCAGAGCCTTCGCTTTGTAGAAGTGCAAGTATTGCGGCTGCAGGCCCATGGGGGGATGTTGCAGAGCGAGATCGGCGAGTCGCAAAGCCTCCACCGCTCTTCCCTGCTGCAGCCGGAGCTGCGAAAGATTCAGATACGACCGGCCAACATTGGCGGGATCGTGCAACCGGCGCAGCCGGAAGGCCTCGGTCAAAGCCGCTTCCGCCTCCACTCGGCTGCCCTCGTCTCGCCTTACAAAAGCAATCTGATCTATGGCGGCCGCTTCCTGAACGAATGCCCCCAACGTGAGCGCTTGTTGAGCCGCCATCCGGAACTGCTCCATGGCTTCGGAGTATTTTGCCCGCTTCCTGAGAGCTCCTCCGAATACGATCCGCATTTCGAACGTCGGGCCCCCCGGGTCTCGTGCCGCGAACCACATCATCGTCCGCGCTTCCTCCTCCGCCAGCGCGTTGTTGCCCAAGTTCGCGTAAACTTGCGACAAGGCAAATGCGTTCACAGCGGCCAGGTTCCACGCCGACGCCTTGACGGCGTCCTGCTTCCCGCGTTCGGCGCATGTGGCCGATTCACTATAGCGGGCATTCATGAACAAGGCCATGCTGCATCCATAGCGGAAGCTCGCCGCTTTATCGTAGCGGCCCGCCCGCTCAGCCCTCCCGGACCATTCTTCGGCAATGGCGGCGGCCCCCACCGAATCGCCGCGCCGCAGTGCCTGCCCTACTTTTTCGTGCGCCTCGAAATAAGGATCCTTCTGTGACTGTCGACCCATTCTGGGCGCGAAACAGACAAACAGAAGTAGAAGGATTGGGAGCCGGTAGCCGAGGTTCATGAGGCAAAGATTTCGAGACCCCGGCGGCCGCCGCGTCCCGTTTGCGCTGCCAAGCGGCAGCGCGTGTACGCAACAGCCCCTAGGGTAACTCTCAGGAATCCTGAAGATTCTGTCAAGACTTATCTCTTACCGAGTGTGTTTTTGTGCGCTTACTCCCCATCAGGCGGGTAAGGCGGAAATGGCGGCCATGGAGGCCACACGGGAGGTTCATCCGGCATAACTGTACTCCTCCTTTCTCAGTTTCCGGATAGTACAGTTATGTCTATTACTGTTTAAGTGTTGTTTATCATATAGTTCTGAAAAGGCGGGAGATAATTTTCCCGCACGTCCTGTGACTCTCGTTTCCACTTGGCAAGTACTTTGTCCTGCAACAATTGAGAAGGAAGTAGCCGGAACGGCGGCATTAGCCTTGCGATATACTCACAAATAACGATGCACGCGAGACGGCTTTCAGCTTTTTGGATCGGTCTACTTGCCGGCCTGAGCATCGCGATGGTCTTCATTGCGACGCAAAACATGGCCAGCCCGGACCGTCTTCTGGAAGCACCCTCGGCGGCGGCGGGGCGCACCTTCTTCGCCATTGGCCAATACACCTCGCGGGCGGTGTTGCGCTACCAGGTTTCGGAGCTCAACAAGTATTTCTTTCAGGTCTTCGGACTGGCACAGATCATCGTTGTGCTGCTGGTGGGGATCACCTACCTGTTTTCGACGCGCGGCAGCAAGCCGGTGTTGGCGGTATCGTGCCTCTTATTGGGCTTGGTGCTATTCGAACAGTTCTTCCTGATTCCGGAGATCAATACGCTCAGTCAGGTGTTGGATTTCAAGAAGGACTCCGCTCAGGCGGCGGCTGAGAATGAGCGATTCTCCCGGTTCCGGACGTTTTATGGCGTCACGGAATTTGCCAAGGCGATGCTGATGCTGACGCTGGCGGCGAAAGTTCTCATCCGCCGGGAAATCCGCAAACCGGTGCGCATGGCAGCCCTTGGTGAGGACGAAGGCGATGAGGCTTTGCTGAAAAAGCAAGTGCTGCCGGACCCCAACCCAAAGCGGCGCAGACGGCGTTCTTCCTCCTCACAGAAGACGTAGACGGCACAGTTGTACCTCGCCAATTGGTTCCATCTTGTTGCTCTGTACTACTAGACTCTGAAATATTTCTAGGCTGCAAAGATTTCTTTGGTTGCCAGCTGTGCTGCCATGTACTACTAGACTCTGAAATATTTCTAGACTGCGAAGATTTTCTTTGGTTCCAGCTGTGCTGCTCTGTACTACTAGACTCTGAAATCTCTCTAGGCTGCGAAGATTTTCTTTGGTTGCGGCTGTGCTGCTCTGTGTGGGGCAGATCTCCAGATCTGCGGCGGGATCTCCAGATCCCGCATGGCCTCGACAGA
>JACPVQ010000184.1 GCA_016191645.1 Candidatus Solibacter usitatus
CTCGCATCTTTCATAGGAAGTTTCGGCGCCGTCCTACTGAAGGCGGGAGCAAGCCGTCTGCATCGCAACCTGTCCTCCATCCTGTTGAACTACCGGTTGGCGGGAGGGGTGGCGATGTATGTGGCTTCGTCCTATTTCTTTGTTCTCGGCGTGCGGCAAGGAGAGTTGAGCGTTCTCTACCCGATGGTTTCCCTGGGCTCGGTCTGGACCCTGGTGTGGAGCCGCCTGTTCTTCGGCGAGCCGTTCACGCGCGCGAAGTTCATCGGGCTCGGAATGATTCTGTGCGGCATTGTTTGCCTGTTCGCCGGCAGCCGTCTGGTTTGATGTGGGGCAGATCTCCAGGCAGTCTGCAACGAACCAGTGCGTCGGCGAAAGCGCCGCGCTGACTATCACCGGAACCAAATCGCCCATGATCCCGAATATCGAAAAGTGCGCCGCGATAGCCCGTATTTCTCACACCACAACTCTGCCGTTGGTTCGAATCCGCTGTGGCGCGCGCTCTCCAGCGTGCCGTCTCGACAATCGTGTCGAGACGCTTTGCCGGTTCCAGCGCAAGAGCCGCGACCGGAAACGGCGGCTGTGCCATCTTGCAAACAACATCGTTCTGGTTTGGCCGCCGTTCTTGCTGCATAAAAGAACGAGGCAATGCCACCGATCAGATCAATGACCTGCACCGGCCCCACTGATTGGGAAGTTTTCAGAGACCAGTAGAAAACCCTTAACGAAGAATGTCTTTGATCACTTCGCCTTGCACTTCGGTCAACCGCTCTTTGCGGCCTTGATGCAGATAGCTCAATTGATCCTGCTGCAAACCCATCTGATGAAGCAGCGTCGCATGCAGGTCGCGGAAGTGGACGGGCTTCTCCACGGCCTTGAGACCAATATCGTCAGTGGCCCCATACGACATGCCGCCTTTGAATCCGCCACCGGCCACCCACATGGAGAACCCTGTGTTGTGGTGATCGCGGCCGCGGCCTTTTTCCGATTCCGGCGAACGGCCGAATTCCCCGCCCCACAGCACAACAGTGGAATCAAGAAGAGAGCGGCGCTTCAGGTCCTTGATGAGGGCGGCCACCGGCTTGTCGGTTAACGACGCCATCCGCGCGTGATTCCTCTCCACGTCGCTGTGCGCGTCCCATTCGGTTTCCGCGCCACCGCCACCGGCCACGACACAAACGAAGCGCACGCCGCGCTCGACCAATCTTCTGGCAAGCAGGCAGCGGCGCGCATAGTCGTCTGTCTGCGCATTGCCGACGCCATACAAGTCCAACGTTTCGCGCGGCTCATTCGAAAGATCGAAAATCTCGGGAGCTTCGGTTTGCATGCGGAACGCCGTGTCATAGGCCGACATGCGCGCGGCGAATTCCTGGTCCTCGGCGGCGAGATTCGCCTCGTTCAGAGAGCGGATGAGATCGATCGTCTTGCGACGCCGATCGAGTGAAACGCCTTCCGGCAAATCGAGATTCAGCACGGGGCGTTTTCCGGGACGGAACATCGCCGGCTGATAGACCGACGGCAGAAAACCCTGCGTGTACATGGGCTGTCCCGCTTCCGGCGTTCCATGCGGATCGGGCATGACGACATACGCCGGCAAAGATTCCGATTCCGTGCCCAACCCGTAGGCGATCCAACTTCCCATCGCCGGGAAGCCCGGAATCACGCGCCCGGACATCATCTGGTATTGCGCCGCCGAGTGAACCACCATGTCTCCATGCATGGAGCGCAGCACGCAAATGTCGTCGGCGATCTCAGCCGTGTGCGGCAGCAGGTCGGACACTTCGAGGCCGCTCCGGCCGTACTTCTGAAACGTGCGTTTGGTGCCGAGAATGCGCGATGCCGAATTGACATTCTGATATTGCACATCGCCGAAAGCGGCGGGCCGTTTCTGCCCGTCCAGTTTATTCAGAAGGGGTTTCGGATCGAAGGTTTCCAAATGCGACGGGCCGCCGGCCATAAAGAGAAAAACAAACGACTTCGCTTTGGCGGGAAAATGCGGCGGCTTCGGCGCCAGCGGATTGTAGCGAGCCGCACGCGCCTGTTCGGCCGCGAGCATGGAGGCAAAGGCAAGGGTGCCTGTGCCGCAGAAGCAGTCGGTAAGAAAGTCGCGGCGGTTGCGGTTGTATCGAGTATGTTGAGCCATTTCAGTTCACGTATAGGAATGCATTGAGATTGAACAACGTCAGGGCAAATTCTTTCAGCTTCGCGGGATCGTCAGGATTCTCCGCCAGATAGCGCATCGCCACGGCTTTTTCTCTTGCCGAAGGCGAACGGCCCGCGGCAAGCCGATAGCCGTAGTCGATGCGCGCTTCGACGCCGTTTCGTTCGCGCATCAGGCGCGCCGCCAGTGAACCGGCCAGATCATTCGACGTCTTTCCATTGAGCAATTCCAGAGCTTGCGGCGCATGCGTCGATTGGTCGCGCCGCGCGCACGACAACAGCGTATCCGGCGAATCGAACACCTGCATGAACGGAAGGATCAGATTGCGCTTGTAGATCATGTAAATGGTGCGCCGGTCGTGTTCGCTCTTGTCGCGCGTGGGCACCCAATTCTGCGGACGCTTCAAATCCTTCACCAGATCGGCGTCGATGGGAACCATCACGCTAGGGCCGCCGCTCTTTGGATTGAGCCGCCCGGAGATAGCGAGCATCGAGTCGCGGATCTCTTCGGCCTCCAGACGACGCCGGTTGAACTTCCACAGAAACGCGTTGCGCGAATCCTTAACGGAGGCGGCCTTCTCCATTGGTGAGCGGCTGTCCTGGCGATAGGCGCTGGAGAGAAGTATCAGCCGGTGCAGCGGCTTCAGCTTCCAGCCGTTTTCGATGTAGCGGCTGGCAAGCCAGTCCAATAATTCGGGATGAGTGGGAGTCATACCCATGCGCCCATAATCATTGGGAGTGGCGACAATGCCTTGTCCGAAATGATATTGCCAGACGCGATTCACCATGACCCGCGAGGGAAGCGGATTGGCCGGATCGACAATCCATTCGGCGAGCTTGAGGCGCGGCTTCTCGGTGGCGAGTGGAGATTCCGGCACGCCATCGGGCAGCAGAACACCCAAAGGACGCATTCCAACTTTCGCGCCTTTGTTGCGATAGTCGCCTCGTCCCAGCAGGTGAATCTGCGTCAACTCTTTCGAATCGTTCTTCACCGCATACATGGATGTAAGCGGCGCGGGCATCTTCTCGTCGAGCGATTCCAATTGCTGCTCAATCTTTCCCTTCTCTTCTTCCGGTGCGCGGCGCATGGCAAATCGAAGTTTGCGCATCTCCTGCTCGATGGGCGCGACTTTCGCCTTCCACGCCGTCTGCTCTTCCTCGCTGGCGACAATCACATCGTTCGGATGCGTTTGCGCGAAGTAGCCCTGCATGCGGTAGTAATCGGATTGACGGATGGGATCGAACTTATGATCGTGACAGCGCGCGCAGCCCAGCGTGACACCTAACATCGACTGTCCAATGATGTTCGTCATCTCGGTCAACACTTCCGTACGTGAACTGGCCACTTCCTGATTGCCGGCGTTCTTGCGCAGCGGGCCGAGCCGGTTGAAGCCGCTGGCAATCAGGTACATGTCGTTCTTGGGATCCATCTCGTCGCCGGCCAACTGCTCTTTGAGAAAAACGTTGTATGGCTTGTCTTCCTGGAAGCTCTTCATCACGTAGTCGCGGTAGCGATAGCCATCGGGCCTGTGCGTATCGTACTCATAGCCGTCGGATTCGGCGAAGCGGACCACGTCCAGCCAGTGCCGCGCCCATTGCTCTCCATATCGCGGAGAGGCGAGAAGGCCTTCGACCAGTTTCTCGTAGGCGTCGACAGACTTGTCGGCAACGAACGCCGCAGTTTCTTCCGGAGTCGGAGGAACCCCGTGCAGATCATAGGTCAGGCGTCGAATGAGAGTTTCGCGGCCGGCTGCCGGAGCGGGAGCCAATCCCTCTTTTCGCAGGCGAGACAGAACAAAAGCGTCCACGGGGGTCTTTATCCAAGCCTTGCCCGCCGCATCGGCGAACGCCGGCGTTGCGGGATCCTTGCGCGGTTGAAACGCCCAATGCTTTCGCTCCGCGGGCCTGTAAGTTCCCAACGGCGCGGTTTCCGTCTCCACGCCTGCCGCAAAGATGGCAGCCGAAGCTGTGGCCAACAGCACCGGCCGGCGAAGTTTCATCCAGATCATACCTAATCCATACTTATCGAACCAGCTTCGCTTGTCAACACGGCTTGACATCGAACGAAAGAAAATGATGGACTGCATAGTCAAGTCATCACAAATTCATGGAGGGTGCCATGTTCCGATCTCTCATCGCGCTTCTGACGGTTTCGAATTTCCTCAACGCACAGACTGCGGGCACGGCTACGCTGGTGGGAACCGTTTCCGATTCGACGCATGCCATTATTGCCGCCGCCAAGGTAAGCGTCGTCAATGTGGACAATGCGTTTGTTACGGACACGCTGACGACAAACGAGGGCTCCTACTATGTACCGTATCTGGCCCCCGGGACCTACCGCCTGACGGTGGAAGCGGCCGGCTTTAAGAAAATGATTCGCGAGGGGATCATCGTGAGAACGGGAGAAACCCCGCGCATAGACGTAACGTTGGACGTTGGCGCGGTTACGGAAAGCGTGAGCGTCTCCAGCGCGGCGCCGCTACTGGACACCGAGACCGCCACATCGGGCCAAGTACTGGATGGCGATCTGCTGGTAAAGATTCCCGTCAGCCAGAAACGCGCGATTCGCATTATGTTTTATATGCCCGGCGCCAATGCCATCGGCGGTTTCACCGTTCTTGGCCAGCGCGCCCGCGCCATGGGGTACACCGTCGATGGAATCAACGGCAAGGAACCGGGCATCGGCGCGACCAACGGAACCGACGCTCAAATTTCCACTACCCAGGATGCGTTTGAAGAGGTCAAGCTGTACACCACGGGCGCGCCGGCCGAGGTCGGGCATTCTTCGGGCGGACAGATGTCCATTGTCTTCCGCTCCGGCACGAACACGCTGCATGGATCTGTGGAAGACCGCTACATCAACAAAGCGATGATCCATCGCAACTATCTGGAGCAGCTTCCGCGCACCAATCCTTTCACCTACCACGAAACGACTTTTCTGTTCCACGGTCCCGTGGTGCTGCCCAAGTTGTACAACGGCCACAACCGAACGTTTTGGCTGGCGGGATTCGAGCGCCATTTCGAAAACGCGGGAACGAATTCGGTTCGCACCACCGTGCCGACCGCGGCGATGTACAACGGCGATTTCAGTTTCGGCGGCCAAACCAGCCCCGCACCGTTACCTTTATACAATCCATTCACCACACGCCTGAACGGCGCCACCTACGTCCGCGATCCCTTCCCTGGATTCATCATTCCGAAGAGTCTGTTCGATCCGGCGGTGCAAAACTTTCTGGGCAAGAAGCCTTTTGTCGATGCCAACGGTGCGGGCATTCCTACCGCGACCGGCCCCAGCGAGAACCTTGTCTTGAATACCATTAAGCACATTCGCCGCACGCGCTGGGACGGCAAGCTGGATCACCAATTCTCTCCCAGCCACAGAATCTTTGGGCGCTATTCGCAGGCTCGCCACCGGGCGTGGAAAGGCGATTACCAGGCGCAATTCAACTGGCGCGACATCGACCCGAATGCGCAGCCCGCGCCCGTCGATCACATCAACATCGTCTTTTCCGACATGCTGATTCTCAATCCCACCACCAACAACGAATACCGTATGGGCTTCAACCGCCGCGCCCGTTTTGAAACCGCTCTCACCAAGGATCAGGATTGGGCGAAGCAACTCGGAATCCCCAATGTCGCCGGTGGTTCCTTTCCACTTTTCAACATTGGGTACGGGTTAGCCGGGCTGCCCAGCTTTCAGAACGTTGGCGAGGATTTCACGTTCCAGGACAACTTCACGAAGATCCGCGGCAAGCACACCATCAAAACTGGCTATGAATTAGTGCGCACACGTTATAACGGAACTGCCGGGGCCTTATCCGGCGGCACGTTCAACTTTGGCGGCACGAACGCTCCTTTTACGCCGAATACGGGCAACACGTTCGCGTCGTTTTTGTTGGGCACCGTTACCAGCGCGTCCTTTACACAAGAGTACGCAAGCTGGCTGCCGCGCTGGTGGTCGCACCAGGCATACATTCAGGATGATTGGAAGCCGGTGCGAGGCCTCACGCTCAGCCTTGGCCTGCGCTGGTCGTATGAAACGCCGTTTCAGACAAAATATGGGCAGCAATCTCAGTTCAACCCCGCGGTGCGAGACCCCATCAGCGGACTGATGGGCGCGATCACGCACAAGCAGGGCCCGATCGCGAATAAGGATTGGAACAATTTCGCGCCGCGCCTCGGATTGGCCTGGCACTTCCGGCCGAAGATGGTTTTTCGTTCTTCGTTTGGCGTAGTCCACCAGGACATCTTCTCTACGGGTGCCAACATCCTCTTTCAGGAATACCTGGCCACGGCGACGCAGCAGTCTCCTGTGGGTGACCCTTCCCATGTCTTCGTTCTGTCGAAGGGACCCGCGCCTTTCCAATACGCGCGCCAAGCCGATGGATCGGTGCCGTTCGTGGGGACCAATTTTTCCGGGCGCGCGGCGAACTATTGGGATTCGAACATGCGCATGCCGTATGTGATGAGCTGGTCCGGCGGCCTGCAATGGGAAGTGGCGCGCAACCTGATGGTGGAGACTATCTATCAGGGCCAGAGCGGCGTGGGCCTGATCAACAGTTGGGACATCAATGCCGTTCCGCTCGACATTTCGCGCGACGTAAACGTTCTCAATCAGGTTTTCACGACCGTGCAGAATTACAAGCCCTACACGCAGTTCGGCGGCATTCAGCATTTTTCCAACTATGGACACAATTCCTACCACGGCAACACGTGGCGCGTGGAAAAGCGGCCCTCCGGCGGGCTGGGCTTCACGGCTTTTTACACCTGGAGCAAAACTATTAATGAGAACGAATCCGACGGGGGCGACAGCGGCGTGACATTCTACAACCGGCGTCTGGAAAAAGGCCGGTCGTCGACCGATATCCGCCACCGCTTCGTGAGTGTCATGAGCTATGAACTGCCGTTCGGCAAGGGACGCCGCTGGATGAATCAGGGTGGAGCGATGAACCACGCATTGGGAGGATGGGAGTTGACCTGGACGCAAACGCTGCAGTCGGGGCAACCGTTCACGGTGAATTTCGCGGGCGGAACCAACCGCTATTTGCCAGGCGAATTGCGGCCGAACATTCTCACCTCAGTCGGACAGGCGCAGGTGCAGGGCTGGGAACTTGGGCCGAACCGGTTCCCGACGCAGGCGCAGAATCCCTACCTACGCGCGGAAGCATTTGCGTATCCGGCGGCCTTTACCGCGGGGAACCTGGGCAGAAATACGTTCGAAGGCCCTGGCCTCAACTGGACCCAGCTTTCCATCGCCAAGTGGTGGCAGGTGAAGGAGCGGATGCGCTTCCAGATCCGGCTGGACGCCAACAACCTGCCGTTCCAGCAGCCGAATTTCAGCAACCCCATATCGAGTTACAACGCCAACAGCCTGGCGACGTTTGGCAAAGGGCCGGGAACGCGCGGGTCATTCTCGGATGTGGGAACGGCGAACTCACACATGCTGCTGGTGGCGCGGTTCCAGTTTTAAGTTAAGGCCGGGACACAAGCAAAGGGATCTCGGCGAAGTGGCTGTCCTTTGTGAGGAGCTGCATTCCGTGCTCCATCGCGGAAGCCGCAATCCAAATGTCGTTGCGTGGAATCGGCCGGCCTTTGCGGCGCAAGTATGCGTCAATCTCTGCGTAGTGCAAAGCTGTCTCGCCGGTAACGGGCAGAACTTTGACGGAAGGCTTGTCTAGAAATCGCTTGAGCAACCCCCGATTCACGGGCTCGTGGCTTCCAGAGCGAAATCCGGTATACAGTTCTCCGAGTACCACGGCGCAGATCCCTAATGTTGTGGCCGTTTCGATCACGGAGAGAACCGACTTGTCCCCTCGCCCCATGGCGGAGTACGCGGACGTGTCGATTGCAATCTTCAACTGGTGGACTCCCACTCTTCCGCATCGATTTGGCGCATTGCTGCGAGCGCCTCATCGAACTCATCCGCCTGTTCTTTCGACCAGACGCCAAAGAATTCGTCAAAATCCGAGTTTCTTGCCGGCTTCCGCAGAGAGTCTTCCAACAGGCGGATGGTCGCCTTGTTGAGGCTAATCCTCTCGCGGCGGCTCGTTTCGGTAATGGCTTGCTCAACGTTCGGCGGCAAGTTGCGTAGTGAAATGGTCACAGGATAAGTGTATCACAATGATGCTTCACCTTGCATCAGATTGCGATGCGACGATGCGGTCCTGCAGGAAAAGCAAAAGGCCCGGTTTTTACACCGGGCCTTTTGTGAATTTTAATTGGGCAACGTCCTACTCTCCCACACACTTGCGCGTGCAGTACCATCGGGGCTGAAAGGCTTAACTACCGTGTTCGGGATGGGAACGGGTGGAACCCTCTCGCTACAGTCACCCAAAGTCGTTAGGAAACTGAATTGTAGTAATAGCATGAGCTACGCAGGTTGCACGTAGAGAGCTTTTCTATGTGCCTGTAGTAAATTTTATGGTCAAGCCGAACGGGCTATTAGTACCGGTAAGCTGAACGTATTGCTACGCTTACACACCCGGCCTATCAACGTGGTAGTCTTCCACGGCCCTTATTAGCTTGCGCTTGGGAGATCTCATCTTGTGGCGGGTTTCGCACTTATATGCTTTCAGCGCTTATCCCAACCGAACTTCGCTACCCAGCTATGCCATTGGTATGACAACTGGATCACAAGAGGTTCGTCCAGCCGGGTCCTCTCGTACTGCGGCCAGCCCCACTCAAATCTCCTGCGCCCACCACAGATAGGGACCGAACTGTCTCGCGACGTTCTGAACCCAGTTCACGTACCGCTTTAATAGGCGAACAGCCTAACCCTTGGGAGCTTCTACACCCCCAGGATGCGATGAACCGACATCGAGGTGCCAAACCGGAGCGTCGATATGAACTCTTGGCTC
>JACPVQ010000185.1 GCA_016191645.1 Candidatus Solibacter usitatus
GTCAGGTCTCCAGACCTGCGGCGGGATCTCCAGATCCCGCATGGCCTCGCCAGAGGCCATCGGCTGCCTTGCAGCCGTAATCGGCTGCCCGGCGGCCGTTCTACTTCCAACAGAGGCGGTCTGGAGACCACCTCGCAGATCTGGAGATCTGCCCTACATGAAGGTATTAGAATAGTCAGGTGCAACCGCGGACTCTGGCCCTCACACTTCTTCCCATCTTCGCTCTGGCGCAGAACAGAACTGAGCTTCTCTACCCCAACGGCGCTCCGGGCGCGGTTGGATCCGACGACGTAGACAAACCATCGCTCGCCTACTACATCGCGGCGAAACCCAATGGCTCAGCCGCGGTCGTGTGTCCCGGAGGCGCGTACCGCAATCTCGCCATGGATCACGAGGGCACGCAGATTGCGCAATGGCTGAATGCGCGGGGAATATCCGCTTTTGTCTTGAAGTACAGGCTCGGCCCCCGCTATCACCATCCGGCGATGCTCAACGACGTGCAGCGCGCCGTGCGCATGGTCCGGTCCCAGGCGAAGGAACTTGGCGTTGCGGAACAGCGCATCGGAGTGTGGGGATTTTCCGCGGGCGGTCATCTCGCCTCCACCGCCGCCACTCACTTCGAAGCGGGAAAGCCGGATGCAATCGATCCGGTCGAGCGCGTCAGCAGTCGTCCCGATTTCGCCATTCTTTCGTATCCCGTGATTTCTTTGACGACGGATTATGTGCACAAGGGATCGCGTACGGCGCTCCTGGGTGACAATCCCGATCCGCAACTCGTTCAATATCTTTCGAACGAGCTTCAAGTGACGAAGAATACTCCGCCAACATTCCTGTTCCACACCAATGGAGACACCGGCGTACCTCCTGAAAACAGCGTGCTTTTCTATCTTGCGCTGCGCAAAGCCGGAGTTCCGGCGGAGATGCATATCTACGAGCAGGGTCGGCACGGCGTGGGGCTGGCGCCTCAGGACCCGGTACTTTCGACATGGGGCGCGCGGTTGGAAGATTGGCTAAGGGTCCGCGGCATTCTGCCAAAGTGAGTGCACGCTCCGGCGGTGGCGAACGTCAGACTTATCGACGTCATGAAGCGATTCGTGTTGTTCCTGGGATTTGTGTCCGCCGCCGGCGCCGGAGAATTCGCCGTTCTCGAAAGCGGATTTCGTCTGCGCATTGAGCGGCACGAAAGCAACGGCGACACGGTGCGCTTATACACGACAAAAGATGGCTTTGTGGAAATGCCTTCGAACGCGGTGATCGCGTTCGAGGCTGAGGATTACGTTCCTCCTCCGCCCGCGCCACCGCCTGTAATGGCTGCCGCTCCAACGCCGAAACCCGCGCCGACGCCAAAAGAATTAGTGGAAGTTGCCGCGCGGCATAATGGCATCCCGCCTGAATTTCTTCACTTGGTTGCCAAACAGGAATCCGGATACCGGCAGGACGCCGTCTCTCCGAAAGGGGCAATCGGCATTATGCAGTTGATGCCTGCAACCGCCACCGCGCTCGATGCCGATCCTTTCGATGCCGCGCAAAACGTCGAGGCAGGCGCGCGCCTGCTGCGCGATCTTTTAGTTCAGTATCAGAATCACCCGGACCAACTGCGCCGCGCTCTCGCCGCGTACAATGCCGGACCCGGAGCGGTGGCCAAGTACAATGGCGTTCCGCCCTATCGCGAGACGCAGGCCTATGTGGAACGCATTGTCGAAGGCTACCGCCGCGAAGTGACTGCCAGGAAATAGCCGCTCCATGCGTTCGATCCTATTTCTCGCCGCATTCCTCGCACCTGTTGCGGCGCAGGATTGGCCGCAATTCCTGGGACCAACGCGCAACGGCGTGTACACAGGGCAAGGGAGCGAACCGGCCGTCCAGCTTTGGAAGAAGCCCATCGGCGCTGGATTCTCCGCTCCCGTGGTCGCACAAGGCAAACTCATCGTTTTCTTTCGCGAAGGCGGCAAGGAAAAAGTCGAAGCGTGGGAGCCCGACACAGGGAAACGCATCTGGTCCTATTCCTACGCGACAAATTATCGCGATGACTTCGGCTTTGACGAAGGTCCCCGCTCGGCCCCTCTGGTCGACGCCGGACGCATCTACACCTGCGGCGCTGAAGGTCAACTGCACGCCGTGAATCTGGCCGATGGCAAGAAGGTGTGGAGCGAAGACCTGATGAGCAAGTTTCGCGTCCGCAAGGGATTCTTTGGCGCGGTTTGCGCTCCCATTGTGGATGGGAATGCCGTTATGGTGAATGCCGGCGGCGCAAACGCGGGTATCGTTGCGTTTGACAAAAACAACGGCAAGGTACTGTGGACGGCAACCAGTGACGAAGCGAGCTACTCTTCGCCATTGATCGCCACGCTCGGCGGATGGAAGCGCGCGCTTTTCTTCACCCGCGCCGGATTGGTGGATCTTGATCCCGCATCCGGAAAAGTTCGACACACCTTTGCGTGGCGTTCCCGATCCATGGCCTCCGTCAACGCGGCAACTCCGGTCGTTTCCGGTGATCTTCTGTTTCTCTCGGCCAGCTATGCGACAGGAGCCATTGCTTTCGACGTAAAAGGCGATCAGTACAAGAAACTATGGTCGTCCGATGATGTGCTTTCCAATCACTACTCCACCAGCGTGGAGCGAAACGGAATGCTCTACGGCTTTCATGGCCGCCAGGAGGAAGGACAGGAACTCCGATGCGTCGATTGGCGGACCGGGAAAGTTCGTTGGAGCGCCGGTGGCATGGGCGCGGGAACGGTAACGCTGGCAGGCGACACGTTACTGATTCTGCGGGAGGGCGGCGAGATGGTGGCTGCAAAAGCGGACCCGGCACAGTTCCGCGCATTGGCGAAGCGTCAGCTTCTCGATGCCACCGTTCGCGCTTATCCCGCGCTGGCCGCGGGGCGCTTGTTCCTTCGTAACGAAAACAGCATCGCTTGCTGGCAGCTCAAATAGTTTTTCCGTTCTACCCGCTGAACTGCGAGATGAGGCTGGTCACACGCGTCCAGATGGTGTTCAGCGAATTGGAATACGTTGACGGAAGGAATGCATATATTACCAGTGCGAACAAGGCCGTTAAGAGGGCATACTCCATCAACTCCTGCCCTTGTCGATCCTTGCGAATAGTCCGAAATGTCAGATGTAGCCACGCACTCATGGCTGCTACTCCTCTCCAGTACATGCTCTTCTTAGGCGGACCGCAGTATGCCTTCATGGTGAGCGAAGTAGGGCGCGGACACAACGGAAAACATGCCCTAAGAAAAACTTAAGACACCGTAGTACCACGCCCCTCGACCTAGTTTTGTTGGCCGGGCCAGCGGATCACACTGAGATTGCGCAACGTGACCGTCTCCGCCGTTGACGCCGACATCTGGCCTTTGATTTCGACCACGGCTGCGCCTTCCGGAATGCTCGACGACGAATTCGTCCCGGCGCTCATTGAGGAAACGGCGCCCCACGATGTCCAATTCCAGTAAGTGCTCGCGCCCTGTGGAATCACTTCGTCGCGGCCCGAAACCGCGCTCTCCGTTCCTGCCGCACCCTGCGCATTGAGGATGGCCCCACCGAAAAAGACGGCATAGCTGAACCCCGTCGTGCCGCCTTCATGGGAGATGTCGTAACGAATCTCCAGCCGGTCGCCGGTGCGAATCAGCCCCGCCGGAATATGACAAGTGGCCAGTGAAGTGAAGGTAGTGGCGCTGGTTGCCGTACCCGCCAGCGAACAGATTACTTGCGCCATCGCGTGAGTCTGCCCCGCCTCCATGGTCTTGCGAGTGCTCTCCGTACTGTTCCACCACAAGCCTCCATTGACCGCGTTGGTGGGGTCCGACGGCGAGCCGCTATCCGTCCACGCCGCCTTTGTTGCCGAACTCGCGGCATTTACGGATGCGAGTTGCATCGAGCCATCCGAACCCAGTTGCGCCAAATCCGACCCGCTTGCATCCTGCCATTTCTGCAGAGCAGTCGCCTGTTGTCCCTCTCCCGCCCGGACCACAACGGTGGTCACGCCATTCCCCGCCGCCGCGTCGTGCACGGTCAACATTCCGGACGGAGCATTCGTGCCAATGCCGAACCGGCGCGTGCTGTTATCCCAAAACAGGCGGCTTTGATTATGCGTGAGAGCGCCGGTGCTATCGACAAACGTAAGGGAGCCCTGCGGAAATCCGGTGTGCAGACACGCGTTCCAGGCTGCGTCAAAGCCGTTCGATGTGAGACAGCGATTCGCCGCGCCCAAGGGCAGGCGCGACCAGAGCACTGGGCTCGTTCCGACGCCAACAATCAGATCGCCTCGCGAAACGACTCCCGGATTGACATCGACATGCGCGCCGCTCAGCAGTGCGTGCCCCGCGGGAGTCCGCGCATTGTTCATCCGCGGATCGGTATCTGTGACAAATCGGTTTGTAGACGAAGGCTGCCCCGCCGTCCCCGTGAGCCCGCCTTTCTGATCCGTGGTTGGATCGTTGGCATTGGAATGCGTGGGAAACGCGAGTGCGAGCTTCGACTCCGCGATCAACGCATTCTCCGCAATGTGCTGGTTGGCAATCGCACCGGCGGCGACGGCAGGTGCGGGATAGTAGCCCGACAATGCGCCGCCTGCCGCTCCTCCTGTTTGCCCGCTGGCATTTGCCAGGCGATAGGACGCGGCCAGCAGATCTCCGTTTTGCGGGTGCGACCCGGAAGTGAAGGTCACCGTGTTCGAACTGATGCTGAAGTCCGTGCCGGCCCGCTGCAGCACGCCGTTTCTGTACAGCATCAGGCTGTTCGCCGGAACGGGAGCATCAGCCAGCGTGAACACGGCGTTCGTCCCGTTGACCAAACCGGCCGGCGTTTCCCCATCGACAAACGAAGGCGCGTTGGTCACGTTGCACGGCCCCGCGGTTCCATTGACGCGAACGCAATCCGTTGGGTCCCCTACAGCCGAGTCAAGATCGCCCACCAGGTTGATCACCGCCGTCCGCGACGGACTATAGGAAATCGCTTTCCGGATTCGCTGCTGCAATTCTTCCGTCAACCCCGCCACGTCGCCGATAGTCACATTCGACACGCCCGCGGGAGCGGTCAGCGCACCGCCGCCCATCGCCGGCCCCGATAGCCGGATATCCTTCAACTTCACCGCTGTTGCCGATTGCGGAATCGACCAGAATTCCGTGAACTGCAACCTTCCGTTGATGTTGTAGCGCACCAGATAATACGCGCCCGCCGATGCCGTGGTTGTCGGTACCAGGCTCGCCCGCAGCGCGCCATTCACCACGCGGATGTTCTTGCTGTACGCCGCCACCAAAGTGCTATCCGCCGCAAGAAAACTTCGATACTCGATGGACACCGTTCCATCGAACCTCCTGCCGTCCGCGCGATACACCGTATCCTCGATGGTGGTCAATGCGGGTTGCCCCCATGCAAATGACGCCATCCAAATCCATGCGAGTATGAGTACGCCTCGCCCCGTGCTCCGATTTCCGTACATTGTGGACTCCTCCAAAGAGTGTGGGTTTTACGAAACCTCGCCATAGCGTACGGGGCGTGGTCAAGTGTTTCCCGCGGTTTCCATCGGAGGGCGCCACGCATGTGGCTGAAACTAAGTCAGTTGCAAGATGCAAAAAAATCCGGATTAGGCGTGACTCGCTTTGTTGACACCATTCTTCAGCCCCATCCAATCCGCCAAAGCGATCAATTCGCGGTGCAGTGCGGCGCGGGTCTTGCGCAAGGGTTTTCCGGGCTCGAAGTGCTCGGAACGTACGGATAGAACCCCCGCCTCGCGATCCGCTTTCAAATCGATGCGCGCCACCAGCTCATCGCCGTAAAGAAACGGAAACACGTAACAACCCCAGCGCCGCTTCGCCGCCGGGACGAAGATCTCGAAGCGATAATCGAAACGAAACAGACGTTCGGTACGCTTGCGAAACCAGATCAGAGGATCGAACGGAGAGAGCAACGCGGACGCATGCACGGCGTCGGGCAGTTTCGCGTCGCAATGCATCCATGCGGGTTCACGCCAGCCTTCCACAGCCACAGGAAAGATCACGCCGCTTTCGGCCAGTTCGACAATGCGCGGCTTCGCCTTCGTAACCGGCATGCGGAAATAATCGGCCAAATCCGCGGCCGTCGCCACTCCACAGCCCCGTGCGGCGATCTCCAAGAGAGCGCGCTGCCCGGCATGCTCGTCGCAATTGTGACGATGCGCGTCCGGAATAATTCGTTCGGTTAGATCGTAGGTGCGCGCGAAATTCGGAAGCCGGTTCGATATCGAAAGAACTCCGCGGCCGAAATGCGCTTCCAGAACCGCCCGCGGAACCGATCCGAACCATGAGTGTCGCAACGCACGAGTGGCGACGCCGGGTTCCGCCACCTCCGCCGCGGTGAGTGCGCCTCGCTGGCGCACTTGCTCCACAACCCCATCCGCATAGCCGGAATGCCTGCGGAGAAACCTCTCGAATCCATACGGGCGCACTCGATGCTCTGACCTGCGATAGGCGAGCAGCGGCCAACTCTCCATCGGAATGATGGATGCTTCGTGCGCCCAGTGTTCCGTGAACTCACGCCGTTGATAAACCAGCTTGGGAAGCAACCCGCGATCGTATGAGCCAAGCCGCGAAAACAGAATGTGGAAGTGCGCGGGTCCCACAACGTTGACATAGTCCAATTGCAGAACGCCAAGCCGATGGATGACACCGCGCACATCGCCGAGGGAAACCTTACGATCCGGCTTCGGCGTTGCGAAGCCTTGCGCCGCCAAGGCAATTCGCCGGGCCTCAGCCAGCGACACGCTGGAGCTTACGACCAATGAAATTCCTCGCCCACGCCGCGCGACACTACCCTTTCCGGACGACCGGCCGCCGCGGCAACAAAGCGCTCAATGGGCTCGCCTTCCGGCTCACGGCTCAAGCGGAAGGTCTTGTGGTGTACGGGCATGAAGAACTCCGCCCCCGCATCGTTGCCCATGAGCCACGCCTGTTCGGGATTGCAGTGATAGCGGATCCACGGATTGTAGGCGCCAATCGGCATGATGGCGAGATCGATGGGCCGGCCGGCGCGCACGGAGCGGAACGCGTCGGTGATGGCCGTATCGCCCGCGAACAAGATCCGCCGGCCGCCGGCTTCCAACGTGTACCCGTTGTATCCGCGATAGGTATCGGTTTGCATGCGAGCGCCCCAATGATTGACCTCGAAAGCGCGTACGGTAACCGGACCAGCCTGCCCTTCTTCATCCCACATCAACTCCGTCACTTTCGCGAAACGCTTCTCCCGGATCAAATCCGAAGTGCGCGGCGCCATGATGACTTCCGTTCGTTTGTTCTCCAGTTTCTTCAGCGTCGGTGTATCCAGATGATCCATATGCGCATGCGAAATCAGGATCAAATCAATCGGTGGCAGTGCGGACAGCGGCACGGCGGGAGCTACGATGCGCTTCACTCCGGCGGTGAACAAAATCAGATCGAGACCGGCGCGGTCGCTGAATACGGGATCGGTGAGAACGGTATACCCGTTCAGTTTCATCAGTACCGTGCTGTGTCCCAACCATGCCGCGTGAAATCCTTTGTCAGGCCAAGCGAGCAAGTTCGGCACGCGTGGCGAAGGAAGAATTGGCAGAGACATCTCGTGCGCGTATTGGCGAAAGAAGAACGGAAATTTGCGGTACGCGGCGAAGGCCACACCCGCGGTCACCAAGCCTGCGCCCGCCGCCGCGCGTCGTGTCCACTTTGCGCCGGAACTACCCAAATCGTTCCTCCTGCCAAGGGTCGCCGTTCATGTGATAGCCGTTGCGTTCCCAAAAACCGGGCCGGTCGGCTTCCAGAAACTCCAGGCCGGCTAGCCACTTCGCGCTCTTCCACGAGTAAAGTTGCGGCACAATCAGACGCGCCGGACCGCCGTGTTCTTCGTTGATCGGTTCGCCGTCGTGCGTCAACGCGACCAATGCATCGTCGGCAAGAAAGTGCGCCAGCGGCAGGTTCGTGGTCCAGCCCTGATCGTAACCATAGGCAAGCACATATTGGCATTCCGGCTTGATTCCGCCGGCCAGATCGACAAGTGTTTTCGCCGCCACGCCTTCCCACACATTGCCCAGCCGTGACCAGCGCGTGACGCAATGAAAATCGGCAAAAACCTTTACGCGAGGCAGCGCTTGCATCTGCTCCCAGTTGAGCGAAACCTCATTCTTGACCAGCCCAACCATTTGAAAGCGCCATCGCGACATATCGATGCGCGGCGGTCCACTGGCATCCAGCACAGGCCATTTCCTGGTGCGCGATTGGCCCGGAGGAATGCGGTTGGCACGGCGCGTGTCCGGGCTAATGATGATGTCCGCCTCCTGTTGGGCTGGCATTGGGACGGCATCGGTTTGGTCTTTGCTGACGCTGACGCTCATTTTTTTGAGATTATTTCGCTCCGGAACCTACTACCAATATATATGACCCCGCGCGCGCCCCTTCTCACTCTGCTACTAGCGACCCTCTGCCAATGCCAATCTCTCGAACGAGGCGGCAGGGTTGAGTACACCGGTGGTACGCTCGCCGAAATCCGTACCGGAGCTTCCGGATTGATCAAGACTAGTGCAGGGGAATACATGCTGTTAGTGACGGGGAAAACCACTCTCAGACTGCTGTTTGAGCGCATAAATCTACTTGAATACGGTCAACAGGTTAGCCGCCACTACGCGGTGGGCATCCTGGTTGCGTGGAAGTATGCTCAGATCAAAAAGAAGAAACACTTTCTTACGATCGGATTTGTGGACGACCAGGGACGCCAACAAGCCATAGTGTTCACCGTTGATAAGAGCGATATAAGAACATTGCTGGCAAGCTTGGAGGCTCGAACAGGCCGACAAGTGGAGTTTCAAGATGCAGCGGCTCGCCAAGAGGGTAGGTGGTAAAGATGCAGTGGAAACTGATTGGACTCATGGTGTCTTTGTTGAACTCACAAGAGGCGCAAGGCCCAGATCTCCATAAAGAACGAGCGCAACAACTGCTCAAGGTCCGCAGGGTCTTCGTCGACAAATTCGCCGGCCAGAATGCCGATCAGATTCGAGAGCTGATCCTCAACAGTCTGATCGAAGGAAAACTGTTTTCTCTTAGCGAAAACGTGGAGCGGGCGGACGCAATCCTGAAAGGATCCGCTGAGGATCTGGTGTTCACGGATCGCTTTCAATACTCCGAGGGTACCAACGAACGCGGAGTTGGTAGTTCGCGCTCATCAACCAGAATCGACGAGCGCAGGCACGAGGCCATGGCCGCCGTACGTCTGGTGAACAAAGAAGGCGACGTGATCTGGTCGTCGACGCAGGAGAGCCGCGGCGCAAAATTCAAGAGCGCCTCGGCGGATGTGGCCGGCAAAGTGATGAAAAAACTCGCCGAAGATTACAAGTCGGCGCAGAAGAAGACGCCGTAAGAACGCTGGCCCCTCACCACGATTTGCTAAATTCAAACAAGAGAATGCGAATCGTCTTGATGGTTTTCCTGGGCGCTGCTGTGGCAAGCGGCGCGGACACAGTGACAGGTTGCGAGCCTGTGCCGGAAGTCAGGGCCGCCATCGAGCGCATTGCCCGTTCCGGGGACGCGCAGCGGGAACAGGCGGCGAAGTTTGATGCATTGCTTGCCGCGCGCCCCGACGATTTTTTCGTGCATCGCGCACGGCTTGGCTATCTGCGCGGTCCCAGTGCGCGCAATGCCGAAGCCATTGTTTTCTACAAACGGCGCTTGGATGCCGGCCCGCGCGATCCGGCGCGAATCATGCTCTATGCGCGCGCCTTGATTGGCACGCAAACGCCCCAGGCAATCCGGCTTCTGGAAGCCGTAATCACGGCGGCTCCCGCGTTCTCATGGCCGCACTTGCAACTTGCCGAGATCTACGTCTATCCGCGATTCCGCGACAAAGTGAAGCAGGCTCACTATGCGGGCGAGTTCTTCTCACGCTGCCCGGAAGTGTTGGAAGTATACCCTTTGATCAGCCGCATGGATGCCAGTGAGTTGACACGGCAAGCGGCGCGATCGCTGCGTCCATTGCTGGAGAAACGCTCGGACGAAGAGAGTCTGCGCACGTGGAGCGCGTTGTGGACGTTGGAGTTTAAGAACGCCGCGCCCAAAGATCAGGACGCATTGCGGAAAAGAGTGAATGCCGACTTACAGCGGCTGGCATCTCTGACGGCGGATCGGAAGGACCTGCGCGGCACTCTGCTCACCGGCTACAAACTGAGCGGCAACACGCAGGAAGCCGCGCGTTTGGAAAACGAAATGCGAGCGCCGCGCGTGGAAACGCCTGCCGTGCCGGCCATCTTCGGCGCATACGCTAAGGATCACCCCGCGCCGCGCGGCGAAGCTTCTCGAGAACAATGGGATGCCTGGCATCGCGATTTGCTGGCGTGGGCGAACAATGCCATCCGGCAGTGGCCGCAAGACGCCTTTGGGTATTGGAAAAAGATGGAGGCGGCCGAAGCGTTGGGCGATTTGCCGGAGGCGGAGATCGAATCGGCTGCCGAGGCAATCCTTCGCATGCCGGTTGAATCGGGTACGCCCAGTGTTCCGCCGGATGCGATTCGCGTGGCGCAGTTTTACGCCGCGCGCGGTATGAAACTCGACCGCGTGCCCACCCTGGTGCACGCCGCCTTGCGCGACGCTTTGCGCCCGGGGTGGCCGTACGAGCAGCCGGATTGGATGCCTGCCGCCGAAGAGCGCGACAACGCCTGGATGCTCCGCGTCACGCAGTGGGCCGCATGGGGAGCACTCTTCGACGCGACGCTGAAAACCGGCAACATGCAGCGCGCGCGGGAGATCCTCAACCAGATGAGCAATGGGCTGGAAGAGGACCGGCCGGGCGAGAAAGCAAACGCCGGCGATGAGTTCCGCTATCGTGGATTCGAACGCTCCTATCTTTCCAGGATGGCCGCGTTCGCGCTGGCGGCACAGCGTCCCGCCGAGGCGCTCCTTCACTGGCAGCGTCTGTTGCAAGGCGCGGGCAATGAGAATACTTTCCTCCGCGTGCGCACCATCGAGCAGGCGCGCGCCGTGTGGCGGCAGTTGAACGGCACCAGTGAAGGATGGCAGACATGGTTGGCCGGCGGATCGTCGAACACGCTGGCGCGTGGCCCCGCCTGGACCCTGCCCGCGCGCCAACTCTCCGAATTTACGCTTACCGATGTCAACGGAAAAACGTGGCGCTCCGCCGACCTGAAAGGCAAGATCACTTTCCTGAATGTCTGGACAACGTGGTGTGGCGTTTGCACGCACCAATTGCGTTCCATCGACAAGCTCTATCAGAAACTGAAGGATCGCAAGGACGTGCAGATCATCACATGGAACGCCGACGACTCTCCGGCGCTCACGGATTCTTTTCTGAAAGACAATGCCTACGATTTTCCCGTCTTGATCGCCAAGAGTTATCTCGACCAGGCGTTTCCCACGCTCACCGTTCCACGCACGTGGCTGGTGGACACCCGCGGAGTCGTGCGTTTTGAGCAGCGCGCCGCGGGCGTCGATGAAAAATGGGAGGAGCGCGTGCTCGCCATGATTGAGCGTGCCGTAAGAGGCGAGTTCAAACCGTGACGGATTTCCTGATCACCGGTGCGTCGGGAAGATTGGGAAGAAAACTGATCCAGCGGCTGGAAGGCCGGAACGCTTCCTTAAGATTAATGAGCCGCGCCGCCGGACCCGATGTCCGATGGGTTTGCGCCGACATCGACCGCGGTACAGGACTTTCCGCTGCCGTCGCCGGCGTGCGCACCGTTATCCACTGCGCATCCAGTCCCTATCAACGCACGCGCGAAGTTGATGTCGAAGGAACCCGCCGCCTAGTGGAAACGTGTTCCCTCAACGGCGTCGCGCACTTCGTCTTCGTGTCCATTACCGGCGTCGACCGCATGCCGTTTCCGTACTACCGCGCAAAATTGGACGCCGAAAAAATAGTGGAATCCTCCGGCGTACCGTTCACCATTGTGCGCATCACGCAATTCTTCCCGTTTGTGGATTGGATGCTGCGGCGATTGCTTGCGCTTCCCGTGGGCTTACTTCCAGCCGGCGGGCTTCTGCAGCCCATCGACATGGGAGAAGCGGCTGATCGCGTGGTGGATGTCTCGTTCGCGGCCCCCGCCGGCCGTATCGCGGAATCGGGCGGTCCGCAGGTCATGAGCTTCGGCGATATCGCGCGGCAATGGAAGCAGGCGCGTGGACGCAGCGTATTCACGATACCGGTGCCCGCCGTGGGAGCTTCGTTGAAGGCTCTTCACCAAGGCGCATTGACCTGCCCGAACGGTTGGCGCGGGCGCAAAACATGGCTCGAATGGCTGAAGTAGAGTCCGTGGGCCCCACATGATTACGGTAGAGTAGTGGAAATGGCTTCCCAAACTCCTCCACCGTTGCCGCCTGGCGTAGTACGTGAAGGCGGCCCGAAAATGAAACAGAATCTGATGTGGATTGGCGCTGCGATCGTCATTGGCGCAGGCTGGTATTTCTATGTTTCCAGCGGCCGTACAATGACCATCGAAGTCGGGAAGCAAGGCAGTTCCATTATTGTTGTTACCCCTGGCGTACCCGGCGCGCAAGTCATCGTCGATGATAAGCCTGCCGGCGTCACCGACGCGAAGGGTCAATTGCGCTTGGAACTCCCGCCGAAGGACTATTTTGTGGTGGTGAAAAAAGACGGCTATGGAGATGCGCAATCGCGCATCGAACTCGGCAAGAACGAAGAGCGCGAAGTGACGTTCGAAATGGGCCCGGCCACGCAGACTCCTCCGCCAACACCGGGGAAAGCGATCAACAAAACACCCGTAAAGTTGAATTGACGGCAGATAGTGTAAAGATTTACACTATCGTCCGTGCCGTACATTCCTCTACACAATCACTCCGTTCATTCCCTGCTCGACAGCGCTTTGTCCATCGATGCGCTGATTGCCGCGGCGGTGGAATGGCAGCTTCCGGCGATTGGATTGATGGACACCAACACGCTCTCCGGGGCGGTGCAGTTCTACAAGAAAGCGCGCGCGGCGAATCTCCATCCGGTGATGGGAAGCGACGTGCGGCTGCTCTCCGGCGGAGGGCGTGTTGGCCTGCTGGTGGAGAACGCCGCCGGCTACGGCAATCTGTGCCGTCTGCTTTCAGAGATGGTGAAACATCCGGACGGCGTGTTGTTTGAAGAGCTGCACACGCATCGCGAAGGGCTGATTTGCCTGCTCGGTCCGGACAGCGAACCCGCCATGGAAGCGAAGAAGAACGGGCAGCCGGAGCGGCGCATCGCCGAATACAAAGAAGTCTTCGGGCGGAATCTTGTTCTGGAAATCACGCCGCACAACGAAGACGATCTGCGGCTGTCGCGTCTGTTTGCCACCTATGCGCGCAGGCAGCGTGTGCCTTTGACCGCCGCGGCCATGGCGTATTACCGCGAGCCGGCGGACCGCGCGATGTACGACGTGCTGGCGTCGATGCGCACGCTGACGCTGCTCACGCAAACGCATGCGGAAAAACGCGGCGCGGGGCACTATCATCTGCATTCGCCCGAGGAGATGCGAAAACATTTTGGCGGCTTGCAGCAGGCCCTCGACAATTCGGCGCGGATCGCCGAGCGTTGTCAATTCGATTTCGAACTGGGCGACATCCGCTTTCCGCGCTTTCCTCTGCCGGAAGGGATGACGGCACAGTTCATGCTGCGAAAGCTGGTGACCGAAGGCGTTGCGCAACGATACGGAGCGGACGCGCGCGCGGAAGTGTACGAACGGCTGGAGCGCGAACTTTCCATCATCTATGAAGTGGGCTACGCCGAATACTTCCTCATCTACCACGACATTGTGCAATGGGCCAACGCGCGCGGCATTGCCACGCTGGCGCGCGGAAGCGCGGCGGGCAGCCTGGTCTGCTACACGCTGGGCATCAGCAACGTCTGCCCGTTTCGCTTCGGGCTGTGTTTTGAACGCTTCTTGAATCGCGAGCGGATGCAGTTTCAGAAGCTCGCCGACATCGATCTCGACCTGCCGTGGGACAAGCGCGACGAGGTGGTGCAATACGTGTTCTCGCGCTACGGAAGCGAGCATGTGGCGATGATCGGCGCGCGAAACACATTTCAGGGGCGCGCCTCGGTGGCCGATATCGCCAAGGTATACGGCATTCCCGAACGGGAAGTGCGCCGTTTCACCGAACGTCTGCCGCACTTTCATGGCGATGTGGAAACGGTGGTGGATGAGATGCCCGAATGCCGCGATATTCCGTACAAAGAAGAACCGTACCGCTCCGTGCTGCGCATGGCGACGGCGTTTCAAGGCATCCCGCGCCATCGCATGATGCATCCGTGCGGGCTGGTGATCAGCTCGACGCCGGTGACCGGTTTGATGCCGGTGTTCGAGAGCGCGAAGGGAATTCTCACCACGCACTA
>JACPVQ010000186.1 GCA_016191645.1 Candidatus Solibacter usitatus
AGAGCAGTGTGACGAACTCCTCAACAATTTGACGCTCATGCGATTCGCGCCATTTTCTCGCTGCCTCGGCGGCGGCTTTCAACGGCGAGTCCGTTTGCGCCCAAGCTTGCGCAAGGATGCAAAGTGGGATGAGCCATCTCATAAAGGGAGGCCTGCCCGCGGACATTCTAAGCAAGGATTTCCTTCACGACGTTGCCATGCACATCGGTGAGGCGGAAATCTCTTCCCGCGTGGCGATACGTGAGACGCGTGTGATCGAATCCCAACAGGTGCAGCGCCGTGGCGTGCAGATCGTGCACGTGCACCTTGTTTTCCACGGCTTTGAACCCGAATTCGTCGGTGGCGCCGTAGGCCATTCCGCCCTTCACTCCACCTCCGGCAAGCAGCACGGTGAATCCCGGTACGTTGTGATCGCGGCCGCATCCCAGCTTTTCCAATCCTGAATTCTGAATCATCGGCGTGCGTCCGAATTCCGATCCGATGATGATCAGCGTCTCGTCGAACAGCCCGCGCAATTTGAGATCGTCCACCAGCGCGGCGATAGGCCCATCGGTCTTGGCCGCAAGCTTCGCATGTACGCGGATGTCGTCGTGGTTATCCCACGGCTGCCCGTTGCCATAGAACATTTGCACCATGCGCACGCCGCGTTCCACCATGCGCAATGCCATCAGGCATCCGCGGCCGAAATCGGACACATCGTAGCGTGCGCGGGTTTTCTCCGGCTCCTTGCGAATGTCGAACACCTCCGCCGCTTCCGTCTGCAGACGGAATGCCGACTCCAGCGATTGCACGGCCGATTCGATCTGATCGTCCGCGCCCGTGCGCTGCAGGTATTTCTGATTCAGGCGCTTTGCCAAATCCAACTGCTTCCGCTGCTCATCGGAGTTGAGATTCGCGTTGCGCAGATTCGGCACCAGTTTTTCCGGCTCAATTGCGGAGTTCTGAATGTGCACGCCCTGATAGTGCGAAGGCATATATCCGGAGCTCCACAACGACGAGCCCAGCACAGGAAAGCCCGGGCACAAAACAACGAAGCCGGGAAGATTCCGGTTCTCGGTGCCAAGCCCATACGTCACCCAAGCGCCCATGGATGGACGTCCCGGCAACTGGTGTCCGCAGTTCATCAATTGCAGTGAAGGTCCGTGATTGCCCGTATCCGTATACATGGAACGGACGACGCAGAAATCGTCGATGCGCTTGGCGATGCCGGGAAAAATCTCGCTCACTTCCAGCCCGCTCTGACCGTGACGGCGAAACTCCCACGGCGACCGCATCAGATTGCCCGAGGCGCGATCTGTCTTGATCTTCGGACCCGGCATCGGCGTGCCATCGAATTTTGCCAGTGCGGGTTTCGGATCGAAGGTGTCCACTTGCGACATGCCGCCATTCAGAAACAGAAAGATGACGTGCTTTGCCTTCGGCGTGAAATGCGGCCGGCGTGCGCCTTCGGCTCCTTGCAGCGCCGCCTGCATGCCCGCCCAACCAAATCCTCCGCCAAGACTCTGTAGCAATTGACGCCGGTTCATGATTCCTCTAACGCACGCTGGTAAATTCCGCCGAAACGAGCAGCGTCTGCAAATACTGCCGCCACGCTTTCTCGCCGCCTGACACATATTCTATTCCAAGCCGCTTCTCTTCGGCGTCCGGCGCGCGTCCGTAAAGCAGCGCATAGGCGCGCGCGATTCGCGCATCGGCCTGAGCGCCGGCTTCCTTCTCCAACCGTTCGGCCAGAGCTTTCGATTGCCCATCGATGAACGCGCTATTCAGAAAGAAGAGCCCCTGCAAGGGACCGATGGTGACCGGACGCTCTTCGGCGGTTGCATTGGGATCGGGAAAATCGAACAGCGACATGGTTCCGTCAAGGCGCGTTCGGCTCACTGTCAAGTACAGCGAGCGGCGGTGATTCGCATCGGCGATCGGCTTCGCCGGCCCGCCTGCTTTGCGATCCAGCTTGCCGCTCACGAACAGAACGGAATCGCGCAAGGCCTCCAGATCGAGACGGGGCTGCGAGTTCGCGCGCCACAGCAATTTGTTCGCCGGATCGGTCTTCGCATTGGGACCTTCATTCGCCGAAGACATGCGATATGTGTTCGACAAAAGGATCTCGCGGTGCAGCGCTTTCAAAGAATAACCGGACTCCTGCAAACGCGACGCGAGATGGTCCAGCAATTCCGGATGCGTGGGCGCTTCACCCATCGCGCCGAAGTTTGACGGCGTGGCGGCAATGCCCCGAACAAAATGATGCTGCCAGACGCGATTCGCCATCACGCGCGCGGCCAGCGGATGTTTGGCAATCGCGTCCGCAAGCTCCAGACGGCCGCTGCCCTTTGTAAAACGGAGCGGTTCGCCTTCACAAAGCGCCGATAGAAACTGCCGCGGCGCAACTTCCCCCAGCGTCTTGGCGTCTCCGCGGATGGCCACTTTGACGTCCGCCGGTTTCGCCGTGTCGCGAAACGCGTGCAGAAACGCATACTGCGGCGGAAGTTTCGCTTCCAGGGCTTTGAGTTCGCCGCGCAGAGTGTTCAGGTGCTCGCGCCACGCGCCGCTGATCCAGCGTTCCATTTCTTTCGTTGAGTAGTAATAGACGCCGGCCGGCGCGCGGAAGCCATCAATGTTATAAGGACCGGAGGCCAACTCCCGCCATTGATAAAACTTGAGAACGGGCAACGCAACGATGTTCGTATATTGCCGCGTCTTTTCGTCCTTCATCCCCTTCCTGCCGCCGAAGGCGACGTAGTTTTTGTCGTCCACCTCTTTGGCGTCATCCAGAAGTTGCAGCGTGAATCCTTGGAACTCATCGGCGGCGCGGCGCACGTTCTCTTCGCTGTTCGAATCGACGGCTTCATACCAGCCCTTCAGAAAAGAATGCTCCTTGTTGCGATCGCCCAAATAGGCCATCCATCGCTTCAGCGTTTCTTCGTCCAGCCCGGTCTTGCCAACACCTTGGTTTTTCCACGCCGCCATCATGTATCGGCCTGTGTGCCGCGCCAGGACATCGACCAGCATCTTTTGCTGCGACACTATGAATTCGTCGATCAACTCCTTGGCGGCATCCACTTTCTTCTTCTGCTCTTCGTAGGCCTTCACCTCGACGTCGCTCACCAGCGGGAGTTGATGCGGCTGGCTGCTGCGAAAAACACCGAGCAGCGAATAATAATCGCGCGTGGGAATGGGATCGTATTTGTGATCGTGACACTGCGCGCAACCCACGGTGAAGCCCAGAAACACTTTCGTTGTCACATCCACCTGGTCGTTGGCGTTATTGGCGATGGCTTGAAAACCGAGCCCCGGCAAGAAATCCGCTCGAACGTCTTGCGGCATTTGGTCCGCGGCAATTTGCGCCCTCACGAAGCGGTCGTATGGCATGTCCTTATTGAACGCATCCACCACCCAGTCGCGATAGCGCCACGCGTTGGGAAGTGGCGTATCGACGCCGGCCGCCAGCAATCCATCGGAGTAGCGCGCCAGGTCCAGCCAGTGTCGTCCCCAACGTTCGCCGTAATGGGGCGATGCAAGTAAGCGGTCGATCACTTTGCCGGAAGCGTTCTGTGCCGTGTCGGCAACGAAGGCCTCCACATCTTCCGGAGTTGGCGGCAGGCCCGTGAGATCCAGCGTGACACGGCGTATCCACGTGCGCTTATCCGCCGGCGGGTTTGGGCGCATGCCTTTCTTTTCCAGTGCGCTGAGGACATACGCATCCACGGGCGTTCGTACCCATGCGGCTTGTTTCACCTTGGGAACGGGTCCTGTTTGCAACGGTTGAAAACTCCAGAACGTTTTCGCATGAGACGCCGCCGGCGCTTTCGTCTCGGGCCAAGCCGCGCCGCGGCGAATCCAATCTTCCACAACGCTGACGCTCTCGCTGGAGAGCGGCCCGGTGGGAGGCATTTTGAGTTTTACATGCGTGCGGCGGATCGCCTGCACAAGAACGCTTTCGTCCGGTTTGCCGGGAACAATCACCATTCCGGAATTGCCGCCCTTGGTGAGCGCTTCGCGCGAATCCAGGCGCAATCCGCCCATGCGCGCCGAGGTGTGGCAGGTGTAGCAATTCGCCGCAAAAATGGGCCGGACGCGCGCCTCAAAGAATTCTTCGAGCTCGCCGCAAACCGCGGTGGGAGCAATCGCAAACAACAGAAGCCACGCACGCATACTTTCCGTCATTGTATATGAGCCCGGCTATCATAAGGGATTGAGATCCCTTGCCAAGTTGTACGCGATCGCCGATACCGGGGCGTTGGAACGTCGCGGTTTGCCGCTGATTCCCGTCGTGGAAGCCTTTCTCGATGCCGGAATTCGCCTGCTGCAGCTGCGGCACAAAGGTCATTTCTCGCGTGGCATCTACGATCAGGCGCGTGAATGCGCAAGGCTTTGCAGCGAATCGGATGCCGTGTTCGTCATCAATGATCGTGCGGATATCGCGTGCCTTCTGAGCGCGGGTCTGCACATCGGGCAGGACGACCTCTCCCCTGTAGACGCGCGCAGTGTTCTCGGGCCTGATGCGATTCTCGGCTTCTCCACTCACAGGGCGCGTCAGTTGATGGACGCCGCCGGTGAGCCCGTGAGCTACTTCGCCTTCGGGCCCATCTTCGCCACAGGGTCGAAGGAAAATCCGGAACCGGTGGTGGGCTTGGCCGCGCTCTCCACACTTAGGCCTCTGACCGCGAAACCTTTAATAGCCATCGGCGGCATCACTCGTGACAATGCCGGACTTGTGTTTGCCGCCGGTGCCGATTCCGTTGCCGTGATCAGCGATCTGCTGCCGGTTTCCGGCGGCATCCACGCCGTGCGCGAACGTGTTCAGGATTGGATGCGCCTCGTAGTCGATGTGGTATAGTGC
>JACPVQ010000187.1 GCA_016191645.1 Candidatus Solibacter usitatus
CAAGGATGCGATGCGAGATGCTGTAAGCCTGCTCAACATGCGCAACGGTTTTGACGAAGTGGCTACTGGTCAGCGAACTTATGTTCGAACAGTCCAACTTCAGTATGGGATTGGCCGGAACTGGAGAAACCTTAACAAACACCATTCTCCGGTGATAGTCAAGGAGTTGGCTGACCTTGACTCAGCCAACTTCTCCAAGACGTTTCACGAATTTTGGGAAGTGTACAAACGCCTCTCCTCGGGCGCGCTGGACATGGATGCCGCCTGGGGACGCCTTGACGGAAACCCGTGGCTCCCTTCTGGGGGAAAAGAGGATCTGGGGCGGCTCCTTATGCGTTCACGTCAAGATTCCATGTTGGACGGGGTATTTGGAGAACCAGAAGTTCACTGGACAGGTGGAGTAGCGAGGCTAAGACTTCGGCTTCGTAAAGGTATCGACAGGCTCCTGGATGGCGAATCATTTTCGTTGTCACTTGTGGCGGCGGAAAGAACATGGAGATATGATCTGCGTCGAAACGGCGGAGATAGCGGAGGTTTTTCGATTGTGCGACCTACGGGTGACAACACTTACATCGATATTCCGCTGGGAAGTCCTGAAGTCAGCGTACGCGTCCGCTCGACGGAGGGGGCTACCTGTATTGAGCAGGAGATCACCGTATTTGGCGATTCTGAACTAACCGTCTTCGACGGCGCTAGCGGTCGTCCTATCGAATCCTGCGAAGATGGAGTAAGAGTTGGACTCAGCTACACAATATTGTTTGATCATCCTGAATGGAAGTGGAATGGGGGTAGTAACCTCGAGCAGGCCGAACTGGCTGGGGGCTGGCGTGCGATTTTGGTTTCACCCTCCGACGAGGATGCGGCACTGATCGTGGATGGGGAGCAACTTTGGCCCTCCCCCTATGGAGAACGGAGCGGCCGGTCAGCACAACCGACTCCGCATGTCATGGCATCCTGCGATGGAACCGATTGGGGGGAACTCGCCAAGGTGAGGATATACCCGATCCCACCAACTCTGGAGCCTGTCTCGTTTTTGTTGCTTGGATCGGTCTACGAGTTGGCAATGGATTCCGCCAATCAAGCACTGGCCAGAATTCCGGTCTCACCGGCTCTTCTCATCGATGAATCAACTTTACGGCCACGGCTTGTAGCGTGGGATAGGCTTCGGGAACGTAAGCGAGTGATCGCATGCAAGTGGAGTCCTCCCAGGCTTTCGGGGTTTGTGGTTAGCATCAATTGTCTTTGGGAGCCAATCAGGGACATCTGCGACTGCGCAGTCCTGGAGCGATCAACGATCCGACGCGTGCACCAAGCTGATGGCCACGACAAGATTCTTGACGGTGGAGAGTACAGGGGAATTGTTGATGGCGAAGGAATTCTTAAATTCGCTGGCAAGCTAAGCGGGTGGGGTGAATCGATTCGTGTCTGTACCGGCCCAAACGAAGTGCAGTATTCGCAAGTCGTGGTGAGATCTGTGGGCGACGCTGGCCGTATCAGCCACATCGACTTTTTGAGTGGCTCCGAAATCCTCGTTTCGTTTCGCAGTAGTAGCTATGAGTTCGACGCCGACAGGCATCAGATTGAAATCTGGTTCGATGGCGAGGAGGCACCAGTAGGGACAAACTTCATTTCTGCCGAAGAAAAAGGCTGGCGTGTGCAGAATCCCGACCCCAGCAAGAAGACGATTGGAATAGCCGTGTTCTTCGGCACGATCCGGGTCGGCAGCAGATGGATTGGTGATCTTTGCCCCACTGAATTGGTACAGCTTGTTAGGCGGGCGACAGACTGGCCGCACATCCTCAGCCATCTAATTCGGTGGAAGGCACCACTCCTTCATCATGAAATCATTCGCTACGTGCACTATCGATGTGCATCCGAGCCTGCTGCGGTGCTTTCCGCGCTCGTGCAGGGTCACCCGCACGAAGAGTGTTCAGAGAAATGGCACCTCTTGCGGGAAATGCTCGCGGCCTGGACACCAGCGGCCAGCGACGCTGAGGAGATCATTGCCTCATCCAATATCCTTCCAAGAGAAGCTTTTGACTTAAAAGAAACCGCCAGCCTTGACGGATTTCGTGTTGCCATCCTTGCGGAACCAGCAGCTGTCAGTGGTTTGATAAGTCTTGGCCTGAGTGCCTACTACAAAGAAGTTCGACGCGAGGATTTGGAAGCGATCATCAAGTTACTCTTAAACGCGACGCTCAAGAACGCCGACGCATCGAGAATTGAGCAGGAGAGAATGTGTGCACAGAAAGAAATGGATCTCGATGAGCGTTTCCTGTCGGAAACAATACTGGGTGCAGCCCGCCTGCGCGGAGGCATGTTCGGGCCAGACGATAAACCGCAACCTTGGCAGCGGAAGGCTCTACTTTACTGCCTCGCCAGCGCCCACGTTAGCCGATGGTTGGCGGCTTCCCTACTTTTCGAGTTCCAGCAGAAACTGGTGGATCAGCCAAGATGAAAATTTCAAGCAGACAATTGGACGCATTAGAAGCCAAAGATCGAATCGAAAGGCGTCTTACATCACTGACGAGCGCGCATTCTTACATCCGCGACAAGGAACTTGCCGATTCCTGCACGCGACTATGGACGCGCGAAAACGGACTGCTTAGCGAGATTTGGATTGAGCCTGTGTTCTCCGCGGAGCGTTCAAAGGAGACGTTAATTTCACTCGCGGAATCGGGCATTCTGCACGAGGATCTGCTGGCCTACGCAAAGCATTCTGGGTCATGGCCGCCTGACCGCCCTCTTTACGTTCATCAGGCGGAATCTCTACGGCTCTGCCGCGATAGCATCCCAAATGCACGGCCCGGTATTGTGATTTCGGCGGGAACGGGTGCGGGAAAGACAGAGTCGTTTCTGCTTCCAATTCTCAACGAGCTTTCGTTCCACAAGAGGACACAAATGGAAAGGGGCGTGAGGGCCATCATTCTCTATCCAATGAATGCGTTGGTGAATGATCAGGTGGCAAGGCTGGACCGTTGGCTGAGCGGACAGACCAAGCTCAGCTTCTGCAATTACACCAGTGAAACTCCGGAAGATGCTAAAGAAGCTGCGCACATGGGGATCGACATGACCAAGGCATGTCCAAGGCGGCGAACGCGCGAAGAGATCAGATCAAGCCCTCC
Source organism: Candidatus Solibacter usitatus (assembly GCA_016191645.1). Lineage (GTDB taxonomy): Bacteria > Acidobacteriota > Terriglobia > Bryobacterales > Bryobacteraceae > CADEFT01. Next base: position 3,126 of record JACPVQ010000187.1, read on the forward strand.
CGACATTCTTGTCACGAACTACTCGATGCTCGAATACATTCTATGCCGTCCGCAGGACGCGAGCCTCTTTGATGGGGCGCTTCGAATAACGGTTGTGGACGAAGCCCATATGTATTCAGGGGCAACCGCCGCAGAGATCTCGCTCTTAATGAAACGTGTTCTCCTCCGCTGCGGATGCAATGGCAGCAAACAGATTGTTCAGTTCGCAGTCTCTGCCACGCTTGAAGGAGACGTAACCGGATTCGCATCGAAGCTGTTTCAGAAAGACCAGCTTCTGATCAGTCACCTGATCGGAAGACACCAACGTATCCATCTGCCGAAAATGGTTCCGGCAGCGTCCGCGATCACGCCGGAAATGGTGAGGATGGGCCAACTCAGCCATGCCGTTTTGGTGGCGGACGGTCAACTTGTTGAGGATCACGCCCTGGCAGCTCTCGATGTAATCAGCCCTTTGATATCCGCCGAAAAGGTTCCGGAACTCAAGGCCATTGGATATGGTGCGAAGTTGCTTTGGGAAGGGTTGGGGCGAAGTCAGATTACGCATGATTTGGAGGAGCATCTCTGGAAAAGGAAAGATGGCCGTTTGTTAAGACTTCGCGAACTCAGCGAGACACTGTGGAAGAACGCCAGCCGCGCGAGTGAAGAAGCAACCATCCGACTGCTTCAGCTATGCGCCCGCGCCCGGCTCAGTGCCCACGACCTGCCCCTCATCCCCCATAAACTACACCTGCTTGCGCGGTCTGCAACAACACTCGTGGCATGCGTGAACCCACAATGCGAGTGCGGCGGCGAACCGAGACTCCCTGGCGGCGGTCGCCTTTCCCTTGAGCCGATGGATCGATGCTCCGTCTGCCGATGCTGCAACTACACTTTGACTCGTTGCTCGACTTGCGGCGAAGTTCTGATTACGGGCCTCTATGAGGAAGATACTCAAACACTTCAGCTTAGATACCTATGGGACAGCGCCGCCAAGAATGTTGTCCTTGCTTCGAAGGGGTCTGGTAGCTATCGCCTTGGCCTGACGAATAGGAGTGTAGTCGCCCCCGCCCTCTCCGGCGTCGAAGTAGAGTTTGTAGACGCCTGTCCCAACTGCGGAGGGAGTAAGGAAGATTTTTCCGCTATCGGAATTGCCGACGGATTGGCCCTTGCGATTATGGGGGAATCGCTGCTGGCAGAGATGCCGGAAAGGGGAGTTGTCGAACAGGAGTGGCTTCCATCAAAGGGGCGCAGGCTTCTTGTGTTCAGCGATAGCAGGCGCGACGCAGCCCGTTTGGGGCCGCATTTGACGACTCAACATGAGCTTCATCTGGCCCGACGTCTCATCTGTGACGCGATTTCCAAGTTTTCTTCAGATCCGAACGAAATTGAATATCTCCAAAAACAAGTTACGAATCTTCAAGAAAAGCTGTCGCAGTCCCTCATCAGCGAGTCGTTCCGCGCCAGCCTTACGAAGGAGCTTGACGAGAAGTCCCATCGGCTGAGCGCGTTGGAATCGGGCAAGCCCATGGAGGCATGGGCTGCAGACATCAAGGCTGACCCACGGCTGGGTGAACTCTTTGATCGGGAAAAGGCTTCAGATGTAAAGGCCGAATGGGGCCAAAAAACATGGGACGCGAACCGACGTTCCATCCAAGAGAAGGTACTACTTATCCTGGCCAGAGAGTTCTGCACGCCAAGCAGAAGGCAGATTTCGTTGGAGACCCTCGGCCTGGCTGAAGTGTACTACCCCGGCTTGACCGCATTATCTCCCGATGCGGTCCTGGCCAAGTTCTCCACTGTGTCCTCACGAAAGCAACTGGCCGGTTTGTGGCCTGCCTATTTGGCATTTCTTTGCGATACGCTGCGGTTGGACAGATCTGTCACCACCGGCGAAGAAGTCGCGGATTTTCATGGGATCGCCGGAATCCCAATGGGTAATTGGGTGAGTGAGCAAAAGCGCGGGGCTGGTTCGCGGTTACGAAGCTTCCTCGGCTCGGCAAAAGGAGAAGGTGAATCGCTTCGTAACAGGTTCACTCGGAATCTACTTCGCTTACTCTCCGTTCCGGAACCGGACGTTGATGACATGATCTCCAATCTGTTGAGATTCGCCTTTGCGCAATTACTCCATGGAGCGCAAGGCGGAAAGCTCCGGTTTCTGGAGTTCAGCCGACAGCAGGCTGCTGACAAAACTTCAGTGGACGCTGTCCGAATTCGGTTTGCCGATCTGTACGCCAGACCCCCACAAAGCGTCTACCAATGCGGTATTACGGGTCAAGCCTGGCCGAGGAGTATTCTCGGGCTGGCTCCGTCTGGCCCCGCCCATCCAAGTCTACATCTTGTAGACAAAACCGTTCTGAAAACCCATCGTCGATTTCAAAGACTGCATGAATTATACTCGGGCGATCCTGCTCTGGTTGGCGGTCTCTGGTCTGATGAACATTCCGGGCAATTGTCGCCGGTTGAGAATGCCAAGCTTCAAAAGATGTTCAATCTTGGTGCGCGCAATGTCTTAAGTTCCACGACAACCCTCGAGGTCGGCATCGATATTGAAGGATTGAGTGGCGTGCTGCTTGCGAACGTGCCGCCCAGCCGGGCTAACTATCAGCAGCGCGCTGGCCGCGCAGGTCGCCGGGCCGATGGGTCGTCTATCGTTGTTACACAAACCAGAGGATCGGCCTACGATCGTGCCGTCTTTGAGTCCTTCGATGAATGGTTCCGTCGCCCGCAGCGTAAGGCCAGTGTTCTACTGGAACGCGCTCGATTCGCAAGAAAACATCTTGCAGCCTTCTTGTTGGGTGAGTTCTTTCGGAGGATCTATCATCCTGGCACGAAAGTTGGGGCGATGGATGCATTTCAGAAGATCGGATGGCTGGCTGGTGCCGTCCAAATCCTAAGCTGGCCAAGGGACTGGCCAGAGCCGCCGGCCCCCCAGTCGCCTGACTACGCAAGTGTAGTTGGCGGGCTGAAGCCCAAGGAGACGCCATCTGACGCTTTTGTTCGGTGGACCAGACTGGAAATGCCTGCGCCCGTTCGATCTGCTTGCGCGGAATTGATTCGCGGGAGCGGGCTCGAAGAGGCCGCAACGGAACCATTCCTCGCTGAGTTGATTTCTCAAATAGCTGGTCAGTTCGCGGAGTGCGTGAACGGCTGGGGCATTGAATACGATTCGATCGTGCGTGAGTGGCGGAAGCAAGCAAAACAAAACAGCGATCGGCGCGCGGCTGCATTTCTGTACCACCAGGCAAGTGCCCTTTGGAAGACCACTGTGATTGAGGAACTGGCTGTTCGCGGCTTCCTACCCCGGTACGGCTTTCCTATAGGAGTTCTGTCGCTGACAGAGCCTGCCAGGGCCTTCGGCCGTAACGATGACGGTCCCGTAAGGCTTGAGAGGGCTGGCATTCTGGCACTAGCCGAGTATGTGCCGGGCAGCGTAGTGCTTGCGGGCGGCCGATTCTACGAGTCCCATGGCGTTGTTCGGTCCTTCATGAAAGAAGACAAAGCGTTTGGTCCAATCGCAAGGAAGTGGACCTGTTCTGAAAGTCATACCAATTACCAGTTCGCGCCGGGGTCATCCACGGCTTGTCTTGAACAAGCCTGTGGCAAGCCGGCAGAAGGTCAAATCAACTCATTGCTGTTCGTCAGATATGGGTTTTCGACGGCTGCGTGGGACCCGCCCGCGTGGCACGGAAAGGCTGAGCGCGTCGGGTCGATTTCACTCGGGACGACATCCTTCCTCGCGAAGGCATTGGAAATAATTCCTTCCTTCGGAGGGGCTAAGTCGATCACAGCACAGTTGTGCGAGGATGGCGAAATACTAGTCGATAACCCTGGTGAAGAAGGTCATGGTTTTGCTATTTGTACGCGCTGCGGGTTCGCAGCTAGTGAAAAATACGAACACCAAAAGGGAACCGTCAAGTTGCCGCCGGACTTCCACGGCCATACGCCGCTGGGACAGACAAAAGGTTTCTGCCTTGAAGAGGGGGACTCGGCGCAACCTATGCGCAACCTTCATCTGGCAGCCCGTCAGAAGACCGACCTGCTGCGGTTCGAATTCCTTGGTGCGTCATCGGCGTGTACCGTTGCCATTGGCCATGCCTTCGTCTTGGCCGCAACGGAATTATTGGAATTGGATGGAAGGGAGTTGGGAGTGTTCAGTGAAGGGAATAGAACCACGCTGTTTGAAACCGCAGCGGGCGGTTGTGGCCATATGGCAGAACTGACGAAGGTTGCGGTGGAGTTGTTAGCATTGGCATTGAGGAGGTTGAAGGGGACCGAAGATCATGACCGGAACTGCTCGGGCGGATGCCTTGCTTGCATCCTGAGTCCGGCCAGTCAGCGCGATATCGAAAGTGCAAAGTCGGACAGGAGGGGTGCGGCTTCATACTTGGGTCAAGCACTGGAAGCAAGCAAAACGATCTGAGAGCAACGGAGCAGGCAGCCCACCATCGGTTGATCGCTTGATGTTGCGTTGCGGCTACAGGTCGTCCGGCGTCAGGCCAGTTTTCTTCGCCAGAACCCGCATCGCCCCAGGGCCGAGGGTGACGCGATCATGGTAGGCGAATAAGAGATCGGGCCAGCCGGGGCGCTCAAGAATGCGATGCGAGGTCCCTCCTTGGCGTTTAATGCGCCAACCGATACGCAGAACCGCCGCCAGCGCGCGTTTCGCTTTGGTGGACGGCCAGTTCGGGATGGACTTGTCAGGCGGCAATGAAACAGACATTCATCGGGCCGGGAACGGCTTCGCCATGCTCCAGCCGGTCGGCGATGAGTCGCAATGCCAGGGCCTGCACAGCGACAGTGGCGTGTTTCTTGGTGCGCCCGTAGGCAGTCACGCCAGGAAGCGCGGGAATGTCCGCGAGCCAGCGTCCATCCTCTTCACGAAAGTATTCGATGGACAGCGAGAATCCATGTTCCACCGGTGCCCTTGGCATGACTCTATGATGGCACCAAATCGCCAATCTTTCAAAAGTGTTCCTACTCGCAGGCTTCATCCTGGGAGAGGCATCAGTTAGGCGTTGTGGGGTGAACTTTTGCACATCTTGCGTTTACGAGCGTTTACTCGCGGCTTAGGTTTTTTTTGGCCGCGCGTGAACGCCGGTGAACGCCAGGGCAAAATGACAAATGTCCAGAGAGTGAAGGCGATGAGGTCTTCACGGGTTTCCATTGAGATGCTATGCTTTGGATGCAAGAGAATCAAATGTCGTCCAAACCCATGACCATCACCCTCACCAGCGAGTTCCAGCGCATGTTGCCGCCACAGGTCCGACGCAAGTCAGGCTTCAAGCCCGGTGACCAGGTGGAAGTTAAGGCTAGTGGCGGCGTGGTCACCCTAGTTCCCAAGCTGCCAACGGCTAATGATGGATACACCGCCGAACAGCGCCGCGTCCTGGACGCCCAGCTCGACGAAGCCGAAAAAGGTCCTTTGCACGGCCCCTTTAAGAATGGCAAGGAGATTGCCGCCTACCTCAAAATCTTCAAGGCCCAGCGCAGCGGCAAGTCCATCAAGCCTAAACATTCGCGATGAACATTTTGCTTCGTCAGCGCGCCATCGAAGCGCTGGCCACTGCACCGTTGCCGGTGCAAAAAGCCTTCATACTTAAAGATTAGAGGTGTGCCATGACGGACAAAATGGAGCCACACTCGACAAGCCGGCGCTATCTCCGGCAGGGCCATCCCTCCATTGAGGACCTCATGCGCGAACAAGGCGTGAAACCGGTGAGCGATGCGCGTGAACTGCTCGGCGACTTCTGGCCTGAGGAGGAGTCCGTCGATGACTTCATCGCCGCTGTCCGGGAGTGGCGTGGGCATAAGAAAAACGATCAGGCGGCATGAGTCAGGCTGTCCTGGACACCGATGTCGTGTCCCTCCTCTTCAAGAGCTACACGCGAGCGGAGCGATTTCTACCGCATATACAGGACCGGCTGCCGATTATTTCTTTCATGACGGAAGCCAAATTGGAGCAGTGGGCGGCGGCAGAAGAAGAGAGCCGCGCGTGAACGCCTATAGGGAGGTTGCTATGGCGAAATGGTCGTGGGGCGGTGGTGGACGCGATACGGCAGCCGCAGCAGCGCAAGCGTTCCCGGCGCGTGCTGACGCCCGAGTTGGTCCCACTTTGAAGACCAGGCCGCCGGACGCAACCCGTTGGAGCGTGCGTAACATGGCCCGGCATCCCGGAGCCACGCGCGCGCCGGATACTCTTGAAAACGCGCATTCACAATGCCGGTCCGCCACAGAACTCGAATGCTAGACTTTCCTTGATGAACAAGACGCTAGCGATTCTGGCGCTAGGCTTCGCCCCAATCGCCGCGCGTCTGGCTCTGCTGCCGTGGATGCCGCCGCCGGCGCCCCGGCTTCACGACGAGTTCTCGCATCTGCTAATGGCCGATACGATCGCGCATGGCCGCGCTGTCAATCCGACGCATCCCCTATGGCCTCATTTCGACAGCATGCACATCTTGTCGAGGCCGGTCTACGCCAGTCCTTATCCGCCAGCCCAGGGAGCGGCGCTCGCGCTCGGACAAATGGCTTTGGGCCATCCGTGGGGAGGTGTGCTTCTCAGCATTGGACTGATGTGCGCGGCGATCGTTTGGATGTTGCAGGGCTGGGTCTCGCCGCGATGGGCGCTGCTGGGTGGGGTGCTCGTCGTGGCGCGTTTCGGCGTTTTCAGCTATTGGACGAATTCCTTTTACGGGGGCGCCGTTTCCGCGGCGGCCGGAGCACTGGTGCTGGGAGGAACGGGCCGAATGATCCGCCGGCGCCGATGGTACGATGCAGCGGTGTTTGGCCTGGGCGCGGCCGTTCTTGCGAACGGACGCCCTTATGAGGGCCTCGTATTCACGGCGGCATGCGCCATGCTACTGGTCTTCAAGCTTCGTGGGAAGCTCTGGCGGCCCGAAGTGGTTGTACCTCTGGCAGCCGTGATGGCCGCGGCCGCGATAGGGATGTGCGCCTGGTTCGCGCAATTCACCGGGAATCCGCTGGTGATGCCATACCAGTTCTTTCGCGCCAATTTCACTGAAGTTCCCCATTTTCTGTTTCAGCCGCTTCGACCGGAGCTGAACTATTCTCACGGGGTGATGTACGACTACTACCACTATTGGGAAATTCTCAACTACCGGGCGGCGCGCGAAAACCGGCCGCCGCGCGGCGTGATGGATAAGGTCACAGTGTACGCGCGATTCTATGCCGGACCGGCGCTCGGCTTGGCGTTGGCTGCCGCGATCTTCGGATGGAGGCGGTCCCGTGTTCGATGGTTGCTGGCCATCGGTTCGCTGTTGACGGCTGCGCTGGCGGTCGAAGTATGGCACGGGCCGCACTACGCGGCCCCAGGAATGGGGGCGATGGTTTTGCTAGCGGTTGAGGGACTTCGGCAGCTTCGCCAGGCCCGCTGGGGTCGAACGGCGGTTACGGTTTTGTGCCTGACCTCGCTCGCAATACCGGTGATGCACGGAGGCTTTCCAGTGGGCGACGGGCGTGAGCGCGACAATCTGTCTCGCGCCATGACGGCCGACGGAGGCAAACATCTCCTGGTGGTGCGTTACGGGCTACGACACGATTGCGGTGATGAGTGGGTGTACAACGGCGCGGATCCCGACGCGTCGTCCGTGGTGTGGGCGCGCGAACTGGATCCGGCACGCAATCGGAAAATGCTCGAATACTTCGCGGATCGTAAGGCTTGGTTGGTAGAGCCCGATCAGCGTCCAGTGCGGGTTAGCGAGTACAACCTGCAGTCGGCGGACCTGGCCTGGGCCAAAATGGTGCGCGAAAAACTCCTGGAATTAGCCGCAGGCCAACCGCTGCGATGCGGCGACTGGAACAGATTCTACTTCCGTGTGGCGGGAATCCGGCCTCCGGAGCCGGATTTCGCCTGTTACGGGTCGGGGGGAGCCGGGGGCGGGGTCGGGTTCGAACACTGGCGCCGGTGGTTGCAACGCGACCTGCGCAACGGCTACCTAACGCCATAGGCGCTTGCGCAGGATCATTCGCAGCATGGCCAGGAAGACACGCGGGCGGCGATGTTCGACGCGGATGCGGCTCTCCTCCGACGAGCGGCAATAGTTAATGGGAATCTCCAGCACCCACATGCGGCGGCGCAAGGCTTCGACGATCATCTCCGGTGCGAACTCAGGACCGTCCGCCGTGATCCCCGGCTCGATTTGTTCCCAGGTGTCGCGCCAGAATGCACGGAAGGTGCACGCGGCATCGGTAAGGCGCACCTGACGCCGGAACCAAAGCAACTCGATGATCTTCGCCAGCATCCAGTTAGCCGCACGGGCCGCCCAGTTGAGATTCGATCCCTGTTGAACCAGTTGGCTGGTGGTCCGCGTGCCCAGTACGAGATCCGCGTCGCACAAATAGGCGAGCAACTTGTCCAGGTCGCCGAGATCGAAACTGTCGTCGTCCATCGTGATGGCGATGATGTCGCCGGAAGCCTCGGCAATCCCTGCGCGAAACAAGCCGCCGAAAGATCCTCGGGACAACGCCGGTTTCACAACCAGACGAGCGCCGTAGGTACGCACCAGTTGCTCCAGAGCCGCGTTCTCCTGCCGCGAGACCAACAGCAGTTCCGTAATCCGTGGCCGCCGCCGCGCCAAACGCAGCATATCCTCGATCACGGAAAGCTCGCTTTCGCACGGCATGACCAGGCTCACGCGCGCGCCCGGTAGTTGAGCGCGCCTCACGATCGATCGAGCCTGGTGAATGTCTTCCTGGTAATTGATATTGACGTACTCCGCATCCAATGCGAAATGCCGCACCGTCCGCCCACTCGCGATCAGGTCGTTTATTGCGGCTGTCAGATCGCCCGCTGTCGCCTTCGCTTCTTCGAAACGGCGCTCGATGGCGGCGAAAATCCCGGTGCTGAAAACATAGGTGCCGCAGCCCAGCAGACCGTTGGAGCTCGACACCGGCTTTTCGACAAGCGCGCGAACCCGATCCCCGTCCACGACCACGCTGAAATTCTTTCGGATTTCGCGATTTGTCGATTGGCCGCGCACCGCGAGGATTGCGTCCGCTGATTCATACCCGATCGCCAGTAAGTTCTGGTGGTTGGAGTTCCAATACAACTCGTCGGAGAGCATCAGGACGAAGTGCGAACCGGCCACAAGGTCGCGCGCTCGCAACACAGAGTAGGCCAAGCCCTTGTCTACCTGGTCGTTCTGCGCATATCGGATGCGCACTCCGTGGCGCTCGCCGTTGCCGAAGTACTCGCGGATCGGCCCGCCGTGCGGGCCCACAACGATTATCACGTCGCGGATGCCCAGTTGATCGCGCATAACTGCGATTGTGTAATGCAGTACGGGCTGCCCACACACATCGATCATCGCTTTTGGGATGAGGCGTGTGTAGGGGTAGGCCCGGTTGCCTTTTCCAGCGGCCGCAATGACACCTGTCATGGGGAATCAGATCGCGAGCCACCGCCACTTGACCAGAGCGGCTAACGCACGTAGACCGTCCGGCACATGCCGCATCTTCGATCTGCCGGACGCGCGGGAATGATACGGCACCGCCACTTCCGCGATGCGGCAGTTCCGCGCCGCGTAGACAGCGAATTCCACGACGAAATCAAAACCAGATTCGCGGAAGCGAACACCATCAAACACTTCACGCCTGAATGCCTTAATGCCCGTGTAAAGATCGGTGAGGTTTTGGCGGCAGATCCAGTTGAACAGGACCGTCAGCGCACGGTTTCCCAGGCGGCGTGGCAGACTCATGCCGGACGCGCCCGCCATGAATCGCGAGCCATACACAACCGGTGAATGCCGCAGAGCCGCAAGCAGGGCCGGCGCCGATTCCGGTGGGTATTCCAGATCGGCGTCAATCGTGAGCACAATGGGCCGCGTGCCTAACGCGATCCCGTCACGCAGGCTCTTGCCGTAACCTTCATTGGTGGCATGCTTCACTGTGTCGACGCCCCGTTCGGCCAAAAGCTCGAGCGTGCCGTCCGTTGAGCCGTTGTCGACAAAGATCAGCCGCGCAGACGGACATGCGCGCGTAAGGCGTTCCAGCAATTCATCCAAGCACGCTGCCTCGTTGTAGATCGGGACAACGATATCGACATCGGTTGCGGATGGTGGTATTGGCAAGATACTTGAAGTTACCACGCCGCTCGGGAGGAAGTCGTGGAATACTTCACCCAGCCGCGTGGCAGGAATCGATTCCGTGAACGCCTTGACCCGTCGAGCGCTGGCGGCCGGCTCGCCTCAAGATGTTGGAGTCTGATTCATTCTGATGCTTTTGAGGTAGGCGAAGTTCGCTTCGGCGATCACATCGCGCAGCGGGACGCCGTGCGTTTCGGCTAGGCGGCGGCAATCGTCGTATTCCGGGGCGAACGATCCATTGGCGCTTACCTTCATTTTGACGGTTCCGTGAGGGGTTTGCACATCGATGAATTCGCGGGGCTGCACGCGGCGTTCGGCTTTGTAGATGCGGAGGCCGAGCGTCGGGGTTTCGGCGAAGACGATGGCTGCGAGCGATTCCTGTGTTTCGGGAGTGGCGATGATGCGGAGCAGCGATCCTTGTCGATTCTTCTTCATGAGCAGAGGCTGGATGGTGACGTCGAGAGCGCCGGCGGCGAAGAGGCGGTCCATGGCGTAGCCGAGGACTTGCGGGGTGCAATCGTCGATGTTGGCTTCGATAATGACGACCGTGGCGGCTTCGGCGACACTGGCGCGTTCTCCGATGAGGACACGGAGCACGTTGGCTTGTCCGGGAAAATCCTTTGTGCCCGCGCCGTAACCGGAGGCGCGAATGGTCATGGGGGGAAGCGGGCCGAAACTGGCGGCTAGAGTCACGGCGAGAGCCGCGCCTGTTGGCGTGGTGAGTTCCATCGCTGGGCCGTTGGAATAGATGGGCTTGCCTGTGAGCAGCGCGGCGGTGGCTGGGGCCGGGACGGGCAGCACGCCGTGTTCGGTTTGCACGGTGCCGCTGCCTACGTTGATGGCGGAACAGAGCACCTCATCGACATTGAGGAGATGAAGGGCGTAGCATGCGCCGACGATGTCGCAGATGGAATCGACCGCGCCGACCTCGTGGAAATGCACCTTTTCGATGGGGACGTTGTGAGCCTGGGCTTCGGCTTCGGCAAGACGCTGAAACACGCGGGCGGCATTCTGTTTTGGAGTATCCGGGATGGCGGCGGCCTCGATCATACGCAGGATCTGCGGAAGATGGCGGTGCTTGTGCTGCTGCTGGAATTCGACCTTGAAGATAGACGCCGCGAGGCCGCCACGGGTGGTCTTTTCGCATTGAAACGCCGCGCCGGTCTGGAGAGAGTCGAGGCCTTTGACGAGCGTATCGAATGGCGCGCCCGCGTCGATGAGAGCGGCGACGGTCATGTCGCCGGCGATGCCGGAGAAGGCGTCCCAATATGCAATGGTCATGTCTACAGAACGAAGGATAGCAGCGTATCGCGGGCGAGTTGGGGCCGGGAGATCCGGCCCCGCAAAAGGGCTATCTATATCAGAAGTAGAGCTTCAAGCCCAGCTGCATGCGCCGGGGCGAATTGAGCAGATCGCTATTGCTGATCAGTCTGCCGAAGTTCTGGCTCTGCAGGCTGTTGGAGCCCGTGCCGAAACGAACGCGGTTGAACAAGTTGAACGCTTCCCAACGGAAATCGAGGCGGAAGCGCTCGTTGATGGAAAACGTCTTGCCGACGGACACGTTCTCGTTGAAGTTGGGGAACTGCCGCAGCTTCGGATTGAAGCGGGTCATGTTGCCGATGCCGACGGCGGGCTGCGTGCCGAAAAACGACGCCGGTTGGAAGAAGCGATCGGTCTGCGGATCGAATTCGCCGCGCGCCTGAGCGCCGCGCCATCCATCATACCCGGGCACAAACGGGACCGCGCGGCCGGCGAACAGGGGCTGGCTGATGGTAGTGGAAATATTCAAAGGCGTGCCGCTGGAGTAGAAATTGATGGTGGAAAGACGCCAGCCGCCGAGGAGATTGGCGGCCGCGCCACGATTCAGAAAACGTTTTCCTTTGCCGAACGGCGTGTCCCACACCAAGCCGAGCTTGAAGTTATGCGTTACGTCGAATGCGCCGATGGATTTTTCCAGCCTGCGGTTGTAGTGGTCGGCTGAGGCGGCGAAGTCGGTGGACCAATAGCTATCGGCGTCGGTAACGATCTTGGAAAAGACATAGGAAGTGGTGAAGGTGAGACCGGAACCATACCGTTTGTCGATTTTGATGACGGCGGCATGATAGCCGGAGTGTCCGCTGTGGTCGCCGCCGCCGCCGGATGTATTGATCGCGTTGTACTGCGGGAAGGGGCGCAGGGCCTGACGCACGGTTGCACCGCCGCCCCAGAGCTGGACAAAGTTTGCGAAGGGGGCGCGGATACCGGCATTCTGGGCCGTGGCCGAAGTGACCGAGCTATTGAGAATGGTGGGGCCTAACGTCGTCAAGTACCTGGGATCGACCTGGTTGTAGATCAACAAATTCGCCTGCAGGTGAGAGCCGGCCAAGGCGTTGTAGGCAACATCGAGCACCATGGAAGGCGAAAGCTGGCGCTGGATGGAAAGGTTCCAGGCAATGTTTTCCGGTGGACGGGTGGCTTCCTTGCCCTGCCACCAATTGATTCCCTGACCGTTGACGAAGGAAGGATCGATGAACGGGGGGATGCCGTAGGCAGGCAAACCATCTTTGAACAGGAACGTGGGTGTAACGCCATTGCTATTGTTTCCGAAGCCTATGGTTTGAGTGAAGCCTTGTTGATGCGTGGAGCCGGTGACAGTGGTGATGGTTCCGAAGGAGCGGGCGAAATTGGCGCGCAGCACCATCTTGTCACTCACGGCATAGGAGAAACCGAAGCGCGGTCCGAACGCCTTGAAATAGCTGCCGGCGAGAGTGCGGCTGCCCTGACGGCCTTCTCCGGTACCGGCATAGATCAACGCTCCGGGGCGGTTGTCGGCCTTGGGGTTGGGAGCATTGGGAGAAAAATCGCTCCAGCGATCGAGCTGTTCCACGGGAGGCAAAGTAGTCTCCCAACGGACGCCGATGTTCAGCGTGAGCCGTTTGGTAATGCGCCAATCATCCTGGAAGTAGCCGGCGAAGTAGGGCCATTGCTGTCCGATGAAGCGGATGGTGTCGACGCCGCCGTCGGTGGCCCAGCCGAGCAGGGCGGAAGCGAACGGATGGCCTCCGGAGGTAGTGAAGTTCGTATCGTTGGGGCGGCCTGTTCCGAGGTAGCTGAAGTTTCCGCGGCCCGCCACATCCTGGCGGCCGAAGCCGTTGTAATGGTTGCGTTGATACATACCGCCCGCCTTGAAGGAGTGGCTGCCGCGAATCCAGCTGATGTCGTCGTTGAAACTGTAGATGGTGTTCTCGGAGCCGTTGTTGGCGGGTCCGCCCCAGTCGCCGTAGCCGTTGCTGAAACGCAGGTTGACCAGGTTCTGATCACAGTCGGGAACGTTGGGCATGCAGACGATGCTCTTCCATTTGGTGCCGCTGATGATGGTGGCCTGCGGCGGATCGTGATTTTCGCGCCAGTTGTTGCCGCCCGCATAGAATGTGTTGATGATGGTGGGGCTGATGTTGCGAACCCATGTCATGCGGAAGACATCGCTGTGGCGTTGCGTGTCGTTGTAATTGGAATAGTTGCCGGGAAGGGTTCTGGGCCCGTTGGGTCCCGGAGCATCGAAGGTGCGGGCGTAGCCGTAATACCCGGAGAGCCTATTTCGATCGTTGAAGATGTGATCGCCCTTCAGACTCAGTTTCGTTTGCGGGGAAACCGTTGTTCCATTCGTAATCAGGAAATTGTTCGTCACGTAGCCAACGGTGCCCGGCGCCGCGCCGTTGTTTGGTTTCAGAGGACCCGCGCCCGATTGATAGGCGCCGATCGCTTTTTGCATCAAGGGGTCGAAGAGGTTGGCGGGCATCTGGTTGTTGGGAAATGGATCGCGCGTCTGCGCGCCGCCGGCGTCCGTGCGAAGGGCGAACGGGTTGTAGATGGGAATCATGCGGTTGTTGCCATCCACCCAATTGCGAAAATCGCCGGTGTACATTTCAGGGGTTGGCACGGTGGTGGCAGTGGCCGATGCGCCGACGCGATTGCGGAACCATTCCATGGTGCTGAAGAAGAACGTTTTGTTTTTGCCGTTGTAGAGTTTGGGGATAAGAACGGGACCGCCCACGCTCCAGCCGAAATCGTTTTGCTTGTAGACGCCGCGTTCGACTTCAAAGAAACGGCGCGCGTCCAGGTCGTGGTTGCGCAGGAATTCATAGGCGGAGCCGTGATATTCGTTGGTGCCGCTTTTGGAGGCGAAGCTCATCTGGCCGCCGCCGGCGTGTCCGTATTCGGCCTTGAAGCCGTTGGTATCGACGGTGAATTCGGTGACGCCTTCAAGCGACGGAGCGTTCACCGAGACCCAGGAGACTTGCAGCGCGCGCGTAGTGTTTGCCGACACGCCGTCCAAAGTGGTGCCGTAACTGGCGGCCTGTCCACCGCCGAGGATAAAGTTGTTATCGCTGAAGCTCTTCGATTCGGGCGTAAGAATGGCCAGGTCGAAGGGACTGCGCAAGGCTCCGCCCACTACAAGGGGAAGTTCATCGACCAACTTGTTGGTGATGGTGGAGGACGATTTGGCGCTGTCGGTTGTCAGCTGAATGGCGTCGGCTTTGATTTCCACGGCCTGCTGGGCGGCGCCCACTTCCAGGGTGATGTCGGCGCGAACACTGCTGGCGGCGTTGAGCACGATGCCGGTGCGAACGGACGGACGGAAGCCCTGATGTTCGGCGCGAACCGAGTAATCGCCCACGGAAAGGCTGGGAGCGGCGAATGCGCCTGTCTCGTTGGTGAGCATGGTTACGGCGACATTGGTCGCCTGGTTAGTGACGGTGATTTTCGCCCCAGGGACGATGGCGCCGGTGGAATCCGATACGGTTCCGGAGATGGTCCCGCGGTCGGATTGCGCAAACAGCATGGCGCAACAAAGCAGGAAATACACGCCACGTGTCAGATGTTGCAAGAGTTTCATCGGAAGTTCCTCCTTGGCCCGAATTCTAATTATTCTAGTACATTGGCGAAAGCCATTGGAATGGTAAACTGGTGCGGAAATGAAACTAACGGACTTGCGCAAGATCTCGATTCGTAAACAAGTACGCATCAAGTTTGGGCTGCCCAACGGAAGCGAGTGCATTGTCGACGAGCATGGCAACGCGCGGGTGCCTGGCCTGAACGGAGTTCCGGGATACAATCTGGACGAGATTCTGGCATCGGTGGCATCGTTCCGCGTGGAGACGGCGGATGCGCCCGCGGCAGGCAAATCGCAGGCGGCGTCGATTGCGGATTTGGAAAAGATGCTGGCGGCGGTTTCACCGGCGGGCGCGGCGGCGGCGGCTCACGATCACGAAGAATAGTTCCGCCGGAGCGCGAACAGCAGCGCAATGGCGAGGCCCAGGGCGGTAAGAGCCGCGCCGTAGTAAACGGACTTCGGCCGGAATCGCATCTCCACAACGTGCGAGCCGGGTTCCACAACCACGCCGCGCAGTGCTCCGTAGGCTTCCCAGATTTTGGCCGGCTTTCCGTCCACTGTGGCTTGCCAGCCGGGATACATGGTGTCGGCAAGGATGACCATGCCGCGGCAAGGAAGTTGCGCGGCGATACTGGCGTAGTCCGATGTGCGGCGGACGATGGATACTCGATCTTCAGCGGCGCAGGATTCCAGCGGCGGCGCCTGGCCCACCAGAACGGTGGTTGCGCGCATGTCGTTGGCCGGGTCCTGAATGGCGGCCCGGAGCGCGGCGCGATTCTCCACGGAGAGCGCTTGGTGCACGGCGCGCGCGCGGGGAAAGGCGTCGGGATTGCGGAACAATTTGAGTCCGTCGGCGCTTGCGAACACCTCCGTCTGATTCGGCTTGCCGGGTTTTAGGCCGAGGAAGTGCGTGATGGCGAGAACATTCTGCATGCGTTGCGTGTGCAATTCGTGATCGCTGATGTTCAAACTCGCGCCGGCGACGTAGCCGAGCAGCATATCGATGCCGTGCCAATCCCCAAAGTTGGCGGGCATCACGGAATCGTCAATGCTGACGCGAACGGGTTGCGGCTGCGCCCGCAGAAACTGCGCAATGTCGTGATGACGCGTGAGGGGATGCAGAAAATGGTCGCCGTCCTTATCTTTGAGATGCTTGTAGAACGCCGGTCCGGCTTGTGTGAGATCGATTATCAACAATGCGAGCAAACCTGCGCAGAGAACCGCGCGGGGGATGGCGAGTTTGCTCCACGCCTTCAGCAAGGCGGCGGCGATGAGGCAAAGGAGCGCGGAGAGCAAGACGCGATCATCGACGCCGCCTTTGGCGACGCTGGTCCAAATGCCGGCCGCAACCACGATGATTCCGAACAGCGCCAGCGCGCGGCGCGCCCATTTAGCGGCACTGAGCGCGCAGTCGCGAAGAATGGCCTCGAATCCAAACGCGGCCAGTGCGACGAGTGAGAAATCGAGAATGGCAACCGCGCGCGACGGGATACGCGCCTTGTCCACTACCGGCGCAAGAGCGTAGAACCAGCCGTTGAGCGGAGTGAACACGCCCATCGAATAGGCGGCGGAAAATGCCGCGAGCAAAGTCATGGCGCGGACGCGACGCTCCCGCCAACACGCTGCGACGGCCACGCCCGCGAAGACGACGGGAATCCATCCGAGGTACGGGCTGGAGTCGGCGAAGCTGCCGAAGCCGGGCATTACGGTTGCCATCAAACCGCGCGGGGGCAGGGAATAAATGACGTGCATGGAATACGGGATCTTGTCCTTCCATGTCACGGTGTTTTCCAAACCAATCCAGCGCTGCGAGAGCTTGCCGAATTCATAAGTGGGCCAGATTTGCACGGCGCTCACCAGAGCCGCGATGATGAAGCACAGCGCCGCATATTTCCACACGCCGCGATTGCGGAGAAAGCCGAGGAACCAAAACAGCGCGCCCGCCAGCGAGATGAGGATGGGCAATTCGTGATGGCCGCTGAGCCATGCGACGCCTAACGTCAATCCAGCCAGGGCGGCGTTGTGCGACGGCCGGCGGCCTTCCGCGGCGCGCAGAATAAACAGGGAGACAAGGGGTGTCCAGATGGCTCCGTTGACAACGTCGAGCCATGCGACCGTTCCGGCAAAACCTCCGCAGCCGAAGACGAAGCCCATGATGGCCGCGGCCCATTTACTGATACCGCTGTCGCGCGCGAGCAGAAAAAACATCCACGCGGCGAAGGCGTGTATCGCCACCCAATACCAGTTCAGCGCGGGGAATGTGATGTAGCCGCTTTTCAAGGGCGCGAGGAAGAAGAGCAGATTAAGCGGGAACAGCGGACCCGGTTGGGTTTGCCCGATGAGCGGCTGGCCGGCCCAAATGTGCGGATCCCACAGGGGGAAGCGGCTGTGATGGATTTCGCGGGCCTGAAATTCCAATCGCGGAATCTCCAGGTAGGACATGTCGGGGTGATTGAACCAAGTGTACTGGCCGGTGAGCACCAATTTCCAGTAGAACCCCGTGCAAAGGAGGAGCAGAAAACCGGCGGCGAGCAAGCGTTCGCGGGCGACGCTTGCTGGTGGTTTCGAATCAGAGTGGTGGTTTTCAGCCATCTTCCGGAATCGCCATGTTAACACATCTTCTTGAAAAATAAAGAGATGTTGATTGGTTATGCAATTGCCTAACAAGCATGCAAGAGAGAGGTAACCCCATGCGACTGAACCGATTCGCCATGAGATGGTTGATCGCGCCGATGCTGCTGACCGGCAGCGTGGCCGCGTTTGCCGACGACAACGACACGGATGCCAAGCGAGGAGTGGCGCGCATCAGTCACATGAACGGCGACGTTTCGGTGCGCCGCGGCGATTCGGGTGAATGGCTGGCGGCATCGCCGAACGCACCGCTGGTGGCGGGCGATCACGTGCAGACGGGTCCCGGGACGCGGACCGAAGTGCAGTTCGATTATTCGAACATGCTTCGCCTGTCCGCAAACGGCGAGATAGGGTTTCCCGAAATGGAGCAAGGCCGCTACATGGTGCAGATGGCGAGCGGTCTGGCGATGTTCCGCGTCTTGCGCGAGATGACAGCCGATGTCGAGGTCAGCACTCCGAATGCTTCTCTGCGGCCGATGAAGAAGGGCATGTATCGCATCGCGGTGCATGCGGACGGCACAACGGAATTCACGGTGCGCTCCGGAGAGGCGGACATCTATACGCAGCACGGATCGCAGCGGCTGCGTTCGGGGAAAACGATGCTGGTTCGCGGCACAGCGGCCGATCCGGAGTTTCAGGTGGTGGGCGCGGTGATGCGCGACGGTTGGGACCAATGGAACGAGGAGCGGGACAACGGACTGATGAAGTCGAATGCGTACCGCTATGTGAGTTCCTCGGTTTACGGCGCGGAAGATTTGGACGCGCATGGAAGCTGGG
>JACPVQ010000141.1 GCA_016191645.1 Candidatus Solibacter usitatus
GAACCGCGCGGCCCATCCCGGGCGGCTTCAGCGACGCTCTGGATCAGATGTTCGGGTTTGGATTCCCGACCTACAATTTTTCGCTCACGCTGTCCTTCCCGTTGCGCGATCGCCGGGCCGCCGCCGATTTGGCCGATTCCGCCATTCAGCGCAAACGCGACACGCTGAACTTGCGCACGGTCGAGCAGACTACGCGCCTGGAAGTTCTCAACGCCATTAACCAGGTGGAGAACAGCCGCGCCAGCGTCAAACTCGCCATCATCGCCCGCGACCTTGCACAGAAGCGCTTGGACGCCGAGCAGAAAAAGTACGATCTCGGCACGTCCACCACGTTCCTTGTGCTCGCCGCGCAGAACGATCTTACGCTGGCCGAATCCGCTCTGGTGACCAACACCATCAACCTGCGCCGCAACCTGATTGTATTGCGCCACAACACCGGGGAACTGCTCGCAGACCGCAATATCATCGTGCAGTAACCCCGGCCGCTGCCGTAAGAAGCGGTCCGCTACCATAACCAAATGGGCCGCATCCAGGTTCTTTCCGACGAACTCGCCAACAAGATTGCGGCCGGTGAAGTGGTGGAGCGCCCGGCCTCCGTCGCCAAAGAACTGCTGGAGAACTCTCTCGACGCCGGAGCTACGGATATTCGTGTCGAAGCGGAAGCGGGAGGCAGGCGTTTATTGCGCATCGCCGACAATGGCAGCGGCATGCTTCGCGACGATGCCCTGCTCGCCTTCGAGCGTCATGCCACCAGCAAGCTTCGCAGCGCCGCCGATCTCTTCCGTATCGGCACCCTGGGCTTCCGCGGCGAAGCGCTTCCTTCCATCGCTTCCGTTTCGCGTCTAACTCTGGAAACGCGCTGCCAGGAGGAGCAATCGGGCAGTATCATCGAGATCAACGGCGGCAAGATCATCCGCTATGAAGAACACGCCTTTCCGCGAGGCACAACCATCACGGTGCGCGATCTGTTCTTCAATGTGCCGGCGCGCCGCAAGTTTCTGCGCTCCGAGCAAACCGAACTCGCGCACGTCGCATCGCTGGTGACGCACTACAGCCTTGCGCATCCCGGAAAGAGCAGACAGAAATACATCTCTACACAGTTACCAAAGACGAAGTCGCTTTCTCAGCTGCTATTAACGCCCTCTTTGAAATGAATCCCTCTCTCATCAAAGACGAGGAGCGAGCCACCCTTCATCGGCTATTCGAGTTCCCAGAGAATCGTCAGCCC
>JACPVQ010000195.1 GCA_016191645.1 Candidatus Solibacter usitatus
ATTGCCTTCACCGCATGATCCTGAATCGCCTGCCGGAATGCGGCGGTCACCCTATCCGACCCCATAACGGAGCTTCCTTCCAGGGGGTTGACCTCGCCGCGCCCGCGAACAACGGCACCTACTCCGTGAATCAGCGCCACCACCGGCCCCTTGTCGTGCGGATGGCCTGCCGCGGCCAGGTACTTCTCCAAGTACAGCAACTGCCCATCGGCAATGACTTTCGCCTTCAAATACGCCTCGTCGCGATACATCAGAGCATCGACAAGTTTGGCGTCCAGGGCTTCTTTGCCCAACATCGGCCCGCGATCGACAATGGCGCGCACTTTGTCCTCCGGCAGCTTCCGCGACTGGGAGATGCCTCGGACCATTTGACCGTAGAAGGAGTTGAGTACGGCCTGCAGAGCCTCCCGGTGCGGTGCGGTGAATTTTTTGTCCGTATACTGATTCATCGCGTTCTTGTATTCATAGCGCTGGTCCATGCGCGGCACGATGCCCAGCTTGTCGAACGTCCCGCGAAAGAACATCCCGCTCATCGACAGGCCCAACAAACCCACATCTCCCGAAGGTTGCAGCCAGATCTGGTCGAACGCCGTGGCCAGGTAGTAAGCGCCGTTTCCAGGACCAAACTCGCCGAAGGTTTCGGAGAAGACAACGGTGAATTTCTTTTTCGCTCGGAATGCGATGACAGCGTCGCGAATCTCCTGCGCCTGCGCCAGGCTCAACGGAGCTGCGCCGATTCGGGCGATGAGACCGGAAACACGCGAGTCGCCGCCGGCGCGCTCCAGACCTTCCACAATGTCCCGGATCACGGGCGTGTGCTGCCCCGCCAGGCGCAGGAAAGGATTGTCCGGTTCGTCCTCCAGCATCTCCGTTTCCAGGTTCAGCTCCAGAATCACTTTCGCCGGCAGTTTCGCCTTGCCCGACCGGGCGAAGGTTGCCAGAACGAAGATGAGACCGATGCCGCAAACGGTGATTCCGCCGATCCAGGCCAACATTTTTCCAATGAACTTCCGCATGAACTCATTGGAACATGGCACGCCATGCGTTGGCACTGCCGTGTTTGAGACAATCACTGTGATTCCATGCGCATGTTCTTCCTACTGATGGCCGCTCCCTGTTTCGCACAGCTCACCACGGGCGGTCTCACCGGGCGCATCCTCGACCCGTCGCAGCGGCCTATCGAGGCGGCGCAAGTGGAAGTCAGCGGCGTCGTGACGCGAACGGCGAGAACCGATGCCGAAGGCTTGTGGCGGATCGCTCAGCTGCCTCCGGCGGATTACAGCTTGACGATGTCGAAAGACGGGTTTGCCGGAGCGAAAGTGAATGCTACCGTCTCCGTCGATTCCATCCGGCGCGTCGACGTGACCCTTCCGTTAGCTGGTTTGTTGCAACAAGTGGAGGTCAACGCGCCTTCCTTACAAGTGGACGCCGCGGATTCCGGCACCGTCATTGGCCGGGATCGGATGGAGTCGCTTCCGCTCAACCGGCGCGGATTCCTGCAACTGGCGCTGCTTGCCGCCGGCGTGAGCCCGGCGGTACAGGGTTCGCAGCTTTCCTCACGCGGAAGCTTCGCGGCCAGCGCCAATGGCGGCCGTGAGGAGTTCAACAACTATTTGCTCGATGGAGCGGACAACAACGATCTGTACACGAATCGTTACGTGCTGGAGCCGTCCGTCGATACGATTCAGGAATTCAAAATCGCCAGCGGCAGCTATTCCGCCGAGTATGCGCGCAGCGGCGGCGCGCAAATCAATGTCATTACGCGCGGCGGCGGCAATCAGTTTCACGGCACGGCGTACGAATACTTGCGCAACCGGGTGCTGGATGCGCCGAACTACTTCGATTCCGGTTCCAGCGGCAAGTACACGCGCAATCAGTATGGAGGCGTCTTCCATGGCCCCATTGCCGCGAACCGTTCGTTCTTCTTCCTGAACGGCGATGCGCTGAGCGAACGCCGCGGCCTGACGCGGCTTGCCTCCGTTCCCACGCAAGCGATGCGCGACGGCGACCTGTCCGCCATCTCTTCCGCCATCGTCGATCCGTTCACTCGCCAGCCTTTTCCCGGAAAGCTGATTCCCGCTTCCCGCGTCAACCGCATGGCGCGCAATGTGCTCACTCTATTTCCGGCCGCCAATCGAGCGGGCACCGCAGGCAATTATCTGGCCGAGCCCGTGCTTGCGGAAAACTTCGGACAAGGCGGCGGACGCTTTGATCAGCACCTGGCCGGTGGCGGGCTCTTCACCGTGCGCTATCTCTACAGCTCGCAGGATTTGTTGGAGCCGTACGCCGAAGAGTCCACCGATCTTCCCGGCTTCGGGAACATCGTCGGCAACAAAGGGCACAACCTCATGCTGCACTATCAGCAGCCGCTGGGCCCGCGATTACTCCACTCCCTCCGCGTTGCCGCGAATCGCAGCGAGCGCTTTGCTCTGGCGCAGAATCACGACGTGGATGTGGCGTCGAAATGGAACGCGCCGTGGCTGGCAGGCATCGACGCGCGCGACAAAGGCTATCCGTTCTTCAGCATTCAAGGCTTTTCTCCCGCCGGCGACGCCACGCCGTTGCCGCTGATTCGCGCTACCACCACGTGGCAGCTGCTCGACGACATCTCCTGGACGCGCGGCCGCCACACCTGGAAGTCGGGCTTTCAACTGCGCAACACGCGCGCCAATGGAAATGTCGATCTGCTCGCGCGCGGCTCCATTAGTTTGTCCGGAGCGGTCTCCGGATCCGGAATGAGCGATCTGCTTCTGGGGTTCCCCAGCTTTGCTTTGCAAGCCAAACTCGACAACACCCAGACGCTGCGCACCACCTCCTACAATTTCTACGCGCAGGATGATTGGCGCGTGACGCCGCGCCTCAGCGTCACGCTCGGCGTGCGTTACGAATTCAATTCTCCCCCTACGGATCCGTTCGACCGCATGGCAGTCTACGATCCCGCGCGGCGCACGGTGATTCCCTTGGGCACGCAAGGAGTTTCACGTTCCGGCATCCGCGCCGACCGTAACAACTTCGCGCCCCGCGCCGGATTCGCCTACAGCGCCGGAGCAAGAACCGTCGTGCGCGGCGGCTACGGCATCTACTACGACAACGGCATGCTGGTGGAAACTTCCTCTTACTACTTCAATCCTCCGTTCTTCACGCTGCGCGCGTTCTTCCCCACGGCGACTTCACTGGTCACTCTAGACAATCCGTTTCCCGCAAGCGGCGGAATCTCTCCGGTCTCGCCCAGTTCCATGAGCCAGGATCTAACCACTTCCTACATCCAGCATTGGAGCCTGCAAGTGCAGAGGCAGATCGATGGGTCCACTACGTTCAGCGGCGGGTATGCGGGCTCGGCGGGGGTGCATCTGATCCGCTCGCGCGATATCAATCAGGCTCGCCCCGCGGCTGGAGACCTTGCCCCGCGGCGTCCCGTTCCCATCTACGGCGGCATCGTATTTATCGAATCCGCGGCTAACTCGAACTATCATGCATTTCAGGCTTCGCTGGACCGGCGCTTTTCGAGAAGGTTTTCCGTGTTGGCCGGTTACACGTGGGCGAAATCCATTGATGACACGTCGGCATTTCTCAGCACCAAGCCGGACAAGAATTTTCCTCAGGATAGTTTTCAGTACCGCCCGGAACGTGGTACGTCCAGTTACGATTTGACCCAGCGTTTCACCCTGTCCAGTGTCATTGCTCTTCCATGGAAAATCGAGTTGCGCTCCATCCTGTCGGCGCAAGGCGGGCAGCCGTTCACGCCGCTGCTGCGCTTTGAAAGATCGAACACGGGGAACACCGGCGGCAATTTTGGATCGGACCGCCCCGATGTTTTGGGCGATCCAAAGATGGGCGGCGGATCTCCGGAGCGCTGGTTCAATACCGCGGCTTTTGGCTTGCCGTCGCGGTTCACGTTTGGCAATGCGGGCCGCAACATTGTCCGGGGTCCCGGTTTCGCCGCTTGGGACGCCGCTCTCTCCAGAAGTTTCCGGTTGACGGAGCGGCTGCGGGCGACAGTGGAGGCTCAGGCGTTCAACCTCACCGGCAGAACGAACTTCGATTTGCCGGAACGCTACGCCGACGAAGCTGCATCCTTTGGAAGGATTTTTTCGGCTAAACCCGCACGGCAGGCACAGTTCAGCCTTCGCCTTGGGTTCTAAGTGGGGCAGATCTCCAGATCTGCGAGGCGGTCTCCAGACCGCCTCTGCCGGCAGTAATCGAGGCGCCCGATGCGGCTGCGTTGCAGCCGATGGCCTCTGGCGAGGCCATGCGGGATCTGGAGATCCCTTTGCAGGTCTGGAGACCCGCCCCACTGGCGCTGTTAGTTTTGCGCGACGTTTTCGGCGTGCAGACCCTTAGGGCCCTCCTTCACCTCGAACTCCACCAGCGAGCCGTTGTGCAGCACGCGATAGCCGTTCATCTGAATGGAGCTGTGGTGCACGAAAACATCCTCACCGGAATCCCTTTGGATGAATCCGTACCCCTTGGCAGCGTTGAACCATTTGACGGTGCCTTTTTCCTTTAACATCAATACCTCCCTAGAATCTGCGCCCCGGAATGCGGAGCTAAACGCCACAAAACCACTGGCGGAACCGGGGGCCTTCCGTTGGCGGCGAAAAACAGCGTTTCACGCATTTTGCCAGAACCGTTTAAAACATTCAAGTACTTTTTTGTTTTAAAACAAAAAAGAGTCAAAACGTCCAGTAGTACTTGAGGACCGTTTGACCGCCGTCGGCCGTCCATGCCACGATGTCCGTGATGACGCGGATCGCACTCGTTTTCCTTACGGCGCTGGCCTCCGGACATGCGCAAACCTGGTCCCAATGGGGCGGAAACGCGCGCCATACGGGGAGCACGCGCACGGCGGGCCAGTTTCCTTTGCGGCTGCTGGGGGCCATTCCCTTCGATCCGTTCGCGCCGCTGGCGCAGGCCGACGCCGGCGGCAATCTGCTGGCGCACTATCCTTCTCCCCTACTGGACGGGCGCGATGTGTTCATGATGGTCAAGGGCGGACAGTATGTTCCCTGCAATCCGCCCGGTGTCATGCCCTGCGGCTCCGCTGCCTGGAACCAGCAGATCTGGACCCTTAGCGCCTACCGCTGGATTGACGGCGTGCTGACCTGGCGGTGGAACGTGGTCTCGGATTGGAAGCCGGTTCCCGACGCCGGCAACCTGAACCGCTGGGAACCTGTCTTCCATGCGGCACTGAGCGACCGTTTCGTCTATGTTCCGGCATCGAATGGCGAGGTCCTGCAAATCGCCCGCGAAGACGGGACGCCGGTGCGGCGCATCAAACCTTTCGAACGTTCGTCGGAAAACCGCTTCGTCGCAGGCCCCATCACCTACGACCCGGCATCTCTCAACATCTATTACAATGTTCTGGAACTGAACCCGGGCGATCCGTGGGGATTTGGCGGGTCAGACATTCCCGGCTCCTGGCTGGTCGCGGCGAGCAGCGACGGAGAGGCAAGAACCGCAAGCTACGCCTTTCTCATTCCGCGCGCTCCCGTCGATTGCCACACCACGTTCAACAACTCGCAGCTGCCTTGGCCGCCGTCGCCTGATGCCCTGCCGCCCATCGTGCCGTGTTTGAGCCAGCGCGCGGGGCTGAACGTCGCGCCCGCGGTTGGGCCCGATGGGACCATCTACTCCGTAAGCCGCCCCCATCAACGCGCCGCATCCCGATACGGATACCTTGTCGCCCTCAATTCCGACCTCAGCCTCAAATGGGCCGCTTCTTTGCGCGACCGGCTCAAGGACGGCTGCGGCGTGGGTATTCCTATTGGCGGAGCGGGAGGCTGCCGCACAGGTACCGCCGCAAACGGCGTCGATCCGGCGACCAATCTTCCCCCCGCCGGAGCCGTGATCGATGTGTCCACTTCCTCACCCATCGTTGCTCCCGACGGTTCCGTCCTCTATGGCGCGTACTCCCGCTACAACTACGCCAAGGGTCACCTGTTTCACTTCGATTCGAACGGCGACTTTCTTAACTCCTTCGACTTCGGCTGGGACACCACCCCCGCGGTCTGGGAACATGACGGCACCTACTCGATCATTCTTAAGGAGAACAATTACGCGGGCATCGGATCGTATTGCGATGATGGACGAACATGCCCGCCGCACGCGAACGGGCCGTACTACATCACCCAACTCGATGCGAACCTGAAGGTGGAATGGCGCTACAAGAGCATCAACGAGCAGCAGTGCGAACGTAGCGACGATGGGTCCGTGTTTTGCGAGCCCGCGCCGCCCGGGGGATTCGAATGGTGTCTCAACGCGCCCGCCGTGGATGTTCTAGGCAACGTGTACGCGAACTCGGAAGATGGCAACGTGTACCTCATCGCGCAGGGCGGCAAGGAACTCTCGCGCACGTTCCTGCGGCTGGCTTTGGGTGCGGCCTACACTCCCGTGGCCATTGGATACGATGGGGCCATCTATACGCAGAACTTCGGCGTGCTGTTCATCATGGGCAATTGAGCTTGCTCTGTTGGGCTAAAAATCGTAGCGCAACGCCATCTGCATGAACCGCGCGCCTGTGGTCGTCGCGCTGATTTTGCCGAAGCTTTGCGCCGTCGTCAGCGTGGTTCCGGGATTGCCGAAGTTCACGTTGTTGAACAGGTTGTAAGCCTCCGTACGGAACGTCACCGTGTGCTTCTCATAAATCCGGAAGCGCTTGGCGATGTTGATGTCGGTGTTGAAAGCCCGCGGCCCGCGGAAGGAATTGCGTCCGGAGGTTCCAATGTTACCCGCGGTGGGGAATTCGAACCTGGCGATTTGTTAGGCGTTCCAGAAGAACACGCCATTTCCCTGGCGCACGACTTCGCCAATGGTGCGGTCGCCGCTGTAGTTCGCCCACGTGTTTGCCGTCGACCCGGTGGTCCGGCGGCCGCTGCTGGCTGTGAGCACCACGCCGCTTTGCCAGAAGTAGAGCGTTCCAATGTCCCACCCGGCGGCAATCTTATCCAGCCAGTTTGGCATGTTGCCGCCAATGAACTTTCCGCGGCCGAAGGGCAGAGTATAGGTCAAACCGCCGTTGAACGAATGTGTCCGGTCGAAGTCGCTCGGTCCTTTGTTGAGGCCGAGGTTGTAATTGTCGATCGGGGCGGTGAATCCATTTCCGTCCACGGAACTGTTGTCGATGGAGCGCGCCAGCGTGTAGTTGAACACGTAGCGCAGCGATCCGCTGTTGCGCCGCAGACTGACCTGCAGGGAATTAAATGCGGATGTGCCGTTGTTACTTCCGTTGTGAACCAGATTGTACTGCGGATAGTTGCGCAGATAGAAGTCACTCACCCCGGCAGCGGCGTAGCGTGTGAAGTTGTTGCGATCCACGGTGTCGGCCGCCGTCCCCACCAGACCTTGCTGGAGCGCCGCGGCGCCAATCCCGCTCACTGCGCCGGCCGCGCTTCCAAAAAGCCGGACCAGCGTATTGGACGCGGGGACCGGAGTGTTGCCGTTCGCCTGGAAGGCCGCGATCTGATTGAACGCGGTCAGAAAGTCGCCGTAAATTCTCGGCTGGTTGTAATCCAGCCAAGTGAACAGCTTGGTTCCCTTGGTGCGAACGAAGCCCGCGTCGAGGATTGTGTTCCGGAACAACTCGCGCTGAATGCTCAGATTGAAGTGCTGCACATAACCGGTACGCACGTTCGGGTTGAAAATGGAGATGGTCGTTTGCCGCGTCAGACCCTGCTGCAGAATGGGTGCGCCGGGTTGCGCGGGAAGCGCGGGTTTCTCGCTAAAACGGACGTCCGAACCAGCGGCGGAATTCGGGAAGTTGGTGACAGCCTGTGAAAACCCGGGAGTGTTCCCATCCACCAGGCTCGCCGTGGCGCCGATGATGCGGTCGTAGAACATGCCATAGCTGCCGCGAATGACCATCTTTCCGTCATTCTTCGGGTCCCAGGCAAAGCCGAAGCGCGGGGCGATGTTGTTCAGGTCCTTGTTGTACCAGTTGGATTGCCGCACCACTTTCGTGTCGTTGAAATTGGCGACGGGACTGATCTGGGCGGCCTTGTCGATGGTTCCTTGCAGCGTGTCGCTTTCGACGGGAGGACCGAAATACTCCCACCGTATGCCGATGTTCAGGGTCAGGCCCGGCCGAATCTTCCAATCGTCCTGCGCAAAGAAAGCCAGGTCCCGTAGCGTGTTATTGCGGATGCGAGCCACGCCGGCAGGTTGGAACTTTTCGAGGTCGCTATAGAAAGTCTGCGTGACGTTGCCGACGCGGCCCAGAATATCGTTGTACATCTGCTCGAAGCGTGCCCGGTCGGCGCTGGAGATGACGGCGGCTCCATTGGGTCCAAAGGTTCCCGGCGGCGCGTTGTTGTTGGCGGTGCTTAAGCTGCTGGTGGGAAAGATGCCGGCTTCGTTGTATCCATATTGCAGGACGCGGCGCGTAGTCATGCCGAACTTGTAGATGTGCTTGCCCGAGATGTGCATCAGATTATTCGCCATGTCAATCACCGGGGAGTTGCGCCCCTGATTAAACCCCGTGAGATAGGGTTCGTCGGGAAGGTTGAAGTCAATGACGTTGTCGCGCGGACGATTCGGCCGCCGGAAGTCCACCGAGGCGCTTTGATAACCGATGCGGAAATCATTCACCCAATTCGGACGAATGGCCCAATCGGAACCGATGGAGAACCCCCAACGGATGCCGCCTTGCGAACCCTGAATGCCGCCGGGATAACGGGCGTCGGCATTGTTCAGAGCGTCAATAGAATCGGTGCGGAACCAGCTGTGACGGTAGAAGATGCGGTGATTGGACCACAATTGGTGATCCACCTTGAAGGTGTACTGGTCGTTGAGGCTGCCTGTGGAGTTGTTAAACCGGAAGCCCGCCGTGTTCAAAGTATCGCCGACATCGAAATTATTCGGGTTCGGAATGTCCTTCAGCACACTGGCCGCCGCCGGGTCGATGCCCTTGTTTTTCGGATCGTTGCGAACGATGTCGAAAGATTGAATGGGGGAAGCGGCAGTGGTCCTCCAGCGGAACAGGCCGGCTTTTGCCTCGGGAGTGAATACGGTGCGATTGCGCACGGTCTCCTGCCGCACGCGGCTGCCCTGATAATTGCCGAAAAAGAAAGTCTTGTTGCGGAATACCGGGCCTCCCAAAGATCCGCCAAACTGGTTCTGAATCAACTTTGGCCGCGCTACGCCGCTGGCGTTATTGAAGAAGTTGTTGGCATTCAGTTCGGTGTTGCGAAGATACTCATAGGCGTTGCCGGAGAATCGGTTGGTGCCGGAGCGCGTAATCATCTCCACCTGGCCGCCCGCGTTGCGGCCGTATTCCGCCTTGCCGCCATTCGTGACGACGCGGACTTCTTCCACCGAATCCAGGTTGACGGCGGTCAAACTCAAGCCCAGCCTGGGCACAACGGCGTCGTTGGCGTCGATACCGTCGAGTTTCGTGTTGTTGCTTCCCTGCCGCGTTCCGTTAATGTTTGTGAACGTCACATCGGCCGGGTTCACCGACGCGCCGGGCTGCATAATGGCAATGGCCAGCGGGCTCCGGCCGATGGAAGGGAGAACGTCCATATCGCGCAGCGTGACCGTGCGTCCAATCATGGAGTCCGATGTATTGACGCGCTCCGTGGACGCTTCCACGGTTACCGTTTCCGTCACCGCTCCCACTTCCATGCGCACCGCCTGCGTTACGGTTGTGCCGGAACTCAATTCGATATTTGCGACCTGCGCTTTGCGGAAGCCTTTCGATTCCACCGTCAGCGTGTACACGCTGTTGGGAACTGCGGCGAACACAAACAAGCCGGAGGCGTCCGTGGTTGTTTGATTGACGATCTGCGTACGCGTGTTCGTGACAGTGACGGTTGCTCCGGCGATCACCGCGCCGGTTTCATCCTGGACGCGGCCGTCAATGCGGCCGATGTTGGAGACCTGAGCGTCCAACCTTAAGGCGCTGGGTGCAAGTGCCAAGGCGAACAACAAAGCAGAGAGCAATCTTGAACGAAGCATAAAGTTTCCCTTCAGCGACAGTCTTCGCATCAGCATACGAGAGAACTATAAGAGTTTGCAAGTGTTTCCAGAAGGAAACAAAATGTTACAGCAGAGGCAGAGCCATAGTTTCTTCTAAAAGTCGATTCGGGCCGAAGCCTGAATATTGCGGCTGCCGTAAGTCCGGTTGGCCGGAATGAACTGCGATGTGATCACGCCGAAGGCCCTCGGGTTGGTCAAGTCCAAGCCGGGGTTGGCAAAATCCACGTGGTTCACCAGGTTGAAGAAATCGAATTGGATGCGGAACCGGACGCGCTCGCCAATGGCTGTACTCTTGGCGATAGAGGAATCGAAGTTCCAGCGCGGCATTCCGCGCAAAGGAATGCTGCGGCCGCTTCGCGTGTCGGAAGCGACATTGATGCGGCGGAAGTTGTTGAAGATCTTGTCCGGTTCGGCGAACAACCCCAGGCCGCTGCCCGCGCCTCCGGCGTTCGTGCCAATCCCGTTGGCACCCACTGTTTGCTGCGTGCTCCTGCTGAAGGTCGAGGGACTCACCAGAGGAATCGCTCCGGAATTGATTTGGAGATTAAGCCCGCCGCCCCATACGGGCGCGCCTTGGGTCACGATGAGCGCATCGCCGCTGCGGGCATGGAAAATTCCGCTCACGGTCCAACCGTTCGTAATGTACTTCAGAACCGGGGTGCGCAGCTTGATAGGCAGGTCGTAACCGGCGACGGTGTTGAAAATATGCCGGATGTCAAACTCGGAAGGTCCGTATTCCGCGTTCAGGTCGAAGCTGTTGGGAGTGATGTTCGCGGAATTCTGTATGCGTCCCAGTTGATCCAGAGATTTCGAAAGGGTATAGGTGAGCTCGTAAAAAAGCCCTCTCGAAGGTCGCTTTCTAAGCGTTGCCAGCAGGCCGTTGTAGTTGGACAAACCTGTAGAGCTCCGCAGCATCGCCATCTGCGAGAAATAGTTATTGAATGGCGTTTGGCCCGACGCCATCCGTTGCCGGTCCATGGATAGGAACACTTGATTGACGTTGCCGTTCACGAAGTTCGAACGCACCTGAGAAACCAGGAATTGCGTCCCGCCGTTGGGAACATTGTTCTCAAAGAAAGGCTGATTGGGAGCATTTGCGCCCGCGCGCAAAGCTGCCGCAACATTGTCGAAAGCCTGGGCGAAGGTTTGGCCGCTGGCTTTGTCGAGTTGCGTGTAAGGAGCCTGCAGCAGATTCATGCCCTGCGGCAGGCGGTTGGCATAGCGGCCCACGTAGCTCACTTCCAGAATCATGTCTCCTCGAATTTCCCGTTGAATGGAGAAATCGATGGCGTGATTGCGGCCGGTTTTGAGGTTCGGGTCCACCTGGAAGGACAACACTTCCGGAAAGGTGACCACCGCGCCGTTGATCAGGCCCCACGGCGGGGAAACGGGAATCGACTGCGAAGGCACCGTGGGCACGGGGATAGTGCCATCCACGCCTAAACGGAAGTTGTTCGCGGCGGTGTTCGTGCTGGTTGGGTTACAACCGCCGCCGGGAGAGCCGCTGACGTTACACTTCGGCGCGGTGACATTGATGGTCTGCGCAAATCCTACCCCAAGGGACGGAACGATGACGCTTTGCACGGTATTCTGACGGTCGTAGATGAGGGCATATCCAGTGCGTACCACAGTGCGT
Source organism: Candidatus Solibacter usitatus (assembly GCA_016191645.1). Taxonomy (GTDB): domain Bacteria; phylum Acidobacteriota; class Terriglobia; order Bryobacterales; family Bryobacteraceae; genus CADEFT01. The sequence continues at coordinate 11,609 of JACPVQ010000195.1, forward strand.
TTCTCTCCCAGGATTTTCCCCAGCAGGCCGCTTCCACCGGCGGGGTTCCAGGCAACCGAGACACGGGGACCGAGGTTCCGCCAATCGACGTTGAACACGCTTGCCCCATTGGCGCTGTTGATGGGCACAAACGCGAAGTTGGGATTGTAGATGGAGCCTGCCGTGGCAGCCTGCCGCCGTTGGTCCAGGAAGTCCGCATTCACTACCTTCCCCGAATCGGCATACGTTTGCAGGGTATAGCGGCCCAACGCCTCGCGCGGAGGAGTTTGCCATCCATAATTCAATCCGACGGTGACCGTGAGGGAACTGCTCAAGCGCCAAATATCCTGTACGTAGAATTCCGGCGAATGAATGCCCACCGTGTTCGACTCCAGCAGGGAGCCAAAGGGCAGCGGCTTGAAACTGCCGTCGCGAACGGCGAGGATGCTCACGTTGTCCATCATGCCGGTGGCGCTGGCAAAGAGACGATTCCACTGTTGCGCATCGGCCGCTTGCAGGCAGCGAGACGTACGTCCGGCGTTGCACGGCGGCGGAGCGGATGCGGGCGAAACCACCAATGGGCCGAGATCGGAATCCACTTGAGCCAGCAAGGAGCCCAGCGACCCGACCACTTTGTCGTCTCTGCGGTGCAGCGTCGGCAAGTTGCGGAAGTGGAACCCGAACTGCACGGTGTGCTTCCTCTTGATCCAATTGAGATCCGCGTTGAACTGATAAATCCTGTTATCGTTTTCCTGACGCCGCGCAACTTGCGTGTCCACATCGAAGGGCTCACTCAGAAGATTGTTCGCCCCGCCGCGTCCGCCAAGGTCGATGGCGATGGGCCCCGCGCTGGTGCTGGTCCCAGGCAGACCCAGCAGTGATGCGGACACATTCGGCCGCTGCACATCGATGACCGCGCGGTTTCGCGTCAGGCCGAATCGCAGGTCAGCAATGAGGTTGGGCCGGATGGTGCCCGTTGCTCCCAGGATCTCGCCATTCTGGCGCGTCGGCACTTTCGAAATGCTGTTCGTCACCCCGTTGCGGATGTCGATTGAGTTCCCCGTCCCGGTCCCCTGATTCGCCGCCAGCTGGCGAAAATACCGGATGTTACCGAACAGCGTCCAATTCGTGTTCAGCCGGTGATCGATCCGCGCGTTATAAAACCCAAACGAGATGGGAACGCCTACGGAAGCGGTGAACCCGCCGGTGTTGAGTCCGTCCCCCTGGCTGAAGTCATTGGCCGCCGGCATCAACCTCCACATCGCGGCGATGGTCGGACTAACGCCCAATCCGCGCGGATCGCACACTTGATCGCCTGCCGCGCCGCAGGCGGCAGTCGTTCTGAGATCGTAGGCGTTGGTGACGCCGGCGGAGTCGCGGAATCTCAATGTGCCGTTGCGCAAGGAATCCAGCGGCACAATGCGAGTGATCGTGGATTGATTCGGAAAACGCCGTCCATCGTAGTTGGCAAAGAAGAACGTCTTGTTCTTCAGTCCTGGCGCCGGTCCGCCCAAGGTGAATCCAAAGCGGTTGTCCTTCAGTTCGGGTTTCGCAACGCGCGTCCGGTTGTTGGTCCAGGAGTTGGCGTTCAAATCGTCGTTCTGGTGATACCAGAAAACTCCACCGTGATATTTATTCTGTCCGGAACGGCTGACCAGCGAAACCTGTCCTCCGGAGCCGCGCCCGAAGGAAGCGCTGGGGTTGGCGACGCTGACGCGAAACTCTCCAATCCCTTCCACGCCCAGATACATGAAGGAACCCGTGCCGCCAGTGGAGTTATTGGTAACGTCGATTCCGTCCAGCGTGAGTGTGCTCTGATCGTTCCGCGCCCCGGTCACTTCACCGGCCGGGGTAGTGCCCGGTTGAACCGTCAACAACTCGTTTACGGTGCGAGTGAACAACGGCATGGTGGGCAGAGCCTTGCCGGGAATCACGCTGCCGATAGTGGAATCGACGGTCTGCAATTCCGTTCTGGCATCGGCCACCACTTCCACGGTTTCCACCAGGGAACCCACTTCCAGGCGAATGTCCTGGACATAACTCTTGGTGACTTCTACGCGCAGCGCTTCCACTTTGGCGACGCGAAAACCGGCGGCGGTGACCTTCAGTGAGTATTCGCCCGGAGCAACGCTTGGGAAGACGAACTGGCCCGATGAATTCACGTTTTGTTTTTGGATCGCCGCCGTAGCCGAGGACGTTAGTTCAACGGCCGCGATAGTGACGGCGGCCCCGGTTGGATCCAGCACCGTTCCCGAAACGGCGCCGGAAGAAGCGGTCTGCGCCGTGAGCGCGGACGTGCAGAAGAGACCGAACAGGAACACATTGACGTACTTCATTGGGAAACTCCTATCGCCAGAGATGTTGTCCAGGATACGCCGGAAAAAGGAAATTTACAAGTGTGAAGAGTCTGGGATGACAAGCTAGGGAAGTGCGAATGTCACCAGCATCGACTGGGCGGCGATGGCAACATACTGCTTTCCATCCACCGCGTACGAGATGGGAGAACTCGATATTCGCGCGCCGGTCTGATAGCTCCACAGCAGCGTCCCGTTGCGCGAATCCAACGCGAACAGATGGCCGTCGGCGCTGGATGCAAAAACAACTCCGCCGGCCGTCGCCAGATTGCCGGTTTGTGAAGATCCGGTCTTCATGGGGAAGTTCCACTTCATGGTTCCCGTAGTCGCGTCCAAGGCGCGAACCGCACCCGGTTCGCCCACCTTCATATCCACTTGAACGCCGCCTCCGGTGTAGCCTTCGCCCGGTTTGGGCTCCTTCGTCACACTGGTGTAAGTGGCACACGCCTCGCGCACGGAGACAATGAAGAACTTTGTTGCGGGATCGTACGTAGGCGCTCCCCAATTGGCCGCGCCCGCCGCATCGGGGCAAACATAATTGCCTTCCGGCGTCGGATCTGTGTTTGGCAGGACCATGGGCCGGCCCTTATCGTCAAGCCCTTTCGCCCACGTCTGACGCGCGAATGCCTTGCCCGCCAGAAACTCGCCCGTCGTGCGATCCAACACATAGTAGAACGCGTTCCTGTTGGCTGTGATCAACAGCTTGCGCATTTCCCCGCGAATCATACCGTCCACAAGAACCGGAGTCTGGTTTCCATCCCAATCGTGCACATCGTGCGGAGTGAACTGGAACCACCATTTCATCTTGCCGCTATTGGCGTCCAAGGCCAGCACCGCGCAGCTATACAGGTTGTCGCCCAGGCGCACGCGCCCGTTGTAATCGGGACCGGGGTTGCCCGTCGTCCAGTAGATGGTGTTGGTGACGGAGTCGAAAGTTCCGGTGGTCCAGGTTGGTGCGCCGCCGTAGTTGGCCGAATCGCCGGACCAGGAGGCGCGGTTGGGGTCGCCGGGCTGCGCAATCGCGTGAGTTCGCCACAAACGCTTTCCGGTCTTCGCATCGTAGGCATCGACAAAGCCTTGCAGCGCGCATTCGCCCGCGGTAATTCCCACGATGATCTTTCCATCAATGGCCAGCGGCGCATGCGTGATGGAAAAACCTTTCTTGTAATCTTCCACTTCCACATCGAAAATCACGTTGCCGGATTTCGCGTTCAAGGCGACCAGGTGTGAATCGAGAGTCGCCAGGTAAACGCGATCGCCGAGCACGGCAACGCCGCGGTTCGTCATCACCGTGCAATGACTGGCCACGCTTGGCAGGGGCCGTTTGTATTGCCAGATAGGACTGCCCGTGCGCGCATCCAGGGCGGCGGCATTGCTTAGCGGCCCCGTGACGAACATGACGCCGTCCACCACCAGCGGCATGGTTTCGATACGGTCGGCGCCAAATTGATAGGTCCATTTGCTGCTCAGGCTTTTTACATTCGCCGGCGTGATCGACTGCAATGCGCTGTAATGCCTTCCCTCATAGTCGCCCCAATAGTGCAGCCAGTTTCGCGGTTCCGCCGCGGGTTTTTTCAATCGCTCGTAAGTTACGTTCCAATCCGACGCCGGAACCCAATCGCTGTTGCCGATCTTCGCCGCATCGGCCCGGGTCAGAAATGCGAGCAGGTCCTCCATTTGCGGTGGGGCAAGCTTCGCCGCCGGCATGATGGACTGATGCTTCACCGAAACGCTTGCCAGATCTTTCTTCAGCAGCAGATGCAGTTTTTCATTCGTGTCCAGTAATTGGAGCGATAGTGTGTCTTCATACTTTGCGACGCCGCGAAGGTGTGTCCCTTGTTTTGTGCGAACCTCCGCCGCGTAATAGCCGGTTCTCACTTCCGCGTTGGGATCTGCGATGGACCTACGCAAAGTGGCCGGCCGGCGAACCTTCGCCACATTCGTCAAATCGGGCCCGAGAATGCCGCCCCGTCCGGCGAACATGTGGCACTTGGAGCATCCCGCCGGTCCGAAGAATGCCTGCTGTCCTCGTTCCGCATCGCCCGCAACACTTTCGCGAGCCATCCCGCCCAGCGTGCGGATGTAGGCGACCATCGCGCGCGCCTCTCTTCCGGATACGGCAAAGGCGGGCATCTGCGTACCGGGCACGCCCTTTATGATGCTGCGCTGCAGATCGTCATCGGTGCCGCCGTTCTTGAAAACGCCCGTGGTCAGATCGGAGCCGCGGCCGCCTTTCCCCGTATCGCCATGACAGGAGGAGCACAACTTCAGGAACAACTGATGGCCCTCGTCCTGCGCGCATGCGGCGGCCGCTAATGCTAGAACCAACGACAGCATGCGAACAGCAATCACAGTTGGAGCTTTCCCTGAAACACCATGTCCTTCAATGTAAACTTGGCCTTCAACGCCATCGCTCCCAGCCGCGTGGCAAACGTGACTTCTTTATCGGCGGCTTCAATCGGTTGCGATCCTTGCGGAAAGATAAAGATGACGCGGCCGTCGGCTTCGGAAAGAAACACCTCGCTCGGTCCAATGGGATCTTTGCCCTTGCGTTGCAACTCCGTGCTTTCCTTCACGCGGTCCATCATCGCCTTGCTGCGATCGCCGCCCTGCCCTCCGCCTTTGCCCTTCGCCGCCGCGCCTTCCGCGCCGCGTCGCGCCCCCATCATCATCATTGCCGTCGCCTGCCCACTGACGCCGATGACGTAGTGGTTCGCATACTGCGGAGGCATTTGCCGCTTCCCGCCGGCTAAGAGGGGCGCGGCGCTCTCCCAACGCACCAGCGCTTTTACCAAAGGCATACCGCCGCCCATACCGCCACCGCCCATGTCTCCGCCGCCGCCGCCCATTCCTTCCATTCCGCCGCCACCGCCCATGCCGCCGCCACCGCCACGACCACCCCCGCCACCCATTCCGCCGGCGCCCATTCCTCCGGCGCTCATGCCACCACCGCCACCTCCGCCTCCGCCTTTACGGCCGCCGCCGCCTTGCGACATGCCGCCGCCCTTTTGAGCGCCACCGCCTTTCATCTCGGCGGTCACTTCTTTCGCCCATGGCGACTTTGTGAAGATCCGCTTGACTTCACTCTCGGTCCAATCGGCGGGTTGCTTTGCCGTCCAAAACTCGGCGCCAAACAGAGCCTGGTAACTCACTGCACCGGCTGGAATCAACTTCCACGCATTTCTTCTCGTAATCATAAGGATGCCTTTCTCAATCGATTCCACCCTTGGGCACAGCCGGCAAACCGAGCCTTTGGCGGATCTCCTGACTAATCTCTTCTATTCCCCGCGTACCTTCTACCGAAAGCAAAACCCCTTTTTGTTTGTAAAGTTCCAACAGCGGTTTTGTTTTTTCATGGTACTCGCGCAACCGCACCTCAAGCGCCTCAGGATTGTCGTCGGCGCGTTTCGTAAAACCGCTCCCTTCGCCGATCTTGGCCCGCAGCAGGACGCGCTCAAAAACGACATTGTCCGGGATGTCGAGGTAGATCACCTTGTCCATGTTCCAATTCTCGAACAGGTATTCGGCCTGGCGCAGCGTGCGTGGAAAGCCGTCCAGCACGAAGCCGTAGTTCCAGTCATGCTCCTGCAAACGGTTGCTCACCACTTCCTCGACAATCTCATCCGGCACAAGCAGCCCGGCGTTGGTGATTCTCTTGATCTTGGCGGCCAGCTTCGTGTGATGCGAAACATGCCAGCGGAAGATATCGCCGATGGAAATGTGAACGAAGTCGTAATCGTCGCACAGCAGTTTGCTTTGAGTGCCTTTTCCCGAGCCCTGCGGCCCAAAGACAATGTAATGATGCATGGTAAACGATCTATTATCGTACTCCAGAATTGTCCGACAGAGAATCAATGGAAGTCCAAGTGGAGTTCCCAGATGGAAGCTGAAAAGGCAATGACAAATCAGACAATCGCTGAGACGGCGGCTTTGATCTCTGCGGGAGAGTAGCCAAAGACCTCGAGCACCTTGCGTAACATTTCACACTTTTGGTTAGTGTCAGCATTCGTCATGGCCCAATAACCTGAATTTGGGATCAGGCGTGGATGGGTGCTGGTACCCGACCCGTCGATCTCCTCACTAGAACAACCGAAGTACCTTCGTCGGCGGCCTGTGACCCCTAACACCTTCTCGAATTCGCCCTGTTTTTCTTTGTGCACAAACCCCAAGATGAGGAGGTATTTGTCCGTGCTGTTCATGATACGCAAACTTGGTCCTTCGATGAAGAGCATTAGTGCGCTCTTATTCAATTCACTGTCGATTGCCCTTACCGCACCGTTAGTGCTGCTCTCCATGGTGACAGGAGGGTTCTGCTCTCTTTTCGCTTCCACGGCATCGCCGCTGTGTGAGTACACCACGACCGGACTCGGGTTATTGTCATAAAAGCTAATCTCCCCGGGGGGCAGGCTCGGAAGGTGTAACAAGCGTCGGAGCACTCCGGATGGAGTCTCGCCAAAGTCACAATTATGTCGAAGAAACTCATAGATATCTTCTTCGAGAGAGATGTTTTTTTGCATCATAAGATTTTCTAGTTCTCCTTGACTGGTTAGACAAGTGTAACCCGTCTAATCCGTTAAGTCAAGACTTTTTTGGCCCAGGGCTTGCATAGTCCTTGAAATGCGCATTGGTCTTAGGGATTTCTGGCCGGAGCGGTACCACACTCGTTCTTGGTTCTCCCATGTCCTTTCCTCGGCGAAGGGTTGAGCGGTCCACAGGGCCTCTCTTCACTCCCAACCCCCGTAGAGCAAGAATTTCCTCGATACCCGCGTATCCAGCAAGTTGCGATAGCAAGCGCCCTCCCCTCCGCCCGACTGATGCGAACTTTATCAATCACGGATTTTGGAAAAAAGGATTTGGTTGTTTTTCAGCCACTTACGTCCGTTGTTCGGTGAGACCGCGGCCTGCCCCCTTTACGCTTGAGTAGAAGTGGCGCATGGGCAGCCGCTTCAGAAGCGGATGGCCTGCCTATGTGGTCGTAGGCGGCTACCGCGCGAGTGTGCGTTTGTGGTGGACGCACGCTCTTCGTCCGGCGGGCCTGCCGTGGTTGAGCTATTTGTTCCCTCCTGGCTCGCCGGACGCTTTTTCCACTGCAACACTCCACGCCGTGCGCGCGTCATGCTTTCATGGTCCGCCTGATCCTGTTGCTCTGCCTGACAAGTCTCGCGTGGGGTGGCATCATTCATGGCATTGTGATTGAGCGCGCCAGTTCGCGCCCGCTTTCGAGAACGCGCGTGCAACTGCAGGCGGTGACCGCCGGCGGCGGCCGCCAGAAAGTGGCGGAAGCGGTGACGAATCGCAGCGGGCAATTCTGGTTCCCCTCTCTTCCCGATGGCTCCTACGCGCTGCTCGCCACGCGCCGCGGATTTGTCGATTGGTCCTACGGACAGCAGCGTGTCAATGGACCGGCCACCGCGATTGTGGTGCAGGGCGACGCGGCGAATTTTGCCGAAATCCAACTGCCTCACTTGGGCGCGGTGAACGGCAGACTCGTCGACGAAAACCAAGTAGGTTTGGGGGAAGTAAGTGTTCATGCCTATGCGGCGACTTTGCCGCTGCGCATTGTGTCCACCGCGAAATCTGACGACCGCGGGAACTTCCGGGTCTCCGGTCTTGCGCCGGGGAAATACTGGATACGCAGCGGGCCGGCGGAATTGGAAGACGGATCGGGAGTTCTTCCCACGTTCTTTCCCGGCGTGACAGCGGCAAACGAAGCGCGCGTCTTCACGGCGGAGCCGGAACTGGAGATTCCCGACGTAAGCTTTCAACCGCTGCCGGGAAGAGTTTTCAAGATTGTCGGCAAGGTCATCGGCTGCCCTCCCGGCGAATCGAGCGTCAAGATTACGTTAAGCTCCGACACGGGACGCAAGGAGACCATCGTTCCCTGCCTGGCGCAATCTTACTCTTTCGATCAGAACGCTCCGGCGCGTTACGAACTTCTCGCCCAACCGGCGAGCCTTCACAACACCGTCGCCGCATTCCTCCCGCTGGCGATCGATCGCGAAACCGACAGCGTGAATCTTGCCATGACAGCGATACCGGATCTGGAACTACGCGTGTCCGGCCAAAAAAATGCATCGCGCGCATTGGCGCGTCGCGTGGATCCGGCCGGTGTGACACATTCCTCCACCGGGGGCAAAGTGCTTCCGGGCCATTGGGAGGTGTACGTCATGCCCACCGCGGACTCTGCATTCAAATCATTTCGCGTCTCTCCATTTCGCGCAAGCCGGGCTGAGCAGGACGACAGCAGCGTCGCGCCGCGCATCCTGGTCGATAACAGCGCACTGGTTGTCTTCGATGCCTCCCTCGGCCGCGGCGCAACCATTACCGGCGTCGTGCTGTCGGAAGGAAGACCGATCGGCAATGTTCCCGTGATTCTGTTCGCCCCCGCATTCGACGTGCGCAAGCTGATCCACGGCACGCCGCGCACACAGACGGACTCGGCTGGACGCTTCCAGTTTGGCAGCTTGCCGGCCGGCGAGTATCTGCTGCTCAGCACCTACGAAATCTTCGACGTATCGAAAGATTCCATGCTGTCGGCCGGCGCCAGGAGTGTCACGATTGCCGAAGGACAACGGGTAACAAGCAGCCTGGACCTTCAGCAGGCGCGTTGACTCTTACGCCTGCACGGCTTGCATTTCCTGCGCGGCCAGTTCCCAATCGGCAACCAGTTTCTCCAATGCCGCGCGGTCGGCGTCGATCTCGGAGGAGAGCCGCATCGATTGTTCCGCGCTCTGAAACACGGCGAGTTCGCGTTCTTTGTGCGCAATCCGTTCTTCCAGACTTGCGATCTGCTTTTCCATCGAAGAGCACTTATCGGTCAGTTGCTTCAACTTGATGGGGTTGACGCGTTTTGCCGGCTTCGATTCTTTCACAACCACTTGCGCCGCCACGGTTGCGGCCGCACTGATCAGTCCATTCGCCTCTTGCTCTTTGCGCCACAGGTAGTCGGCGAACGTGCCTGTGTAGACACGTACTTCACCGCCGCCGATTTCAAAAACCTTGGTCGCCAGATTCTCAATGAAATAGCGGTCGTGCGACACGAACACAAGCGTTCCGGTATAGCGCCGCAGCGCTTCCAGCAACACATCCTTGGCGCGCATATCCAGGTGATTCGTCGGCTCGTCGAGCAAAAGAAAATTCGTCGGAGCCAGCAGCAGGCGCGCCAGCGCGTAGCGGTTTCGTTCTCCGCCGCTCAGCACTCCGATCTTCTTGAATGCATCGTCGGCGCCGAAGAGAAAACAGCCCAACAGCGTTCGCAACTCCGTCTGCGTGCGGTTCGTGGCAATCGAGATCAGGTCGTCAAACAGGCGTGAATCGGGATCCAACTCCTTGTATTGATCCTGCGCGAAGTAGCCCGGCTCCGCGTTGTGCCCCAAATTGTAGGTGCCCGATGTCAGCGGTTCGGAACCCTCCAAAAGTTTGATCAACGTCGATTTTCCCGCGCCGTTCACGCCCACCAGCGCGACGCGGTCGCCGCGCTCGATGAGAAAATTCACCTTCTCGAAAACCGGCTTCGCGCCGTACGACTTCGCAACGTTGGCGAACTCGGCCACCACGCGTCCGCTGGATTTCGGCTGGGGAAAGGAAAAATGGATCGTCTGTTCTTCGGGAGGGATCTCGATGCGCTCTATCTTTTCCAATTCCTTGATGCGGCTCTGCACCTGCTTCGCCTTGGTGGCCTGGTAACGGAAGCGGTTGATGAACGCCTCCAGTTGTTCAATGCGTTCGTTCTGATTGCGCGCCGCGGCCTTCAGATGATCCAGCCGCTCCTGTTTCAGCTGCAGATACTTCGTATAGTTGCCGGGATAAAACCAAACTTTCTTGTTCCAGATTTCCAACAGCCGGTCAACGGTCACGTCCAGAAAATAACGGTCGTGCGAGATCAGAATGAAGGAGTTCGGATACTCGCGCAAATACGATTCCAGCCAGTTGCGGGCTTCCAGATCCAGATGATTCGTCGGCTCGTCCAACAGCAGCAGATTCGGCTTCTCCAACAGCAGTTTGGCAAGCGCGATGCGCATCTGCCATCCGCCGGAGAACTGCTCCGTGCGCCGCGCCCAATCCTCTTTCGCAAAGCCAAGCCCTGCCAGAACCGTACCTACTTGCGATTCAATCGCGTAGCCGTCTCGGCTATGGAACAAGCCTTCCAGATGATGATAGCGATCGGCCAGAATCGCATACTCCTCCGAAGCCGGATCCACTTCGCCCATCTGATGCGCCGCCTCGGTCATCTCCGTTTCCATCGCCTGCACATCGGCGAAGGTGGAAAGGCATTCGTCAAATACTGTGCGGCCGCTAAGCGTAAGCCCTTCCTGCGGAAGGTATCCGAAGCGAATGCCTTTCATCGCCGACACGTCGCCGTGATCCAGTTGTTCCATGCCGGAAAGGATTTTCAGCATGGTCGATTTGCCGGTGCCGTTACCGCCGACAATGCCGACGCGTTCCTTGGGACCGATCAGCCAGTTGCAATTCTCGAAGAGGACCTTGGTTCCAAAGCGTTTGGCAGCTTCGGTAAGTTGAATCATCGCGGCTCCGGACGATGCCTCAAAACGCGGCCGCCGCGCGCCTCGGTCAACTTCCCGTCCTGCACCATCACCACGCCATTCACCAGAACCCAATCGAATCCGCTGGAGTATTGGTGAGGTTTGGCGAATGTCGCATTGTCCTGAACGCGCGCCATGTCGAAGATCACGATGTCGGCGGCCATGCCTTCTCGAAGCAGGCCTCGATCGCGGAACGCGAACGTTCTCGCCGGCAGCGACGTCATGCGCCGCACCGCGTCTTCCACCGTCAACACGCTCTTCTTACGCACGAATTCGGCGAACACACGGGCGTTGGTGCCATACGACCGCGGATGGGGCATGCCCAAGCCGAACTCGCGAATGCCTCCATCGCTGGCAACCGCTGTGTTGGGGTAGCGTAGGATTCGTTCCACATCCTCGTCCCCCATGGAATGGTAGACCATCTGCGCGCCGCCCGAGAGCATGATGTCGAAGATCGTCTCAATTTCATTAGGAATGCTGCGCGCGCGCCCCTTCAGTACATTGACTTCCGATATTGTTTTCCCCTCGTAGGAAGGATCGGGGCGGAACGTGGCGATGGCCGCGTACGAAAAATCCTCATGGCCCAGTTCGCTGAGCATCTGTGTCATCTCTTTGGCAATTCGCGCGCGCGTCTCTTTCGAACGCAATCTTTCGCGGATCGCTTCCTGGCCATCGGCCAAGGCCCAGGACGGAAGCGTGATTCCGAGGTTGGTGCTGGCGCGATCATACGGGTATTGATCGACAACGACATCGACGCCTTCGGCGCGGTACTTCTCCACCAGAGCAAGCGACTTGGTGGAAGATCCCCACAGCTTGCGGTTGTCGATTTTGAAATGAGAAAGCTGGACACGCGCGCCGCCCGCGCGGCCTGCTTTGACGGCCTCATCGATGGCCTCCAGAACCTTTGCACCCTCATCGCGCATGTGCGACGCATAGACGCCGGAATACGTTCCCGCCACCTTCGCCAGCGCAGCCACTTCCTCCGTGTTCGAATACGTGCCGGGAATGTAAATGAGTCCGGTGGAGAATCCCACCGCGCCTTCGCGCATGCCTTCGTTCACCAGCGCCTGCATCGCCGCGATTTCTTCGGCCGTGGCCAGGCGATTCGCCGTACCCAGAACTTTCCGCCGCACCGAATTGTGCCCGATGAGACTGGCGACGTTTAGCCCAAGGCCACGTTTTTCCAGAGCCGCGAACCATTCGCCCAGCGGCAGTTCACTGCCGCCGCAATTTCCTGTGACGACGCTGGTGACGCCGTCGAGCAGGTAATTGTCGCCGCGCGGAAATTTTTCGACAGCCCCTTCAATGTGCGTATGAACGTCGATAAAACCCGGCGCAACCAGGCGATTGTTGGCATCGATGACGCGGTCCGCGGTTTTTCCGTTCAACGTGCCGATTGCCGAAATCTTGCCCGCACGAATGCCGATGTCCGCGCGATACCAGGGGTTGCCCGTGCCATCCAGAACTCGCGCGTTGCGCACCAGAATGTCGAAGTCCGCGGCGGAAAGACCGCAGCAGAAGGCAATAAAAAGAAATATGCTCCTCTTCATGCCACCGGTCCACAAAAGAAGTCCAGCGCTTTGGCGATCCAGGTTTTCATTTCCGATCGCTTCACAATGGCATCCAGGAATCCGTGCTGCAACAGAAACTCACTGCGCTGAAAGCCATCCGGCAACTTCTGGCGAATCGTCTGCTCAATCACGCGCGGGCCGGCGAAGCCAATCAGGGCACCCGGTTCGGCGATGTTCACATCGCCCAACATGGCGAAACTTGCCGTGACGCCGCCCGTGGTCGGATCGGTCAACACGCTGACATAGGGAATCTTTGCATCGTCCAAGCGCATCAGCGCTGCGGAAATCTTCGCCATCTGCATGAGGCTCACGGCGCCTTCCTGCATGCGCGCGCCGCCTGTCGCCGAGATAATGATCAGCGGAGTTCTATCGCGCAGGCAACGTTCAATGGCGCGCGTGATTTTTTCCCCCATCACCGCCCCCATGCTGCCGCCGATGAACCGCAACTCCAGCGCGCATATAACTACTCGCCGGCCATGCAGCAGTCCTTCCGCTGAGATCAACGCATCGGGCATCTCCACCGCGGCCTGCATATCCGCAAGCCGTTTTTTGTAAGACTTCGAATCGACGAAACCCAGCGGATCGGAAGACGCGAGCCCGCAATCGAACTCCGTCCATTCCCCGTCGAATAGCAACTGCAACCGCTCCCGGCTATCGATGCGGAAATGGTGGCCGCACTTGGTGCAGCAATTATTGTTCTCTTCCAGATTCTTGCGGAAGATAATCTGCGCGCAGGAGTCGCACTTCTCCCACAGCCCTTCGGTACGAACGGCGCGGTCTCCTTCGGGAACGGAGGAAACGCCAGGGGTCTTTCGGGTAAACCAGGCCATGTGGGGGTCGCGTGTTGCTACAACCCTACCTTAACGCGGGTACGGATGGCCTCGCAACGTCGCCAGCGCGCGGTAAATCTGTTCGGCAAGCATTGCGCGCGCCAATTCGTGAGGAAAAGTCATGGCGGAAAGAGAGAGAAACCGGTCCCCCGCGCTACGCCACTCCGAGGGGAGTCCATCCGCGCCGCCAATCACGAACACCAGGTCTCGAGCGTCCAGTTCACACTGTTTAACCAGCGCGGCGAAGGCTGCGGAATCCATCGCCTTCCCCGCCGGATCGAGAAGGACTCTCCGCGCCTGCGCATGGCGCGCGGCCAAATCGTATCGACGCGGGTCGACCTCCCGCATTTCGCATTGGGCCCAGCGCGAGGAGCGCTTCAGAAACTCCTCGGCGATGGCATTTGAATGCTTGTCGCGCGCCTTGCCAATATAGAGAAGATGGATCTTCACCGGGCGCAGTATAGCGCGGCGTGTTTTCTGCTATCCACCGCATTGCTCCCGGCGGCAGGTGTCGAGCTGCAAATTGAATATCCCGCCATGCGGCGTGTTTTGGAACAGCAACTGCTTGACGCGTCCGGCAGAATGTACGTGCAAGGTTCGCCCGCCTCAAAGTGCGCGTATGCATTTGTCTCCGCGCCGGAACTTGGCGCCTCCGATGGACGCCTGGAGATTCGCGCGCGATTCCATGGCAGGAGCGCGTCCAATGTTTTCGGCTTTTGCCTGGGCTTGGGCGATGCGTTCGAAATTCGCATTCAGGCGGCTCCCGTCTTCGATGCCGGAATGGTCCGTCTGAAGGACGTCAAGGTGGACACCGGCGGGCGCGATTCTTTCTACGCGCGCAAAGTGCGGCAATCCATGGAAGAAAACCTGCCGAAGAAATTCGCATACAACATTAACGAAGAGGCGCGGCGTTTATTGGAGCAAAGCACCGGCGGACCGTTCCGTCAGCAGTTGAAAGATTTTCGCGTTGTGGGATTTGAGCCGCGGCGGGAAGCGCTGGTCGTGCGGTTGGAGTTTACTTTGGTGGTCCGGTAGCCGCTTGCTTCTTGGCCTCCTGGCGTTTTTCGATCGCCGCCAGGATACGTTTCTGCACCGTCTCTGGGACGGCCTGCGGCTCCGTGCCTTTGTATACATTCACCGTCTTCTTTGTCGTATCGAAGACCACCCAGCAATTCGGGCACTCTTTGATGTGCGACTGCAGGTCGTTGCGCAACGTGGGATCACACGTGTCGTCCAGATAGTCGCTGATCTCGCGCAAGAAATCCTTACAGGTAAGCAAAGAGATCGTCTCCTTTCTTCTTGAACAGGCGGGTGAGCCGTTCCCGCAAATCCAGCCGCGCCCGCAGCAGGCGGCTTTTCACGGCTGGAATGGATAGGTTGAGCGCGCTGGCCGTCTCCTCCGTGGAAAGCTCTTCCACGTCGCGCAGCAGGAATACGGTACGGAAGGAGGGTTTCAATTCCTGAATAGCTCCGTCCAGCAGCGCACGCAGCTCCTCTTGGGAATAGCGCTGCTCGGGATCGCCGTCCCATACCGCAATCTCGCGCACGACGGGATCTTCGCCATTGCCGGCGGGCTCATCCAGAGAAACGGTGCGGCTGGTCTTACGCTTACGCAGCTTCATCAAAGATTCGTTGACGGCGATGCGCACCAGCCACGTGTAGAATTTGGAATTGCCCTGAAAGTTATCCAGATGTTCGAACGCTTTCAGGAAGGTGTCCTGCAAGACGTCCTCGGCATCTTCTGCGGATTCCACGATGCGTTTTGCCAGCCGGTAGATCTTCCGGTCATGCCGCGAAACGAGTTCGTTAAAGGCGCCGTAGTCGCCGGCTTGCGCTCGCTCCACCAGAATGGAGTCGTCGATGTCGACACTGATCTCCGTAGTTTCCATTGCGGAAGGAAGGTCCAATCCTCAACTATAGCAATGAAGAATCAGCGGGAACCGGTAATGCGAACTTCGCGCGATAGGTTGCCGGTGGTGATCTTGAAGATGTTTGTGCCGGCGACAGCACCCAAGCGTACACGCGCCACAAAGATGCCGGGGTAGAAGGAATCGGCCGGCAAGATATTGTTCAGGGATCCGCCGCCGGACACCACGGACACATCCGGATTGGAGTCCCGCAACGACAACCCGGCGGCGTCCACAGTCCGGAAGACGACGCTTACCAGCGCGCCGGGCCTGCCCGAAGACGGCGAAGAAAGCAGCGAAACGGAGGAAACGGGAGTGCCTCGAATCGCCGCCCAATAGGGAACGCGAACGGTGCCGCCCGCGCCTCCGGCGATTTCGATGAAACCCTGATAGGGGCCAGGAGGCGCTCCAGCCGTTGGCCAATCGACGCTTACGTTCTGCGATTGGTTCGCACCCAGCGTCAGCGCGGTTGACGAAAGCCTCGGTCGCAGTGTGTCTTTCGTCGCGAAGGAGAGGGTCAGATTCACTGTATCCTTCGCCAGATTGGTAACCGTTAGCGTTTTGACCGTGCCCGTCCCACGCAGTTCACCCAAACTCACGGAAACCGGCGAGACAGCCGTTGTAGCGGAAAGCGCGGCGGAGAGGTTCATCGTGCCCGCGCCCGATTTGAGCTGACCCGAGATGGCCTGGCTGAAGGTGGAGATCTCC
>JACPVQ010000196.1 GCA_016191645.1 Candidatus Solibacter usitatus
GAACCCGAAACGGGCAAGTGCCTGTGGGAATACGAAATCAAAAGCGGCGAAGCGGCGACGCGCGGTTTGGAGTATTGGGCGGGCGATGCGCAAGCTAAACCGCCGATTGGGCCGCGCCTTTTCTTTGGCACGTCGAACGGCGAATTGATTGCGCTTGATGCGAAGACGGGCAAACCGGCGAAAAGCTTCGGCAACAACGGTTCGGTGGATATGCGCAGCGGCGGCGTGATGAATGGTTACGACCAGGCCTCGTATGGCTTGTCGTCGCCGCCGATACTGTACAAGCATCTGGTCATTACCGGTTCGCACACGCAGGAATCGCCGAGCTTCGGCGCGGCGGGCGATGTGCGCGCCTGGGATGCGCGCACGGGCAAGATGGCGTGGGAATTCCACACCGTCCCGCGCAAAGGCGAAGCGGGCAACGAGACCTGGGAAGGCGAAAGTTGGAAAGGGCGTTCGGGCGCCAACGTTTGGGCTATGATGACCGTGGACGTTGAGCGCGGGCTTGTTTTCCTGCCGATTGGCTCGCCGACTTACGATTATTACGGCGGCGACCGCAAAGGCGCGAATCTTTACGGCAACGCGCTGGTGGCGATTGATGCCAACACCGGCAAAGTGAAATGGCATTTCCAAACGGTGCATCACGATTTGTGGGATTACGATTTGTGCACGCCTCCCACACTGTTTAACGTGACGCGGCAGGGCAAAACCATTCCCGCCATTGCCGTAATGTCGAAGATGGGTTTGCTGTTTTTGCTGGATCGCCGCGACGGCAAGCCGATTTACGGCGTCGAAGAGCGGGCGATTCCAAAAACCGACGTGCCTGGCGAAGCGAGTTGGCCGACGCAACCATTTCCGTTGAAGCCCGCGCCGCTGGCGCGCGACAGCTTCAAGCGCGAAGAACTCGCCAACCTGACGCCCGAACATCGCAAATACTGCGAAGCCCTGTTTGACCGCGACGGCGGCATGCACAACGAAGGACCTTACACGCATTACACGACGAAGCCCTCGGTCGTTTTTCCCGGAACGCTCGGCGGCGGCAATTGGAACCCGATGTCGTACGATCCGCGACTGGGTTATCTGTTCATCAACACGCTGGATTTGGGCGCTATCGGACAGATGCAAAAAAATCCCGAAGGTTCGCGCACGGTGTGGTCGCGCACCAGCCCGTTGGGGCCTGTCGCGCGATTCTGGCAGCCCGAAACCCGCTGGCCTTGCCAGCAACCGCCGTGGGGACGCCTGTTCGCCGTCAACGTCAACACAGGCGAAATCGTCTGGCAAACGGCGCTGGGC
>JACPVQ010000058.1 GCA_016191645.1 Candidatus Solibacter usitatus
GCTGGTCGAGGACGGAGCGATCATCGTCAAACTCTGGTTTCATTTATCGAAAAAGGCGCAACGCCGCCGTCTCGAGGAACTCGAGGCCAGCCCGGAAACGCACTGGCGCGTGCTGCCCACGGACTGGAAGCATCATAAACTCTACGATCGCTTCATCGAAATCTCCGAGCGCGCCCTGCGGCAGACCGACACGGCCAAAGCGCCCTGGCATCTGATCGAGGCGGTGGATAGGCGCTACCGGGAACTGACGGCGGCGGCGGTGATTCTCGAGGCCATCCGCCAACGTCTGCCCTCCGCCACCAGCTCCCCGGCGGCGGCCAAGGCCATACCAAAGCCCGCGCGTCTCAAGGAGCCCGCCCATATCCTCGACAAGGTGAATCTGAACCAAGTGCTCTCGGACGAGACGTACGCTGAGCAGCTCGCCCAGTATCAGGGAACCCTGAGTCGGCTGGCCTGGAAAGCCAGCAAGCAAAAAATCTCGACCGTGGCCCTCTTCGAGGGTTGGGATGCGGCCGGAAAAGGGAGCGCCATTCGCCGGGTTACCCAGGCCATTGACCCGCGGCTATATCAGATTATCCCCATCGCCGCGCCGACCCATGCCTTCGTCCTCGGCAGCGGCGGCCTTTACCGCAAGGTTGGCTTGCTCAAAAGCCTGGGCAAGGATGTCCGGAGTGCGCTCCGTGGATTTCCATACGTTTTGCGCGACAGTCTGCGCGGCCAGTTCGGAAGCGTGCTCTCCGGCGCGTGCGCCACCCATCCCGTCGGCTACTAGATATAGTCCTATCTCGGGAGCAAGAAGGCAGTAGTCCTCGTTGTTCCTGCGCACGCAACCGAGATCTGAGAGGCCGTATGCTTCCAGCATCCGAACTTCCTGATTATAGCCGCATTCCTTTATTTCTTGTCCTGGCCGCTCTTTTGTTTCGTCAGAATGGAGCGCAGTTGCAGATAGACGGATTCATTGTATTCCAGCTTAAGCCGCTCTAATCCTTCGGTTTTGGGGTCGCCAGGCCGCTGCGGCGACCGCAACTGGCAGCGGTTCAAAAGCAATGAGGCCTGCTCATCGGCCGGATCGCGCTTCAGGATTTCACGCAGGTGAGCGGCGGACTCGTCGAATTCACCCTGCCTCCACAGCGCGTAGGCGAAGTTGAACAGATAATCCAAGTCCGACGGCTCATCCTCCTTGGCTTTGCGAAAACTCTCGAGTGCGGAAGGAAGGCCCCGGCGCAGCTGGCATGCCCCCAGATTGTTTTGCACCTCGGTCATCGGCACTTCGTCCAGAACGGATTCGAAGGCCATCTGCGCGGCTGCATAGTCGCCGAGGTAGAAACGGGAGAGTCCACGCAGGAAGGTGGCCTCACGATATTGGCCGCTGGATTTGTTCACGCGCCCCAGCCAGTCCGCCGCGCCGCGGTAATCCTCTTTGCCCCAACTCATTTTGCCGAGTTCAAAAAAGGGTTGCGGGAATTGCGGATCCAGACGCGCGGCTTGCGTGAACAGATAGTGCTTCTGTTCGTCTTTCTGCGCCAGCAGGCCTCGCACGTAATGTTCCATGGCGTCCAATCGGATGGACGGACGCCTCTTACGAAACTCCGCTTCGCTCGTGGCGAGTTCCGGAAGAGCGTTCTTCAACGCCTGCCATGCGATCTGGTTTTGCAGCGAAGCCAGGTCCTCCAGTGCTCCAATCGTCTGCACCTCGGGGCTGGAACGGACTCTGTGCAAATTGAGAATCTGCGCGGAAATGCGCAGCGTCCCGCGGGAACCCTTCGCGCCCGGCGCATCTTTGAATTCAAACCGTCCAAACACAATCTGTTCCGCGTCCAACTCTTCGCCCAGTTTGAGTACGGATGCTTTGGTCAGTACGGAATAAGGCCGCAGAGAAAGACGCCGGTAGCCTTCGGCGCGATCTTCGCGGGAAACCGTAATGAATCCTTCGGACACCAACGCCTCGCGGATGGTTTCGGCGATGCTCTCGCTCATCCAGTCGAGATTGGATTTGGAAGTCTGATTGAAAAACGGCAGAACGAGAAACGATTCCGCACGCCCGGCGAAGGTTACGAAAAGAAAAAGCGCCGGAATCCGCCACATGCCTTCAGTGTACCTTCACGGCGTGTAGGCAGATCTCCAGATCTGCAGCGGGATCTCCAGATCCCGCATGGCCTCGCAAGAGGCCATCGGATGCAACGCAGCCGCCCGGGAGATTGCGATTACTTCAGGCAGAGGCGGTCTGGAGACCGCCTCGCAGATCTGGAGATCTGCCCCACAATTAGAGTCCGCTCTGGTCGCGGTTTTGGAACACCAGCTTCGTCTTGGTGTTGCCCATGCGAATCTCTTCCACCGTGTTCTTCCCTTCGCCGGTGCGATAGCGCACGGACGTGGAACCATACTTGTTGTCGACGGTCTCCAGCTTCACCGGAGCCTCCACCACTTCCTTACCCACCTTCATCGTCGCCTTGTTGTTCTCCACGGAAATCTTGTATTCGCCGGCCTTCACTTCCTTGCCGCCAATGACGGAAGGTTGAAAGAGAGTGACGCGATACGACTCGGCGGCGTTCGCCATCGACATTGCCAGCAGCGCGAATCCACACACGAATTTTGTCATTGCAGTAGTCTCCTCTGACTGTTTATTGGGAAATTGTTTGCAACTTGTGTTGCTCAGTTATGTATACGTGTTCGCTGCGAAAATGTTCGTTACGTCGTTCGAAAAAATGCCTTATGCGGATTTGTTTTTACGATTGTTTCCACGGCTTGTTGTTGCACGTGCAACATGTGTCCGAATCCGGAAATCCAGGACACGCGCGTGTCGCGTTTGAACCACGTCCATTGTCTTTTTGCGTAACGTCGTGTCTCCACACGCATCTCGTCAACGGCCTGCTCTTGCGTACACACGCCTTGCACGAAGCGAAGAATTTGTTTGTAGCCTAACGATTCGAACGGCTTTGCAGTTACGGCAATACCCTGCGCGAGAATGTTCTCTACTTCCAGTACTAGTCCTTTTTCAATCATTTGTTCGCAGCGCCGGTTGAGCAGTTCGAACAACTCCGCGCGCGGCGGATCCAGGCCCAGCAGGACAGGCGCGAAATCCGTGAGCGGTTCCGACCCTTCCGCATGCAGTTCCGTCATCGGACGTTTGGCGAGCAGACGCACCTCCAATGCACGCATCACTTTGTTCCTGTCGTGCGGATGAATGCGCGCGGCCGCCTGCGCATCGAGACGGCGCAGAATGCGATGCATGGAACCGGCCCGCTTCTCTTCGCGCAAGGCAAGCCGTTTACGAAGGGCGTCGTCACGTTGTGGACCCGCGAACAATCCATCGATCATCGCGCGCAGGTAGAATCCCGTGCCGCCCACCACAACCGGCAGATTCCCGCGCGCCGCAATCTCGCGAAGGCATTGCCGGGCCACGCGCGCGAAATCTCCCGCCGTGAAAACTTCCTCCGGCTCCAACATATCGATCAGGTGATGCGGAACGCCCTGCATCTCCGCCGCCGTGATCTTCGCCGTGCCGATGTTGAAATGCCGATAGACTTGAACGGAATCGCAGTTCACGATCTCGGCGCGAAAATGCCGGGCGAGAAAAAGAGCGAGCGCGCTCTTACCGGATCCTGTGGGACCAACAATGGCAACGAAGGGACTGGCCAAACTCCACCCTACCGCCGCTAATCGACAATCGCTTGCAAGGACAAGCTGTGCGCATCCTGCCGGATGTTCTTATACGAGGTCACCTGAATCATGAGAACGCCAACCAACTCTTCTTTGGGGTCGATCCAATAATAGGTTCCAAAAGCTCCGCCCCAACCGTAGCTGCCCACGGAGTTCAAATGCGCCACCTTCCC
>JACPVQ010000059.1 GCA_016191645.1 Candidatus Solibacter usitatus
CCCTTCAGCCAGCGCGCGCTTGAGGAAAGGCGGGATGTTCATCAGCGAAGCCAGGCCGAGACCCGCAGCTGCGCGACCGGTGTTCGAGAGGAAGGAACGTCGAGTAAAGAGGGATCTCCAGATCCCGCATGGCCCCGTCAGAGGCCATCGGCTGCGAAGCGGCCCGCGTCATCCAAGCAGTTTCGCAAGCCACTCCGGGTGAAACAACCATCCCAGGAATCCGTTCAATTCTAAAGCGAATCCTATGCTCGCCAGGACGATGGCGAATCTGAAGAGCCAGGCGCGCCGGGTCAAAGCCGTCACACCGCAAAGAGCAATGGCAACCGTGAAGCACGCCTCGGACATATCGAACTGATCGTCATGAATGTTCAATTGTTCGTACTGCTTCTCATAGCTCTCGGCAAGCCTCTTGATCTCGTCCTTTTCCTTCGCGTAACGCTTGGAATCCACTTCATGTTTTGCGGCGCGCTTCTCCAAAGTTTCTCTTGTGCCGGCCGGCATGGCAGGGGAGGCGGCGATCAGGGTGCGCAATTGCTCGGCGGCATTTCGGCCAGCAACTCTTTCGTGCTCTTGGCCTGATAGTAGCTCCACGCGTCGATACTCTTGGTTTGCACCTGCGCCATGGCCTGCACGATGTTGCCGTCCTTGACGTTGCCAATGGCCATGCACGTCGCCACCACTGCAACGGTAGCGGCTATCCAGGAGTTGAGCTTCCAATCGCCTGACTTTTCGATTTCCTCTTTCACTGCGTCCTCAACTTCACCCACGCCTCAGCCCATCCGCTCCAGCTTGCGGTACAGTGTCTTGCGTTCGATCCCGAGAATTTTGGCGGCGCGGCTCTTGTTTCCGCCTGTGGCGCCAAGCACCTTGCGAATCTGCTCGGTTTCCGTCTCCGCCAGCGATTCCGCGCCGGCTTCCTTCGCCGAAACGGATTGAATCGCGTCGAGCACCGCCTCTTCGTCCAAGCGGTTTTGCGGCGCGAGAATGGCCAGCCGCTCCACCAGATGTTGCAATTGCCTCACGTTGCCGGGCCACGTATGTTCCTGCAAAGCGCGCAAACCGCTGCCGGTAATGCGCGCGTCCAGACTGTAGCGCTCACTGGCTCGCCGGAGAAAGAAGTGCGCCAGCAACGGGATGTCGCCGCGCCGGTCGCGTAGAGGCGGCAGCGTGATGGGAACTACGGCCAGACGGTAGTACAGATCTTCGCGAAACTTTTTCTCTTCGGACATTTTCGCCAGGTCGCGATTCGTGGCGGCGATTACGCGCACGTCCACTTTCTTCGCGCGCGAAGCGCCCAGCGGCCGCACCTCGCGCTCCTGCAAAAAGCGCAGCAGGCGCAATTGAAAGCCGTGGTCGATGTCGCCGATCTCATCCAGAAAGACGGTGCCGTTGTTCGCCGCTTCCAGCGCGCCAACGCGATCGCGGTCGGCCCCGGTGTAGGAACCGCGCATCGCCCCGAACAGTTCGCTTTCCAGAAGCGATGCCGCGATGGAGGCGCAATCCACGGGTACAAACGGCTGTTGCGCGCGCAGGCTGTTGTTATGGATCATGCGCGCCACCATTTCTTTGCCGGTTCCCGTTTCCCCTTGAATCAGAACCGTGGAATCCGTTGGCGCGGCCTTGCTGATGGTTTTGTAGACTTCGATCATCGACGGGGAGCTGCCGATCATCTCCGTCTCCGGCATGTCGTCGATTTCCGTATCTTCGTCGCCGGAAGGAATGGCCGCCGCTTCGGCGCGCCGCACTACCTCCAGAATCTGATCGAGTTCGAACGGTTTGGCCACATAATCGAATGCCCCTCTTCTGGTCGCCTCCATCACCGTTTCCATCGATCCGCGCCCGCTCATAAGAATCACGGAGCAATCCGGATTCCCCGATTTCGCGGCTTTTAGAATGTCGAGACCCGTTCGCTCATCGACATAAACATCGCTGATCACAATCGGATACGTTTCATTCGCCAGGCGAGTCAGCGCTTCCTGAGTAGATGCCGCGGCATCCACTTCGTAGCCCTCGCAATCGCGCAGAAACGTTATCATCGTCTCGCGCAGGGACGGGTCGTCTTCAACTATCAGAATCTTGGGCAATCTCTTATCCTACTTCGCCGGCACGTTGATGGTGAAGCACGACCCTTTCCCCACCGCGCTGGTTACTTCCAGTTTTCCGCCATGATGATGAACAATCTGGCTGACAATGGAGAGTCCGATACCGGTTCCCACTTCGCCGCTCTTTTCGGCGCGCTCCGTTCGATAGAACCTCGTGCCGATCCTCTTCAGTTCTTTTTCGTCCATCCCGATTCCCTGGTCCTGCACGGAAACGCGGGCATTTCCGCCATTCACACGGAGGTCTATATTCACTTGCGTCCGTTCCGGTGAATACTTAATGGCGTTCGTCAACAGATTGTAGACCGCGTACTCCATCAGCTCGCGGTCTCCGGAAATCTCCACGGCGGCAAGGTCGCCGATGTAAATGTTAATGTGCTTTCCCTCAGCCAGAGGGCGCGCGCGCCCGGCGCAGACCGTGATCACATCTTCCAGCAGAAATGGCTCGCGCTTCAATTCCATTTGCCCTTCGCCGAGCCGTTCCACGTCGAGAAACGTTTGGATCATTTTGCCCAGGCGCTTCGATTCGGAATGGATCATCGCCGCCATCTGCTTGCGCTTATCCTCGCTCAGGTTGTAGCGGCCCATCATTTCGCTGGAACCCTGGATGGCCGAGAGCGGCGATCTCATCTCGTGCGAAACAAAATGAATCGCCTGCTGATAGCGCGCCTTGTCCTGCTGCGTACGCGCCAATTGCCGCCGCACCACGAAATGCAGATAGGCGGCGCACGTGAGACCCGTCATCCAGGCGGACGCCGCGGGCGCCATCAACGGAAACACGACGCCGGAGCTGAACATCGTATGCGGAAGACTGTGCGCGAGAACGATCTGCACCACCGCCACCACGTAGGCCTGCCATCCCGCAAGAAAGGTGAAGCCGGTTGCCGATGCCAAGGCCAATATCAAGCAAGCTAACGCGATGGCGGAATGCGAAGCCGGTACCAGGAACTCCCCTTGCGCGATGGTTTCGTAAATGTGCGCGTGGATGGCTACCCCAGGCAGGGGCACGGAGAACGAATACGGCGTGAGCAGGCGGTCGCGCGCCATCGATTGCGATGTGACGCCGAGAAAAACGACCTTGTCTTTCAGCACAGCCGCTTTGCCGTGATCTTCCAGGATCTCATTCATCGGCACCGAAGGGATGGCAACGTTGCGATACCGGATGTACATCATATTTTGGTCGAGCCGGCCCGGTATGGGTATGCGAGTCTTCCCGATAGTTAGTTCGCGGTTCGATTCAATGAAGCCCTCCGCCCCGGTCGCCAGTCTGAATGCTTCCAGACTCAATGCCCAGCGCCGGTCCAACGCGGCCAGGCGCTCCAGCGGAACCTGCCTCGCAACGCCGTCAAAACGGTCGGGCAGAACATGCACGTGCCCTACCGCTTTGGCCGCCGCGCGAAACGCCGGAAGCGGATTCTCCCACTGCTCGGCATTCGACACCAGATCCGACGCAAGAATCAGCGTGCGCGTTTTACGCATCGCCGCCGCCAGAGCCGCGTCGTCCTCCGGCGATGAATCGTCGGAAAGAATCAGGTCCACGACCACGGCCTTCGGTGGGGCGGCACTCATTGCATCCAGCGCATTGGCGATCGTGCGGCGCAAATTCCGCGAACCGCCGTGACGTTGCAGAGTGAGATCGTCCACGGCGAGCACGACGGCATCCCGCGCGGGGTGCGGAGGAGGATTCAGCCGCATCAGCCAGTCGTAGTAGTTGTTGTCCATCTGCAGCGCGATGGGAATCCAACCGGCAAGCAACGAGAACAGCAGACACACCGTTGCGATCGCGTAGTAGGGCGCGCGGATCATCAGCGCATCCGTTTTTCGATTTGCGCAATCTCGCGAGGCAGCGCGCGCGACAGGACGATGCCGCCTTTCTCCGTAACCAGCACCATGTCTTCGATGCGCACGCCGAAATTTTCCTCGGGGATGTACATACCCGGCTCGATGGTGATCACGTTGCCGGGCTCCAATGGAACGTCCGCCGCCGTGGCGTCGTGCACTTCCAATCCCACATGATGGCCGATGCCGTGCACGAAGTACGTGCTGGGTGGCTTGCCGTTGATCGGCTTGCCGTGTTTGTCCATGTACTGCTTCGCGGCTTCCACCAGCGCTCCGCGCACCAGCATCTCGCCCGGACGAACCGCGGCGATGGCGGCCTTCTGAGCGCCCAACACTAACTCGTAGATTTCACGCTGGCGGGGGTTGAACTTGCCGTTGACGGGAATGCTGCGGGTGATGTCGGCGGCGTAGTCGGAGCATTCGGCGCCCACATCGGCCACCAGCATTTCGCCGCTATCCATGCGCCGTCTGTTCGCGCCGTAGTGCAGGATGACGCTATTGGGTCCGGATCCAATCACGGGCCGGTAGGCGTGCCGTTTGCAGCCCGCCTCCTGCATGACCTCCGTCATGGTCGCCTCAATCTGATATTCGTAGAGCCCTGCTTTGGCGCGCTTCCATGCGGCCAGATGTGCGCGGGCCGTCACGTCGATGGCGTGTTGCAGCAAGTCGATCTCGGTTTGGGACTTGACCATTCGCAGCCGCGCAATGGCGCCGGTGGCATCCAGAACTTCCCGCTCCACAGGCAGCGTCTTCCACGCCCCGCCCGATGGTTTTAGCGCATAAACCTTGGAACACTTAGCGGCAAGGCGTTTGAACTCGTCCTCCCACGTGCCGGTGCTCATCACCTTTGCGAAGCCCGACTTTGTTTCGACATCTTTATCGCCGGCCGCCCAATGGCGGCCTTCGTAACGTTCCTTGCGCTCATTACGCGGCGGCAGAAAAAGTATCTCTTCCGGTTGGGACCCCTTCGGCAACAGCAGCAACACTGCGCCCGGCTCCGTCCAACCGGTGAGGTAGAAAAAATTCGGCTCTTGAATCAGCGGAACTCTCGGATCGCCCGAACGGTCGGAGGAAGCATGCAACACAATCGCCGCATCCGGAAGCGCGGTACGGAGCGCGGCGCGCCGCTTCTGATATTCCTCAATCGTTGGGAGTGGCGGCGCGGCGAACGCAGCTAGAGCGAGAAGCGCGGAGAGGAGACGCATCTCTTTCAAGGTAACATCCAAAGCCGCGGGGCCGATCTCCAGATCTGCTGCGGGATCTCCAGATCCCGCATGGCCTCGCTAGAGGCCATCGGCTGCTTTGCAGCCGCCCGGGAGATTGCGATTACTTCCGGCAGAGGCGGTCTGGAGACCGCCTCGCAGATCTGGAGATCTGCCCCACCGAGGATTTCAGAGACTAGTAGTACACGGGCTATGGCCGAAAGACCAAAAGGCTGCCGGGGCGTCGGCCCGTCAACACCGTTCCATCGGGCGCAACTTCAATGGAATGACCGAACGATTCCAGCAGGCCCAGAACTTTTCCCGTCTTGAGGTCGAGCTTCATCAGCCACCCCTCCGCGCCGTTCGGAACGTTGCGCGGCTGCGTGCCAATCCAAAGCGCCCCCTGCGCCAGCTTCAGCGAAAATGTCTTTCCCGCGTGATTCCATTCACCCAAATAACGCCCCTGGCGAGTGAATCGTTGGATGCGCCCGTTCTCGCGGTCGGCGACGTAAACGGTTCCGTCCTGCGCAATCGCAATTCCGTGCGGCGTGTTCAGTTGACCAGGGCCCGTCCCCGCTGTACCCCATTCGCGCACGCGCTTCCCGTCGCGTGTGAACTCGACTACTCGCGTGTTCTGATATCCATCCGACACCAGAAAATTTCCATCGCGGGCAAACGCGATATCGGTGGTGCCACAAAACTCGCCCTTGGGTTTTGCGGGCAGTTCGACGCTGGTCCGCAAAAGCTGCTTCCCAAGGAGTGTGAATTTCCGGATCGTCGAATCGCCGGCGTCGATGGTCCAGAGATTGCCTTCCGGATCGATGCGGATGCTGTGCGGAATGGTGTACATCCCTTTGCCCCATGACCTCACGACAGTCCCATCCGGCTTGGCGATGATGATGGGGTCCGCTTTCAGTCCGCGTTGCAGGATACAGATGAGCCCGTCGCGCGTCACCGCCGTCGAGGAAACCATCTCCAGAGGCAGTGGAGGCCGCAACGCGAACTCCGTCAGCTTCATCGGCAAGCGCGGCGTTTCCCCAACCAGTTTCCGCAACGCGATGGTTTGCGGCGGCTCCTGCGACAGCAGCGGGCCAACACACAGTATGAACAGTATGCGAGTCATCCTATTGCGCCTTTCTAATCTGCTGCACAATCACGTCCGTAAAGGAATTCACGAACGTCCGGCCGTTGTTGAGCAGGTTATCCAACGTCATGTAATCCAACTCGACATCGGGGCGCACGCCCACATTCTCGATGTAGCGCGACGGCGGATATTCCGGCGTTGTAATGATCTCTTTGCGCGCCATCAGCGACAGCGTAATTCCGGTATCGCCTTCCGAATATGCGCCCACTTGAAAGCGTTGGATGTTCAGAGAATTGCTGCCGCCCATCCCGTTGGTGCGCCAGCCCACCAGCAGTCCTCGCGCGTTGTCCTGAATCATGGCGGGGACGGAATCGGCCGTGGAAACCGAGAATTCGTCAATCAACATGATCAACGGCTTCCTATATGCAATCACGGCCCCCATATTATTGACCGCCGCCGGCCGGTCAAAATTCGACGTGCAGAGCGGGATCACATCGGTGATGCGTTGACTGCCATCGTAGGCGGCCTGCACCGCCTCCAGGATCGGTTGATACTGCCGGATCAACGTCTGATTGTTCGCGGCTTGCGCGTTGGTCAGCCGGGCGGTAAATAGCTGCAAGTACTCATAGGTCGCGCGAATGGCATAACCCATGGGCCGGAACGTTTGTGGAATCAGGTTGGAAACAATGGTCTCTCCGTAACAGAGGTCGCCCCCGTTGTTTCGCATCTGATCCACCACCAGCCCATCGGTATTGTCCTGAAAGAACGCCAGTTCCTGCTGAAACTGCGTAAGAGCGGCGGCGGTGCTGGAGGGGGAATAGGTTGGGATGCGGATGTATCCGATGCGCAGGCCGTTGGCAGTGTACGTCCCGGAGTAGAAAAAATCCGGGGCTGTGCCCAGACGCCGCACGAAACCGGTGGGTAAAGCAAAGACTGGCGTGAGGCTCGCGTTATTGAGAATGCCGAAATTCTCCGGCGCTTTCGCCGTTTGCAGGCCCATCAGCAGCCGGTCGGCCGGGTCCATCTCCGGTTCCACTACGACGTCCGCCGTGAGAACCGGCGCAGGATCGATCCTGGTGAGCGGCGTGCCCGACTTTACCCACGGTATGGTGTAGGTTTCCGTAGCACCGGTTTGGCGCTTCACTACGACCGCGGCAGTGGGCCCCAGATCGATCGCGCGAGGCATGCGCGATTGCGGTCTGGTGACAATTCGCGAGGCCGCAACTCGGGCCGTGCTGCGGTCGTTACCCTGCCGTGCATACTTGGCGAAGTCCTTCAGCAATTGAGCGGCCGTCACGCTATCGACGGACACGATTTCGTCGCCCACTACAAAAGGGAATCTTGCCAACGGCAGCAGCGTACGATTAATGCTGTCAATCAGCACCTTGCCATCGTAGACATCCAATGTAAGGCCGAGTGTCGCCGAGAAGTTGGAAGGCAGCACGTAAGCGTCGTGGCCGTCCTGCAGGCTGGAAACGTATTCCACCATCAGCTCGTAGAAATCCAGATCGTTGTCGGTGGCGCGAACCCGATCCAGCCACGGTGAAATGTTAAACGCGTCAAAGCCGAACACCGTCTGCTTCCAATCCTTGGGAGCATATCGCTTGGCATAGAGTCCGGCGAGCGCTTGAAAATCAAACACTTTTTGGGCTTCCGTCAATTGCCCAAAAGCGGGAAAGCCAATCAGGCAAACCAGTAGCATCCTCATGAAGAGAAGTATAGAGGCAATGCCCGCCTGAATGGGCTCTCTTATTTCTTCGCCGCGGCTGCCGGTTCCTTGAGCAACTCTTCAATGACAGCCCGCATGCGGATTTCGTCGTGCAAATGCTCGCTCACATCGGGCGAGGATTGATAGCGGATGGTCCCCTTGCGGTCGATGAACATGAGTTGCGGAACCATCACGCGCGCGATGATGGAAAACCCCAGGTGCTCCAGAACTTTGTCGCGCGGGACGACGCCAACCGGGAAGTTCACGCGATGCTTGGTGATGAAATCGGGGATGCCCATCATCGCGCCGTCGTCAAAAGCGGCCGCCAGCGGCTGTAATCCGCGCGGGCCGTAGTCTTTGTTCAGCCGCGCTAACCTCTCGCACGTCTCCTGGCAGTGGGAACAGGTGGTGAGAATGAATGCGACGATGCGCACCTTTCCGTTGTACTTGGTCAGATCGGTCTTTGTGCCGTTGGGAAGGCTGAGGCTGATGGCCGGCGCGGGTTTGGAGACTTTACCGTTTTGTCCAAAGGCAGCGGCGCAGAGCGCCAGGCTTGCGCAGAAAGCTAAGAGAGTTCGATTCATGACCACCTTCCTCTATGGTATCGTCACGCCGCCAGCCCTTGCCGTTCCAACAGCGCCGTCAATTCCGGATCGCGGCCGCGGAACGCCCGGAATAATTCGTCCGGTTCCGCCGTGTCGCCCTTCTCTAATATGGACTGCCGGAAACGCACTCCGGTTTCCTGATGGAAGATGCCCTTCTCTAAAAACAATGAGAAGGCGTCCGCGTCCAGCACTTCCGCCCACTTGTAGGAATAATAGCCGGCTCCATACCCCACCGGGCTGGCGAACAAATGTGTGAACGCCAGAATCATCGCGTGATTGGAGGGGAGCGGCGCGGGGCTGAACGCGGCGAGCATTTGCCGCGTGTAATCCACCACGTCGCCATCGCGCGCGGCATCGTATTCCCGGTGCAGCCGCAGATCGATCATTCCAAAACTCAACTGCCGCATCTGTGCGTTCGCCGCGCGATAGACGCGGGCACGTCTCATCTTCTGCAGCAGGTCATCGGGAATGGGATCGCCTGTCTGCCAGTGCCGCGCAATCAGGTCCAGAGACTCACGCTCCCAACACCAGTTCTCCATAATCTGAGAAGGCAGTTCCACGAAATCCCAAGCCACGCTGGTACCTGAAAATCCGCGGACTTCGGAGCGGCTGAGGCAATGATGCAGCAGATGGCCGAACTCATGGAAGATGGTCTCTACTTCGCGATGCGTCAGCAGCGCGGGGTTGCCATTGACGGGCGGAGTGAGGTTACCGCAAATTGCGCCGACGTGATGCCTTCCGGCCACGGCGGGTTCACCAGTGACGAACGCATCCATCCATGCGCCGCCGCGCTTGGTCTCGCGCGGATGCCAATCGGCATAAAACGAACCGAGCAACTGGCCGCCTTCGCGGATCTCGTAGTGCTTCACGTCCTCATGCCAGACGGGAACTCCGGGAGCTTCCGCCACGGTGACGCCAAACACGCGCGACGCCGTCTCAAACATTCCGTCAATCACCCGATGCAGAGGGAAGTAGGGACGCAATTGTTCTTCGTCGAAGTCATAGCGGGCTTGCCGTTCCTTCTCCGAATAATAAGCGACATCCCACGCCTCCAACTGCGGAGCATGCGGGCCTTCCAGCTCCCGCCGGAACGTTTGCAGCTGTCCATTCTCCTGTTGGAAGGAAGCTAAACTCCGCGTGTGAAGATTCTCTAAAAACTCCATCGCGCGCGCCCCGGTTTTCGCCATCCGGTCGGCGACGGCGTAATCGGCAAAGTCGCGGAATCCAAGCAGGCGCGCCTTCTCATTGCGCAGTTCCAGAATACGCGGCACCAAGGCGCGGTTGTCGAAGGACCCCTCACAGGCGCGTGTCTGATAGGCCAGATAGAAACGACGGCGAACGGCTGCGTCGTCCAGGTAGGTGATCAACGCCACATAACTGGGAGCTTGCAATGTGAATCGCCACCCATCGACGCCTTTTGCGTGCGCGCTCGCCTTGGCCGCGTCGATGGCGCTTGCGGGAAGACCTGCAAGCTGGTCTTCGGAGGTGAAGACTTCCTCGAAGGCGTTCGTCGAGTCCAGGACGTTCTCTGCAAACTTCGTCGTGATCTGCGCCAGCTCGACGTCGATCTCCGCCAACCGCTGCTTGCCGGCGTCGTCCAGTTCCGCGCCGTGCCGTCGAAAGAAATCGATGGTCTTGGCGAGATGCCGTTTGCGAACGCCGGTCAATGCTTTGGCATCTTCCGTCTCCGCGTAGGAGCGGACCGCTTTCCACAATCCCGCGTGAAGCGGGATACGCGAGTAAAACTCCGTTGTCTTGGGCTCGACGGCATTGTGTGCCGCGCGCAATTCCGGCGACGTGGCCACCGCTTCCAAATGGCGTACCAGAGTCGTCGCGTGATCCAGCTTTTCCGTAGCTCCGTCAAAAGCCGCTAGCGTGTTCTCGTACGTCCGCGGTGAGGTCAGTCCCGCGATATTCTCTATGGCCTGACTTGCCTCGCCCAGCAATTGGTCGATGGCGGATTCCACATGCCCGGGGGTGATCAAGTGGAATGGAATGGGATTCTGAATTTCAGTCAATGGATTCATGAGGCCTGGTCCACCAACTGATCCAACAAGCTCTGCAGCTTACGGCTTCTTCCGTCCACCTGTTCGCGCAATTCCTGCAGATTTCGCTCGGCAGTGCGCAGTTTATCGGCCAAGTGCAGGCAGGCCAGAATTGCAATCCGGCCGGTATCGGAGTTCGACGATCGCGATGCGATCCCGGTAATCAGGTCGTCGATGGTTTGCGCCAGTTCCATCACTTCCTGGTCGCTGTTGGACGAGGTTGTGAGCGTGAACGCCTGATTGGCGATGGTGACGCGCACCTGGCGGCGGGCCATTGCTTCATCCGGCACTGAGCGACTCCATCTGACTAAGAAGTTTCTCAATGCGTGTCCGCACCTGCTCGCGTTCCGCGCGCAACTGCCTAATCTCCACCTGCAAATGGTCCGAGTTGGAACTGGCATTCGCCTGATCGGCCAACACCGCTTGCAGTTTCTCGCGCAAACCCGCGTTCTCGGCGCGCAGCGCGTTCACCATCTCGACCGCTTTGAGGATTCGATCCTCAAGGCTGGTCAGGATCTCGACTTCATCGCGCGCGGGATCCGGGGCCGGCGTCATAACCTACACTGTTTGCGGCAGGGCGGCTTTGGCTTGCGCCACCAATGTGGCAAAGCCTGGTGCATCGTTCAAAGCGATATCGGCCAGAACCTTACGATTCAGATCGATGCCCGCCTTCTTGAGACCGTTCATGAAACGGCTGTAGGAAATTCCATTGTCCCGGCACACTGCGCCGATGCGGATAATCCACAGGGAGCGGAAATCGCGCTTCTTTCGCTTGCGTCCTACATAGCCGTAGCGAAGAGCCTTCTCCACCGCCTCTTGCGCAGAGCGGTGCAGTTTTCCTTTGGTGAGAAAAAAGCCGGATGCGCGCTCGAGCGTCTTAGCGCGCGATGCGCGGCGTTTGGTACCACGTTTTACTCTTGGCACGTTTACTCCTTTCGGTAGCTAGAGTCCCCAAAGGGACTTGCGGGCCAGACGGGAACGTGCCGTGCACCGGCGGCTCCGCGATCCATACGCGCTAGGCGTAGGGAAGCATCATTTTGACTTTTGGCGTGTCTTCCGGTCCAAGAACGGCGCCCTGTCCCAAACGGCGTTTCCGGCCGGGGGATTTCGACGTCAAGATGTGGCGCGCAAACGCATGATGGCGAGTCACTTTGCCGGTGCCGGTCACTTTGAAGCGCTTGGCCGCGCCTTTATGAGTTTTGAGTTTGGGCATAATTCTACTTCAGACAGTTCTTGGAGTTACGGCGGACTTTTTCAGTGTACCATGTTCCGCGGCGCGCCCGAAAGAAAGGCGCGCACGTTGTCCACCGCAATCTCCATCAGCCTC
This sequence comes from Candidatus Solibacter usitatus, assembly GCA_016191645.1. Taxonomy (GTDB): domain Bacteria; phylum Acidobacteriota; class Terriglobia; order Bryobacterales; family Bryobacteraceae; genus CADEFT01. The sequence continues at coordinate 11,910 of JACPVQ010000059.1, forward strand.
GCGCGGGCCTCTTTGGTGGCCCAGGCGATGTGCGGCGTGACAATGCAGTTCTTCGCTGAAAACAAAGGGTTTCCGCTGACCGGCGGCTCCACGGAGAGCACGTCCAGGCCCGCTCCGGCAATTACGCCCGCGTTCAAGGCATCAGCCAAATCCTGATCCACAATCAGCGGACCGCGCGACGTGTTCAGCAGAAACGCGTTCGGCTTCATCTTGCACAGACGTACGGAATTGATCAGGCCTTTGTTGTCCGCGGTCAACGGGCAATGCAGGCTGACAACGTCGGAAACGGCCAGAAGTTCGTCAATGCCGGACCAACGGAAATTGTCGTATTCCGGCGCGTTCACTTGCACCGTGTCGCTGGCCAGCACGCGCATTCCCATGGCATCGGCGATGCGAGCCGTCTGGCGTCCAATGCGCCCAAAGCCGATAACGCCCATGGTCTTTCCAGACAACTCCACCAGCGGCGATTTCCAGAAACTCCAATCCGCGCTGCGCGACCATTCTCCTGCCCGCACCGCTTCGCCATGCATGCCGGCGCGATGGCAAAGTTCCAGCAAAAGGGCGAACGCGTGCTGCGCCACGCTCGCCGTGCCGTAGGTGGGTATGTTGCAGACGGCGATGCCGCGCTGCTTCGCGGCCGCAACGTCCACAATGTTATACCCGGTGGCCAGTACTCCGATGTAGCGCAGATGCGGCAGTTTCTCCAGCGTGGCGGCGTCCAGCGGCGTCTTGTTGGTCATCGCCATTTCGGCGTTTCCCATGCGTGCCAGCACTTCGCTTGCGGAGGTGCGGTCATGCACTTCCACCTCCACCAACGAGCGCAGGCCGTCCCAGGTCAAATCGCCGGGGTTCAGACAGAATCCATCCAGAACAACGAGTTTCATTGATGTTGCGAGCCTTTATGCCAAGCCGGAGAGATGATTCAGCTTGCCCTTTGAATCGCCGAGCATCTCTGTGGGAGCGCCCGCCAGGTCCAGCATCGACAGGAACAGGTTCGCCATGGGCGTTTCGGACGCGTATTTGACGTGGCGGCCGGACTTCAGCGTGCCATTCCCGCCGCCCGCCAGCAGCACAGGCAGATCGTGATGCGTGTGGCGATTTCCGTCGGCGATGCCGCTTCCATAAATGATCATCGAGCTATCCAGCAGCGTGCCGTCCCCATCCGGCGTCTTGCTCAGCTTGTCGATGAAGTAGGCGAACTGCTCGACATGGTAGGTGTTGATCTTGCGGATTTTTTCGATCCACTCTTCGTTCCCGCGATGATGCGTCAACCCGTGATGCGCATCGGGGACTCCGATTTCGCGATAGGCGCGCCCGCTTCCTTCGCGGCCCATCATGAACGTCAGGACGCGCGTGGCATCCATTTGGAAGGCCACAGTCATCAGGTCATACATCAACCGCGCGTGCTGGCCGTAGTCCAAAGGAGCGCCTTCGGGCTTCAGCATCGGCGGAGCCATCTGGCGCGAGTCGCGCTCGTTCGTCTCGATGCGCTTTTCGATCTCGCGCACGGAATACAAATACTCGTCCAGCTTCCGGCGATCGGTGGAGCCTAACGACGTTTGCAGAGATTTCGTTTCCTCCAGCACGGAGTCAAGAACGCTCTTTTCATACTGCAGCCGCCGCGCCCGCGCCGGGGCGTCTTCCACTTCATCGCCCGACCCAAACAGCCGTTCAAACACCAGCCGCGGATTGATCTCCGGCGGCATGGGAGAATTCTCGGATCGCCAGGAGAGGTTGTTCGAATAAGCGCAGCTGTATCCGGAATCGCAGCTTCCCACCAGGCGCCCGTCTTCCAGCCCAAGCTCCATGGAGGCGAATTTCGTCGCTTTGCCCAACCGCTGCGCGGCCACTTGATCCACGGAAATGCCGATCTTGATATCCGCGCCGGCCGTTTTTTTCGGATGCGCGCCCGTCAAAAAGCTGGATGCCGCCCGCGCGTGATCGCCGGGCCCGTCGCCTAGCGCGCGGCCGCCGTTCTGCATCAGGCCGGTCAGCACCATCACCTTCTTGCGAAGCGGTGCCATCGGCGTCATGACGCGCTTGAACTCGAATTCCGCGCCTTCAGAGGCCGGCGTCCAATCCTGCATGATGATGCCGTTGGGAACGTATACAAAGGCCATGCGGCTGGGCGATTTTCCCGTGGATTTGCTGGGGGCGGCAAAGGCGGGCGTCATCGCGTCCAGAAACGGCAGGCCAAGCGCGGCGCCAACTCCTCGCAGGAGCATTCTTCGCGATAGATGCTTGCCATTCATGACGATTTCCTTACTCCCTCCGCGCGCCGCATTTGAAAGGGCGCGCTTTTCACAATCTCCAGAATGAGGCGCGAAAGTTTGTAATTGTCCGCCGCAATCGTGCGAACCACTTGGCGCACAAAGGTTCTATCGGACTTTTCCAGGCCGCGTCCTAATGCGTATGTTATCATCTTTTCCGCAACGCAACTGGCGAATTCGTCGCGATCGGCCATCATCTTCGCCCGAAGTTCGGCTGGCGATTGGAACAGCCGTCCGCCCGGCAAAGCCCCGCTGGCATCAATGCCGAACTCGCCGTCCTTTTCCCGCCATGCGCCGATGGCATCGTAGTTCTCCAGACCGAATCCCAAAGCGTCCATGCGCGTGTGGCACGACGCGCACATCGCATTCGAACGATGCTTTTCCATTTGCTGCCGCAAGCTGCCGGTCATCCCTTTGGAAGATTCCTCCAGACTCGGGACATTTGGCGGCGGCGGTGGCGGCGGGGCATTCAGGAAATTTTCCAACAAAAACTTGCCGCGAATCACGGGCGACGTGCGGTTGGGATAGGAGGAAACGGTGAGAATGCTGGCGTGCGATAAGACGCCTCCGCGCTGTTTCGTTTCCAATTTCACCTTGCGGAACTCCTCGCCGGTGACGCCGGTAATTCCGTAGTGCCGGGCGAGACGTTCATTCAAGAAGGTGTAGTCCGAATCGAGAAAATCCAGGAGGCTTCTCTCGTTCTTGGCGACGTGCTCGAAATAGAGTTGCGTCTCGCGCTTCATTGCCACGCGCAGCGTGTTGTCAAATGCCGGGAACTTCTCCGGGGCCGGCTTGACCTCGTCCAAGTTGCGCAACTCCAGCCACTGGCCGCCAAAATTCTCGACAAACTCGGAGAACTTCGCATCCTCGATCATGCGGCGCGTTTGGCGTTCCAGCACTCCCGGCTTTCGCAACTGATTGTCTTGCGCCAGGCGAAACAGCGTCTCATCGGGCATGCTGCTCCACAGAAAATACGACAGGCGCGAGACAAGTTCGAAATCGTTGAGCGGATGAGATGCCGAAGCATCTTTTGGATCGTGCTCCAGACGAAACAAAAAGTTCGGCGAAACCAGAATTGCGCGCAGCGCAAGACGCAGAGCCCTTTCCGGCGACTCGCCTGCCGCCAGACCCGCTTTTGTATAGCCGAAATACTTCTCCGCTTCCGCCTCGCTCACCGGCCTTCGAAAAGCGCGCCGTGCGAAGTTTGCGGCAATCTGTTTCATGCACGCTTCGTCGTACTTGCCGGGCCATTCGCCGCACACAAGAATCAGTTTGTGGCTGACAGGAGGCAGCTGCGGTCCGGGGTTCCGCGGTCCGCGCACCTCCACATATTCCACCAGCATTCCCTTGTCATCGGTAACCGCCTTGCCGTCGGAGTCGGCAATCACGGCGCGCATCGTATGAATGCCCGCCGCCAGGCGCAATTTCATGTCGAGAAACCGCGGTTGCGCCGGCGGCACAAATAAAGCCATCGTCTTGACGGGCTTGCCATCGACGAATGCATCCAGCCGTAATCCTTCCGATTCTCCGGCGCGTCTTCCGGCAATGGCGAAGCGGATGTCGTAATCCGCTTCGATCGGGAAGTTGTGTCTCACCTCTATGGAACCCGGAGGTCCGCTCTGCTTCACACGGTCGGATCGGTAGCGGTCCGAACGCTCGGCGAAGGTGCGCGGTATTGCAATCGACTCGCGCGCCACCTGCTCCGCGGCGGTCATGTATTTCTCCATCAGCGCGGGCGACATGGAAAGCACATCGCCGATGTTGTCGAAACCGTAGCCGGAATCGTCCACGGGAAACGAATCGGCGGGACGCAGATCGAGACCCGTTAAATCGCGGATGGTGTTGTTGTATTCCACGCGGTTCAGACGACGCGCCGTGACGCGGCCGGGATCGTGGCGTGCCGATTTGTCGTATCGCGCGTACTCCGCCGACAACCACGCGGTGACTTTGTTTTTCTCCACGGCGCTGAGAGCCGGACGGCCCTTCGGCGGCATCTCGCCGCTGCGAATTTTGCTCGCCACCTTGTCCCAAACGTCCTGATCGGCAAGCACCGCCGCGGCGGTCTTGTACTGTTCCAGGTTCAGGTTCGCGATCTTTGCCGCGGCACTGTGACACATCAGGCAGTGCTTCGATACAACGGGCGTCACCGATTTGCGATAGCCGGCATCGTCGTCGGCTGACAGGGAAATGGCGAGAATGAGCGCGAAGAGACTACGGATTTGCACGGCTATATGATATTCTCGCACCGATGCTCAATAGACGACAGGCTCTCGGCACGCTCTCCATCGCGGGACTCGCTCAGGAGGCCTCGCGACCTCCGAACTTCGTATTGATCAATTGCGACGACATGGGCTACGCGGACATTCAGCCGTATCGCAATGAAGTCGATTACACGCCGCATCTGGCGCGGATGGCGCGCGAGGGAATGAAGTTCACATCGTGGTACGCCGCGCCGGTGTGTTCGCCGTCGCGGTCCGCATTGATGACCGGGTGCTATCCGAAGCGCGTTGGGCTCTCGTTCGGCTCGTGGCATGTTGTGCTGATGCCCGGCGATTGGCACGGCCTGAATCCGAAAGAGATCACAGTGGCGAAGCTGCTGCAATCGAAAGGCTATGCAACCGCATGCATTGGGAAATGGCATCTGGGCGATCAGCCGGAGTTTCTGCCCACACGCCACGGCTTTGATTACTACTTCGGGCTGCCTTATTCAAACGACATGCGCCCTTCTCCGAAACCGGCGGGCATTGCGGACCATCCGCACCCGCCTTTGCCTTTGCTCAGAAATGACGAACTCGTCCGCGAGGTGACCGATCAGGATTTTCTTACGGGCGCGTATACGGAGGAGGCTCTCAAATTCATCGAAGCCAACAAGAGCAGACCGTTTTTCCTCTATCTGCCGCACTCCATGGTGCATGCGCCGCTGGCGGCGGGAAAAGCATGGCGCGGAAAGACGGGCAAGGGCCTGTACGAGGATTCCGTCGCGGAAGTTGATTGGAGCACCGGCGAGATTCTCAAGAAATTGGAGAGTCTAAACCTCGCCAAGAACACCTTGGTCATTTTCATCTCCGACAACGGCGGGACGCCGCGCGCCGTGAATGCTCCACTTCGCGGCAACAAGGGGCAGACGTGGGAAGGTGGAATGCGCGTGCCCGCCATCGCCTGGTGGCCCGGACGCGTCCCTGCCGGACGCGTGTTTCACGAGATCACGTCGAACATGGACATCCTTCCAACCTTCGCCAAACTCGCGGGCACCACTCCGCCCGCCGATCGCAAGATCGACGGTCACGATCTCTCCGCCGTTCTCGAAGGCAAGCCCGGCGCGACTTCCGGCTACGACGCGTTTTTCTATTACCATGCAAACGAGTTGCGCGGCGTCCGCTCAGGTAAGTGGAAACTCACCGCGAACGGCGAGTTGTACGACCTCGACAAAGACCTCGCCGAAGGGAACAATGTTGTGGCGTTCAATGCCGATGTAGTGAAACGGCTCAACACGAAACTGGCGGAAGCCCGCGCCGATTTGGGAGACAAAGAAATCGAAGGCAAAGGCTGCCACCCCGTTGGGAAGGCAAAGGGTCCTCTGCGGTTCTGGATCCCACGTCATCCCGACAGTGGACATCCGCCGCAAGCCCCCGTCAAATACGTCCCAGGAAGCCCGGTGCGTTAATTTCTCTGCTGCTGTGCCATTCGGCTGCTTTGCAGCCGCCTCGACTTTGGACACTTCCCGAGTTTGTGTGTGGCAGATCTCCAGATCTGCGAGCCGGTCTCCAGACCGGCTCTGCCTGAAGTAATCGCAATCTCCCGGGCGGCTGCAAAGCAGCCGAAGACCTGACCCTACATTAAAACGAAAGTTTCAGCGCCACCTGCAACGCCCGATTTTCCACCGACGTCGAACTGATGCGTCCGATGGTGCTGGGCGTGGTCACGCTCGCCGACGGGTTCGCAAAGCTGGGATGATTCGGCAGATTGAACGCCTCGGCCCGGATGTTCAGGTTGTAGCGCTCCTGAATGCGAACGTTCTTCACCAGGCTCACGTCGAGCTTCATTTGCCCCGGTCCCCACAATACATTGCGCGCCGCATTTCCGAATGTGTAGGGCGCGGGAATCTTGAACGCCGCCGGATTGAACCAGCGGGCGATGGACGGATCCTCCACGTTCGGGCTGATTCCCGTCGCGTCGGAACGTGTCGCATACCAGCCGGCCAGGCTGGGCACGAACGTCACGTTGAATGGCGTCCCGGAGCGGAACGTCGCAATGCCTGCCAGATTCCATCCGCCTAAATAATTCCGCAGGCGGCCGCGGCGGAAGAACGGCAACGGATACGTGGAAGATGTGTTGAAGATCAATTGCCGCACGCCTTCACTGTTGCTGCGTTCGGCCCTGGCATCGTAAGGGTTCTGCGGCGAAGACGACACCGGCACGTTGTCGATGGCCTTATTTAGAGTGAAGTTCGACATGATGTACAGCCCGCCGGGGAAGCGGCGATTCAATTCCGCCTGGAATTGATTGGTGAACGATTTGCCGTTTGTGTCCAGCGTGCTGATGTCGGCGAAGGGTTGAAACGGACGCTGCGATTGAATGGTGCCCGGCGCTTGAACGCGCGGCAGATTGCGGTTGTAGTTGTAGAACGGAACGCGCGCGGCTTTGTTCCCCAAATACGTCACGCGCAGCCCCACCTTACTCATCAGTTGGCGTTCAATGGTGAGGTTCCACTGTTGGGCGTATGCGTTGCGCAGTTGGCGGTTCACGGCCACCAGGCTCGGATTCGGCGACACGGCGCCGCCGCCCGTGGGAAATGGATTCGCAAGGCTGATGCTGGGAACGTTGCCCGCCGCCGCCTCAAACGTCTCGCGCAGGAAGAACGGCGTATTGCTCCACGAAAGTTGGCGGATGCCGATGTAGGCCGGAATCTGCCCGATGTAGATTCCGTAGCCGCCGCGCACAACGGTCCTGGCGTTGCGGAAAGGACGGAACGCGAATCCGAACCGCGGTTCGAAATTGTTGTGATCCGCTTTGGTCACATCGCTGCCCCAACCGTGCTTTTCCGACGTTTCATAAGGATATGCATTGACCAGTCGCGGAATGGCGGCGCGCGGCAATTTGCCGTCCACCGAGCGGATGACCAATGTTCCGCTGCCCAGATCGAAATTCGACCACGAGCCGTCGCGTTCCTGCATCTGCGTCTGCAGCATGTAGCGCATGCCGATATTGAGAGTCAGCCTGGGAGACACTTTCCAATCGTCCTGGAAGTAGGCGCTGTGCCGCGATTGATACAGCAGATTCACCAGCGTCGCCGTATCGCGCGCGGTGGACACCGGATAGCCCAACAGAAAATCGGCGAATGCGTTGCCGGTGTAGCGGGCGTTGAAAGTGAACGATCCGAAGCCCGCTCCGCTGGAAGGGCTTGCCCCGTAGCCGATGATGCCCGGGTTGGTGGCAATGCGCATTCGGTTCAAATCGACGCCTGCCTTAAACGTGTGATTGCCGCGAACAAAAGTGAAATTGTTCACCAGCGCGGTAGTAATTTGCGGCGCGCCTTCTCCCCCGCCGTAATCTCCAATCACGGGATAGCCGGTGATGGTGACCAGAGGAATGCCGCCCACGGGCGGTGGACCGTAGAGGCCGGGGAAGATGGACTGTGGATTGAAGTCGCGATTCTGGCCCAGGCGCACGCTGGCGTGGCTGAAATAGGACAACCGGAGATCGTTGATGTTGCGCGTGCCGATGGTGCGCGTCCAATTCGCCGCCGCGCTCTTCGTCGTATAGCCGCCGTTTTCCCAGTTGCCGTAATTGGCCGGCGTGCCGCGCGCGATGAAGTACGGATCGCCGACGGAATAATTCGCGGAGAAGGCAATGGAGTCCTTGGGCGCGGGCTTGTAATCGGCCTTGATGGAAGCGCGGTTGACGTTGAACTTGTTGATGACGTTCCCGTTGTAATTGAAGGCGCCCGCTTGGTTCGGCTCGGGATAGAATCCCATCAGCGTTCGGGAACGCGGGTCGATTCTGGAAGCGGGAATCAAGTTGCCGGGGAAGCTATCGTTGCTCAGGGGATCGCGGAGTACGGTGCGTCCGAAGTCTCCCGAGCGAAGAGTCATCGCCGGGACGTTCAGATTCGGCGGACGGCCGGTGCGCTGGCGCAATCCTTCAAAGCTGCCAAAGTAAAACAGCTTGTTCTTCACGATCGGTCCGTCTGTAGTGCCGCCGAACTCGTTGCGGTTGAATTGCGGCTTGGTGAGTGCGCCGGCAAAAAAGTTTTTGGCCGTCATGGCGCGGTTGCGATTGTATTCGTACAGCGCGCCGTGCCGGCGGTTGCTCCCAGATCGCGTCACCATCGAGATCGCCGCCGACCCTTCATGCTCCGCTTTGGCGTTGTTCGACTCCACTTTCACTTCCAGCACCGTGTCCATGGAAGGCGTCGTGGTGAGCCGCGTGGAATAGGAGTACGCCGCGCCGCCATTGCCCGCGTCGTTGATGGTCACGCCATCCACGCTGTAGTTGTTGCCGCCCCAATACAGGCTGCCGCCGACGCGCGGATTGCTGGCGCTATCGGATGTGAGGCCCGGCGTCAGCAGCACCAGCATATCCAGGGTGCGCCCGTCGATGGGAAGATTCTGCGCGGCGTGTTGATCGACGATGGCCGCAACCGAAGCCGTCTCCGAGTTGACCACCGGAAGCTCCGCCGTCACGGTGACGCTTTGCTCCACGCCGCCGGCGAGCAGAACTATGTCCTGGCGCACCGTGGCGTTCAACGAGAGCGGAACGTGTTCCACCAGGGCGCGGCGAAATCCCGCCGATTCAGCATGCACCGAATAAACGGCGGGCTGTAGATTGGGAAAAACATAATCGCCAGTGCCGTTCGTTTTCGTCTGCTGGGAAATGTTTGTACCTTCGTTGATCAAGCGGACAGGCGCATTCGCAATCACCGCGCCTGTGGAATCCTTAATGGTTCCCACAATGCCGCCCGTCGTGATCTGGCCCCAGCAGGCACAGGAAAGAAAGAAGAGCAAGAATCCGCGCACGGTGGACGCCTCCCAGAAAACGAGTTAGTGCTTCAACCGTTTTACCATGCGCAATTCGTTCCGTTCGCCCGGTTTGATGTTGTATTGCACTTCATCCATCACCAGTTTCATCATGCGCATCCCCAAACCGCCGGACCTGCGCTCTTCCACAAGGCGTTTCAGTTCCTTCTGTTCTACGATGTTGGGATCGAACCCTTTGCCGGTATCGACCACTTCAATGGTGATGGCCTCCGCATCCAGCATTGCGCGCACAATGACTTCCTTGGTGCCGTCGCTTCCGTAAGCGTGCTCAATGACATTGGCGCACGCTTCGTCCACCGCCAATTCGATCATCGACAAATCGGAATCGGGCAGGCCCGCTTGCTTTCCGATGTTGGCCACAAAGTCGCGTATCAACGCGAGATTCTCCGTCGACGACGGCACGTGCAGTAGAAAACGTCGCTCAAAGTTCGTCATGGCCTCATCCTTCCCGCGGGCCGGCGGCAAACTTAGCCTGCGCCGCGGGCACATCCGCAACAATGTCGAACAGCGATTGGAAGCCGAGAATTTCGAAGACCTGCAGAACCTTGGGAATGACGGCGCAGATTTTGATGTCGCCGCCGGCATCGCGAATCTCTTCGATGAAGCTCATGAAAACGCCCAGCCCGGCGGAGGAGATGTAGGTGAGCTGCGCGCAATCGACGGCGATGTTGCGCCGTCCCGCGGCCACCTCTTTCTGAATGGCTTCTTCGAACTGCGGCGCGGTATGAGCGTCCAGAAAGCCTTCCAGCGCCAGTACGCTGATGCCCGCCGCATCGCTGTTACGAATGGAAAATGAAGTGGCCAATCGATTCCTCCTGGGAACGCATCACTCGGTGCTCAATACCAATAGCGTAATATCATCGTGCACCGGTTCGGTACCGGAGAAGGCGGCGACGCTGTCGCGCACGTCTTCCAGGATCGCTTGTGCGCCCGATTGCGCCGACCGTTCCACACAATCCAGCAGCCGTTCTTCGCCGAACTGTTCCTTGTCCCGGTTCATCGCTTCTGTAACGCCGTCCGAGTATAAGACAAATACATCGCCGGTGGAAAGGGAAAAGCAAACGGCGTCCGTTCCGCGGGAAAATACGGCGTCACCCGCCAGCCCCAGGCCCAATCCGCGCGAGTGCAACAAACGGGCCTTCCCGGAAGCGGCTTCGTATAGAACGGCGGGATTGTGTCCCGCGCGCACGTACTCCACTTCGCGCGTCTCCGCATCCACGGCGGCGAACGCGGCAGTCACGAACATCTTGCGGCGGCAGGCATTGCGCAGGTGCAAATTGACGTGCCCGGCCAAACGGAGCAATTGTTTTTCCGCCGGTGCCGCGGCGCAAAGCAAGCCTTTGGTCAACGTCATATAAAGCGCCGCGGGCATGCCTTTCCCGGACACGTCGGCGACGCACAAACCGGTACGTCCGTCGGCAAGTTGAAAATAATCGTAGAGGTCGCCGCCAACATCGCGCGCCGGTTGACATGCGGCTGCGATACGGAATCCCGGCAACTCCGGAGGCGACGCGGGCAGCAGCTGCTGTTGTGCCTGCTGCGCCACGGAGAATTCCGCCTTCAACCTTTCCCTGCGCGATAGGAAGCGCGAGGCCATTACATCTTCCGCCTCCACTTCTTTTCCACGCCGTGCAAAGTAGGCCGCGCCTCCCGCGAGAATGGACGTGCCACCGAGCACAACGTATCCTGCGGTCTGCAAGGCCGCGCTGCCGGATAGCAGGAGCGTGGCGCAATAGAAAAGGATCGCCGCGCCCTTGCCTGCAACCAGAACTCCCAGCGCGCCGTGAAGTTCATAAATGACGATGGATAGAGCCGCCGTAATCGCCGCCGCCGCGATCCCCGCCTCCAAACCCGCGACGAATCGCGAGTTGAGAAAATGCATTCCCGCGGCTGCCGGAAAAAACAGCAGCAATGAGATCCACCGAATGCCAATGCGCGCCGAAAGCAGCGGCAGCAACCCTACAAACAGAAACAAAGAGGCGGGATCGAAAAACGGATGCAGGATGGCCAGAGCGGGCATGCCTCTAAGAATGTCCGTGCTCCAATCTCTTTGATCGAGCAGGGCCGTGCCAAATACCCCGCACTGCGCAACGGCCAGCGGAATGGCGGCGAAAGCGCCGGACCACAAAAGCCCGCACGCGATGGGCTCCGCGGTTCCTTTGGCCAGCCACCGCCGTTGTAAGAACAACCGCGCTCCGCTCCACCGGGCCCATTCCGTTTCGCGCCCATGAACCAGCCCCGCGCCAAATGCGAACAGGAACCCCATGGCCGAACTTGTGACGCCGATGAACGATGAGACGGTGCGCGAGGATGCCCACACCGCGATCAGGCCGCTGACGAAAAATAGCAGCGCCGCCGTGCGCACGGAGCCGCTATCCACCATCTTGCGCAGCTTGGCAACGGCGAAAACCGTGCCGATAATAAAGGACCCCGCGAAATAGACGACGCCCGATATCACCTGCGCGGCGGTTCCATGTCCCCGCGTAACCCGCGCCGCCTCCTCGCGAAACGCATCGCTGAATTGCGGCCGCAACACTGCTTCGACAAATCCGCCGGCATCGAACCGTACCTCAATCTGCCAAGCCAGGGAACTGTGCGAAGTGGTGGCGCGCCAGCGCCGCGTCAAACCGTTTCCGGCCGGCTCCTTCTCTTGAAACTGTGCGGCGAATTCTCCAGCCAACAAACGGAATGCCCGTTGCGCCAACTCGCCGCGATCTGTCGCCGCTGGTTTGTTCCGCCCTTTTCTTTCGGCGCGGATGCGCGTCACTCTGCCGCTGCTGGAAAGACTCACCTCGATGTCATGTCTTGCGGAGTCGCGAAATTTCAGTCGTGTCTCCAGCGGCGAGGTCATCGTGTCGATGGATTGCTTCGCGTGAGCGTGCTGCCAAACTCTGAGCGAGTGGTTGTACTCTTCCTTGGGAACGAATGTCCCCGGCGCCGGCTCCGTGCCTAGCAGGCTGCGCACGGTCTGGTAGGCCGCGCTCTCCGCCGTTTTTCGATCCGCTCTCTGGAAGCCCGCCGGTTGGCTCATCGCCGGGCGGTACAGATAGGCAAAAGCCGCGAACCCAACCGCGGCGGTCATGAGGATCGCGACGCTCCGAGGCCTCATGCCACCTGCTCCTTCGCACTCGCGGCAGCTTGATCCATCGCCACCACAACCACGGTGACGTCATCGGCAATCGCCCTGCGTCCTCTTCCGAAGAGTTTGGAAAACGCCTTCCGGACAATGGAATCGTGCAACTGCGCGGCGTCGTTGCCGGGAGTGGCCGCGTGACGTTTTTTGAGCCAGCGCCCGGCGCCATCGCGCGAAGTTTCGCCGATCAGTTTCTCCAACCCGTTTGTATAAAGGATGGCGCGCTCTCCGGGGAGTAGCTGGCAGTGTCCCTCCCACAGCGCCACGCCGTCGCGCTGATGCATCGTTTCAAATATCTTGCGGTCCGTTCCGGCGACGAAGATCTGCGGACTAATTCCGATGCGGGCGAATCGGATGGAACTCTCCTGCAGATCGACGACGGCGTAGCAGAAGCCTTCGGCCCTCTCTCCGCGAAGCTGCGTTCCCAACTTGGATTCGAGCTCCCGAACTGCCTCCGTGGGACTTTGCGCCACGCCTGCCATGTGCATGAGAAATCCTTTTGCAAACGCAATGTTCAACGCAGTGGCCAGTCCATTGCCGCCGCCGTCGGTAAGAAGAATGCCCAGACGATGGCGGGAGAGGGGGAAGAAATCGTAGAAATCACCGCTCACCGTCTCGGCGGCATGGCAGGACGCGGCGACGGACAAGCCTTCCATCGCGGGGGGTCCCAACGGCAACAATCGTTGCTGCGCAACTCTGGCCGCCTCCACTTCAGACTCGAGCAACAGGCGCTCGGCGATATCCTGCGCATAATCGGGGCTCACTTCCTGGACAGAAACCGTCTTGCCCCAGACTGCGCTTGCCAAGGATGCCGCCGCCAACAGAACTGCAAATCCGGAAAGCAGCCAGATGTCGGCAGTTGAATGCGGAGCGACCATTCCCAATGGCACAATGTACACGAGCACGGTGAAACCGGCAGTCCAGACTATGCTTGCGAGCAAATCGACCAACCAGAAACTGGCCGACAGGCCAAGCGTTTGCACGCATCCGATGAGCCACCAGTAGGGCGACGCGAGCGGCTCGGCGGTAAACGAAGTTAATGCTACGAAGCCCATCAGAGCCGCCAATACCGCTGCGACGGCGGGCTTTCGCCACAAGCTCCTGCTCCGTTGCAGCAAGACCGCGGGCCCTCCAAGACAAACAAGCGGCCAGAAAATTGCGAATGTCAGCGTCTGTAGAAAAAATGCGCCCGCCGGAAATGTTGAAAACAGATAAGGCCAGGAGTCGATGAAGAAATCGAGACCCGCGCGCGGCGAATGCGCCGCCACGTAGAGCGTGTTGCGAATCAACAAAGTCCACGCCAGAACCGCCAACCCGGCCACAACGGATCGGCCCACGTTTCGCGTGAAGACGCGGCCGCGCAGCAGCGCATCCACGGAACAGAGCACTCCCGGCGCGCCTTCGCGAAGATCGCCCTCGGCGGCCGAATATGCCAAGCCCGCCAAAGCGCCCGCGCACAATATGAACCCGCCTCCCATTGTCAGAATCAGCCAGTAGGGAATTGGCGCATCTCCTGTCACTTTCCATGTGTCCGGTTTTGTGAGCAGCAGATCTGTCATCAGGTACCCCGCAAACGCCAACATCACCAGGAAAAGCCGTGGCCGCGACGCCTCCTTCTGCGCACGTCTCTTGAAGTATCGAATGCTCAGGAAAAGCAGCAGGACAAAGCACTGCGCCAACATGACCTGTTTGATGGTTGCTTTCGTCCCCGATGTCTTGGCTGCTGTCAGCTGTAACGATTGCTCGATGCGATAAGAATCATCGAGCTTCAGCGTGACGCTGCCCGTGAGCCAATCTAGTTCCTTGTGGCGAATGGACCATATGAACCCTTGCTTGAAATTCCCGCTTCCGTCGCCTCTTGTGATGGAAGCCGCGCCCGTGTCGAACACCTCGGCCATGTCGAAGAAAGGATGCACGGCCATCCATTCCCGGCGAAATTCAGCGGCGGCGGTTTTTTCGTCGATGGTCCCACCCTTCGCGGAATCGGGTAATCTGTAGCCCATCAGACGGCCCTTCTCGTCGAAGGTGACCTCAATGGGCGGCCCTTCTTCGCTCGGACGGAAATAGACGATGATCCTGCACCACAGGCCCTGATCCGCGATGGCGCGCCGTCCGGCTTCCCCGGAATCCGCAAGCCGCTCGTAGATTTTCCTGTCGGAGGACGGCGTCACATTCACGCTCCAACCCGAAACATCCACTTGCCTTTCGGCCAGGAAGCGCTCTGCTTGCGCTACAGCGGCGAGGCGGTCAATTTCGATTCGCGCCGGCACTTGTTGAACGATTTTTGTCTGCAGCCACACGGCGGCTGCCAAAGCAATGGGCGACAGCAGAATGATGACGCTCCACGCTATCGCCTTTGTTCGCGACAGGTCCTTATCCCATAGCAAATGCTGCGCGACGCGGGTCATCATGCGGATCGCTTCACCACCATCAACGTAATGTCGTCGAATTGCGGAGCCTCTCCCGCGAAGATGTCAATGGCGTCAAACACGCGATCGACGATAAACGAGGCGGGCTGCGCCGCGTGTTTCTTCAACACGTCGGTCAATCGCGGTACCTCGAACTGCTCGTCGCTGGAATCCTGCGCCTCGCTCACGCCATCGCTGTAAATGGCGAGAATGTCGCCGGGCGCAAGATGAAACGCTTTCTCCTCATACGTTCGACGGGGAAACAACCCGAGTGCGAGACCCGGCCCATCCAGCATCTCCACTTCACCGTCCACGCGCAGAAGCACGGCCGCATTGTGTCCGCAGTTCACGAACCGGCAATTCCCCGTGACCGGGTCCAGGCCGCAGAGGAACGCCGTGGCGAACTTATTCGCCGGTGTCGTAGCGAACAGCAATTCGTTGGCAACACCAGCGATTTCCAACAACGAAGACTCGCGGCGCAGAAGAGAACGCAGCGTGGCCTGAATGGTGCTCATGAGGATGGCGGCGGAGATCCCCTTGCCGGAAATATCGGCGACGCAGAGCAGGTGCGGCTGACGGTCGCCCGCGGCGTCGAAGGGAAGCACATCGTAGTAATCGCCGCCCACCTGCCGCGCCTGTCGATTACGCGCCGCAACATCGATGTCGAACAACTCCGGAAGCTTCGCCGGAAACAAATCGCGATGGATGCTGGCCGCGAGTTCCAGTTCCTTTTCCAGATGCTGCCGCGCCAGCGTGTCGCGAAAGTGCCAGGCATTCTCAAACGCCACGGCGGCCTGCGCGGCCAGACCGGAAGCGAATTCGATGTCGGCTTCGCGATACTGCATGCCCCGCATGCGTGGCGCGCAGACCACCATGCCCACCAGCGACTCTTGCGATCGAATGGGAATGAGCAGCGCGCCTTCGGGCGCATTCAGAATGTCCGCGTCGTCTTCGTTCGCCAACCGCGGTTCGGCGAGAGCCGTAAACTTTTCGCGAACCTTGGCGGCGTCGATGTTCAATCCCTTTTGCCGCAATACCGAAGGCTGTCCTTCCTTCCACGCCGCCACGGCGTATTTCGCAATGGCCCATCTTCCCGCCAGCGTAAATCCCACCAACTGCGCCACATCGCCGGGATCCAATGTCGACGCCAGTCCACGTCCCAAATCGAGTAGCGCCCGCAATTCCTGAAGTCGCTGGTCCAGCAGCAGGTTCGCCGACCGCGCCTGCTCATGCGCTTGCGCGTTGGCGATCACACTCGCCGCCAGCCCTAACAAAGCCTGCAGAAACTCCGTCTCCTCCGCGCCCGGCGTTCCCGCAAGGCCCCCGATGCCAAGCATTCCGGTTGGTTCGGAATTGCTCCCAATAGGGAAGAACTGCTCGATGCCGGCGGCGCGCGCCGACGCTTCCGTGAATTCCGAACCGCCTGCCAGAGCCTGCGCGCCGCGTGCCAGTTGGACGCGTAGAATACCGTCGCTGCCGCGCACGGCGACTACGCCCCGCCGCGCTAACAACCTTCCCATTGCCGTGCGCAGCAGGTGTTTCAGAATCAATTCCAGATCGAGCGAGGATTGCAGCAAGCGCGCCGATTCCAGCAGCGCTTCGAGTCTGGAGATATCGAATCCGGTTGCCATGCCGGGTTACTTCAACGTCTTGTCAAACCACGCGATGGCCAGTTGCTGCGCCTGTTTGCGGGCCTCGTAGTAAATTCCGTAGTGCGTGATGTTCGGAATGCTGACCAGGTTCTTTGGCCCCGTGTGGCGCTGGTAGGCTTTGATGGCGTGATCTTTGTTGTCGAACAGTTCTTCCTTTTCGGCAATGACAAATTGCATCGCGCACTTCGCGGCGCGCCCGACATCTTCAACAGGAGCAAAATCGGCGAAGCGTGAAAGGATGGGAGCGCCTCGCAACTTTCCAATCTCCACAGCCATCGGGCCGGGATAACCGCTCTCGCCGCGGGCGCGCTTCGTCGACGATTCGTAAAGTCTCTTCCCGTCCATCAGCGCCAGCGGACGTCCATCCAGCGACCCCACCTGACTATGCAGCGACTTCACGCGCGCATCGCGGGCGGCGGCCCACACCACCAGCCCGCCGGAAAAACTGCTTCCCCAAACGCCGATACGCGTCACATCGCACATCGCGTCGCCGGCCACCCAATGAAGAGCATTGAGCCAGTCCGCTCCGAAATCGAGCGGGTCCACTACTTCGCGAACGTCGCGAACCTCCGCCGTGAAAGCCGCGCCCTTCTCATGTTTCGGCACTGGGCCCGTGGCAATCATGCGCGCGTCGCTTTGTCCCCACCCGCGGTAATCGAAGGAGAGCACCAGATAGCCCGCCTGCGCCAGCAGCACGGCGTCAGGCCGCAGAGATTGTGCCACACCGCCCCAGCCATGAGCCATCACCACGGTGGGAAGCTTCTTCCCGGCATTCGATTTCGCGAAGAATCTCTCGCCATGCATGCGAGTGCCCTCGCTAATGATGGAAACGTTTTCCATCTGCACATCGGACGGTTGGCTGAACAACAGCGCGGGCAGGAAAGAGAAAAGTATGGTCCGCATGGCGTAAGGGTATCACTCTGTACCACTTCTCCAAAATCAGCTGTGTGGGGCAGATCTCCAGATCTGCGGCGGGATCTCCAGATCCCGCATGGCCTCGTCAGAGGCCATCGGCTGCATTTGCAGCCGCCCGGCTACCGTGCAGCCAAGCCCCGCGCGAATTGCAGGCACGGCTCCAGCTGCTTCTCCGTGTCCCTGCGGAAAGACAAATCGACACACCACCACTCGACGCCGGGGATGGTCCGCAGCGCGGGAGCCAGCGCATAAAAGTCCAACAGTCCTTCGCCCAGCGGGCAATGTGTGCTGGTCTCGTCGCCATAAAGAGTTCCGTCGGTATCCACCAGATGAACGTGGCCAATGCGGCCGCAGAGAAGATCGAGAAAGCCCGCCACACCTCCCTGCACCGTCTCCACGCGGCCTTGCTGACGCGCCCCAACCACGCCGCAAAGATAGGCATGCGCCGTGTCGAACAAAACTTGAAACGCGGGGTGACCTACCTTTTCAAAGATCGTGACCACATCGGAAGGCTTATTGAACGCGAACCCCGGTTCGAATTCCCAAAGAAGTCGCAGCGACGATTTCGCGGCCATCTCGGCGGCTTCGCGCCAGATATCAGTTAGCCGCTGCACTGCCGCCGCCGTGCCACCGCCTTCCGGAGCGGCCACCGAATCCAGGCGAATGCTGCTGCACCCAATCGCCGCGCTGAAATCGATGCAGCGGGCCATGCGATCCAGGTAGGCCGTACGGTTTTCCGGCGCCAGCGGATTCACCATCGTGAAATCGGCCACGTATGCGGAGATGCCCAGCCCCATGCCGGACAGCGCGCGAACCAATTCGGCTCGCATGGTTTTCGACTCGTACTCCTCCAACGTCACGTGCGGAGGAAATCCGCTGATCTCTACGCCATCGTAACCCGCGTCGGCAATTGCCTGCGCCGATTGCCGGAATGGCAGGGCGTCACGGGATCGCGGGCCGAACGTAAAGGCCCAACTTCCGAAAGAGATTTTCACGGGGAACGGTGACTCTGTTTCATTTTAGCGTTTCGCCAGGACAGCGCGGACCTCAAGTTACAATAAAATGATGCCTGCCGCAAAGTATGAGCCCGTGATCGGGTTGGAAGTTCACGTTCAACTGGCGACGAATACGAAAATCTTCTGCGGCTGCCCCACTGGTTTCGGCGCACCCCCGAACACAAATGTGTGCCCCGTTTGTCTCGGCCTTCCGGGCGCGCTGCCCGTTCTCAACAGGAGCGCGGTGGAGATGGCCATCGAAACCGCCCTCGCCTTGAACTGCCGCGTCAACCCTTTTTCGCGCCTTGCACGTAAGAACTATTTTTATCCTGATTTGCCTAAGGGCTATCAGATCTCGCAATACGACCAGCCCATCGCCGAGCACGGAGCGGTGGAAATTGAGGTCAACGGAGAGCGCAAGCGCATCGGCGTCACTCGCGCTCACATGGAAGACGATGCCGGCAAAAGTATTCATGACGGTTTCCGCGATTCCGACAAGTACACCTACGTTGATCTGAACCGCAGCGGCACGCCGCTCATCGAGATTGTCAGCGAGCCCGATATGCGCGGCTCCGATGAGGCCTACGCGTATATGACGGTCTTGAAGCAGGTTCTGCAATTCGCCGGCGTCTCCACATGCGACATGGAAAAAGGTCACTTGCGTTGCGACGCCAATGTCTCCGTGCGTCTGCGCGGCGCGGAGAAATTCGGAACGAAGGTCGAAGTGAAAAATCTAAACTCGTTCCGCTTCATGAAGCTGGCCATCGACTATGAAATCGAACGGCAGGTTTCGCTCATCGAAAGCGGCGGCGCTGTCGTGCAGGAGACGCGCCTCTTCAATCCCGATAGCGGTGAGACGGCCAGTATGCGCAGCAAGGAACATGCGCACGATTACCGCTATTTTCCGGAGCCTGATCTTGTCCCCATTCGCGTCAGCGCCGCTTGGCTGGACGAAGTCCGCGCGCGCATGCCGGAACTTCCCGCCGAACGAAAAAAACGCTTCCTCGATTTGTATGGCCTTCGCGAATATGACGCCGATGTTCTTACCCAGTCGCGCGATCTGGCCGACTACTTTGAAACGGCCGCGAAGAACAGCCCCGACCCCAAGGCTACTGCCAATTGGGTGATGGGCGATCTGTTGGGCGCATTGAAGGCCGAAGGCAAAGAGATCGGCCAGTCGCCCATCTCTCCGGAACGTTTGGGCGAACTGGTAACGTTGATCGCCAAGGGCGAACTGTCGGGCAAGTTGGGCAAGGATATTTTCCCGAAAATGTTGGCCACCGGCGATTCCCCTCGCGTCATCATGGAGCGCGAAGGGCTGCAACAGATCAGCGATTCCGGAGCGCTGGATAAGATTGTCGACGACGTCATCGCCGCAAATGCGAAACAGGTGGAGCAGTACAAGAGCGGCAAGACGGCGGTGATCGGCTTCCTGGTGGGACAAGTGATGAAGGCCTCGCGAGGCCAAGCCAATCCGGCCATGGTGAACGAGTTGTTCCGGGCTAAGCTCGGCTGATTATTCGTTCAGGCAGCGAAACACTTCGGCGTAGAATTCCGGATGCGATTGCCAGGTTTGCCCGGTTACCATGCGGCCATCACGCACGGCCTGACGGGCGTCCCACGTGCCCCCGCCTAATTCCACTTCGTAGCGCACATGCTCGTAGCAGGTGACGCGGCGGCCTTTCACCACGCCGGCCGCCACCAGAATCTGAATCCCATGGCAGATGGAGAACAACCATTTCCCGGCGCATTCGAATGCGCGAACTAATTCGAGGAGCCGCGCGTTGTGGCGCAGGTATTCGGGAGCGCGGCCGCCAATCAGCAGAATGGCGTCGAAATCGGCCGCCGCCACAGAGGCGATTTCGGCATCCGCCTCCAGTGAGTATCCGGGCTTTTCGATGTACGTATCCCAGCCGGGCTCGAAATCGTGCATCACCAGATGCAGCCTCTTTTTGGACAAAGCGGCAACCACCACGCCCATTCCCGCTTCTAGAAATCTGTGCTTGGCGTATAGGGTTTCGTAGGCTTCTCCTGCGTCGCCTGTAACGATGAGTATGTTTCCGGGCATTTGTGAAGAATGATAGCTTACCGTATACTATTCCCAAGCTGGGACATTACACAAACTCACCCGGGGAGGGTTCATGAAACTCGTCGCACTACTTGCGCCAGTTCTTTTCTTGTTCGCGCCGGCACTTCGCGCGCAGCAAACCACCGCAACTTTCTACGCCGTGGTAGCCGACTCCACGGGCGGGTCCATTCCCTCCGCGGTAGTGACGCTCACCCACGAGGGCACCGGATCGGCAGTCAACCGCACCACGAGCGCCCTGGGGGAAGCGGCTTTCGATTATTTGCGCGTCGGTAGCTACTCCCTGCGCATTGAGGCCAAAGGCTTCAAGCGGCTGGAGAGCAAGGGCATCGAACTGTCCGCGGCGCAGAACATCCGCCAGACCTATGTTCTGGAAGTCGGCGCGACTACGGAAACCGTGAACGTCGAAGGAAGCACAACGCTGATCAACACCGTTTCCTCGGAGCAGCTGAACACCTTCGACACTTCGAAGATTATGGAACTCCCCATCTTCCGCCGCAACTATACCAATCTGCTGGCGCTCAACAGCGGCGTTACCATGGCCGCTGAAGGAGTGCGCATGAATGGAATCGGCAAAAACGGCGTCTCCTACACTGTGGACGGCACCGATGCCGGCGGCAATCCCGAAGGCCGCTATTCCTCCAATTACCTGCAGCCCAACTTGATCGACATCATGAGTATCGAGGCCATCCAGGAGGTGCACACCATCAAAGGAGTGCCTCCGGCGGAATACGGAAACATGGTTGCGGGTCAAGTGAACCTGCTGAGCAAATCCGGCACCAACCGGTTCCACGGATCGCTGTTTGAAAATTTTCGCGCCGAGAATCTCGACGCCAGACATCAGCGCCTGGCGAACAAGCCTGGACTGACATTCAATCAGTTCGGCGGATCGTTTGGGGGACCCATCAAACGCGACAGGATTTTCGTTTTCGGCGTCTATGAGGGATATCGCGACCGGGCGTTTACTCTGGTGCAGGAAACTCTCATGACCGCGCGGCTTCGCGACGAAGCTCTCCGCGTCACGCCTTCCTACAAGTTGTATCTGGACTTCATCCCGCTTCCTAACCAGCCGGTATCGCCCACCGCCGACACCGGTTTGTACATCAACCCGACCTCTTCCAGGCGCGATGACAATCACGCCGATCTGAAAGGCGACATCCGCTTGGGTCAATCCAGCACGCTTTCGGTCAGCTACACGCGCGGCCGGCCCACCCAACTGCAGCCGCGCCACTATTTAAAGGGCGCAAACGATCGGCTCTTTCGCATCTGGGACGAACGGGGTACGGCGAACTATGTCACCGGCGGCTCGAATTGGACCTCGGAGTCTCGTTTCGGTTATCACCTCACCGACATGCACCGCGAGGACGCTTTCTTCTTTACGCAGTTCGACCCCGAAAACAAGAATGAAAAAGTGCCGTTCGGCCGCCGCATTCCGCGCCTCAGCTACCCTGGCGTGGCCAACCCCGATCAGGAACTTTATTTGATGGAAGGCCGTTCTTACAACTTCGATCAGAAGTATTCGCGTCACGCCGGAAAGCAATCCTTGAAATTCGGATTCACCCTGCGCCGCGATTGTTGCCGGCGCAACAATCCCGAAGCAGTCAACATCGCCTACAGCACGCGCGCCGACTTCATCAACAATGTCACCAACTCGGTGGGCCCCACTTACGGAAACGGCGACTACACTGCGAAGATGTACCAACTGGGCGGCTTTGCTCAGACCGACTGGCGCGTTCGTTCCGACCTTACTTTGAATCTTGGCATCCGCTACGATTATTTCTCTCACCTGGTGCCGGAGGCGAACGCGAAAGCCCCGTTGACGGGTATTTACAACCCCGACGGGTTGCGCGACGCAAACTTCAACGTCGGACCCATTCGCCCGCGCGACAACCCGTACGAGTCGGACAAGTGGGCCAATCTCGGACCTCGGTTCGGGTTTGCTTATAACGTGGGCGGAAAAAGCAAAACCGTTCTGCGCGGCGGCTTTGGCATGCTCTTCAGCGGGCAAGTGGCGGGAGCAATGTGGGCGCACGTTCAGCCGACCCCCACCGCGCCTTTCCGTTTCAACTTCATTCGCGCCGATTCGA
Organism: Candidatus Solibacter usitatus; assembly: GCA_016191645.1. Taxonomy (GTDB): domain Bacteria; phylum Acidobacteriota; class Terriglobia; order Bryobacterales; family Bryobacteraceae; genus CADEFT01. The sequence continues at coordinate 34,493 of JACPVQ010000059.1, forward strand.
CGCGCCTTGGAATCCGCTGGCCTACCTATAACGACGACTTGATCCGCATTATCGAATCGGAGTCCGCCGCGCGCGGATGGATCAACACCTTCTCCGTGGTCAATCCGAAACTTCAGAACCCCTATACGATGCACTTTACCTTCGGGTTTCAGCGGCAGATCACTAACAGCCTCGCTTTGGAGTCGGCCTTTGTCGGCACCCGCGGCGTGAAATTCCTGATGCAGCGTTGGATGAATGAACCGGATCGTACAACGGGACTGCGGCCCAATCCGCGGCTTAACGTGAATTATTACGTCGACGAGTCCCAGCAGACCGCCTACCTGTCGTGGCAGACCTCCTTGCGCAAGCGCTTCTCTCACGGCTTGAGCGGCAGCGCGCATTACACGTGGGGCAAAGGTTTGTCCACCGCCGGCGGAGATATTGGCGCCTACTATCAGGGTGACGCCGACGCGCGCACGCAGGACTTCTTCAACATCAGAGCCGATCGTGGTCCCAACACGGGCGATATCACACACTATTTCAACAGCGAGTGGGTCTACCAGATCCCACAAATCCGTAGCCTTCAAAACACCGCCGCGCGACACATCCTGGGCGGATGGCAAGTCTCCGGTATCTTACTCGCTCGAACGGGAAATGCCGTGCAGTTGTCGCAAACGGGCACCGGACTGAATGTCTCCCGCCCCGATTTTGTTGGCGGCCAAGCCATCTTTGGCGACTACAGGCAAACCTTGCGCTACCTGAATCCGGCCGCGTTCGCGCTGGTTCCCATTAATCCCACGTCGCGTATCACGGTGCGGCCGGGTAACGTCGGCAACAACGCGTTGCGCGATCCGGGCGCTTGGAACGTGAATTTCGCCATGAACAAAGAGTTCCCCATCGCCGAGCGAGCCCGCATCCGAGTCGGCGTGGACGGATTCAACTTTTTCAACCACACCAACCTGAGCGGACTTGTGACAAACATCAACAACGTCTTCTTCGGTCAACTGCAAGGCACGGGCGGCGCGCGGCTGGTCCAGTTGAATGCGCGCGTGACCTGGTAGACCCGTCAAACTTGACGATGTCCGCGTTTGTCCTGCAAAATAGCCACATGGCCCCCGTGTGTCATCGCGCCTACAGAGTGCCTGGCATTCCACCGATAGACCAAACGAAGGTGGCATGCATTCTATTGTGACTCGTGTCTTCATAGTACTGACAACTTTCGCCGGCGCAATCCTATTGGCGTTGCCCTCCGACCAATCCGACTCTTCCGCAGCTAAGAAGAAAGCCCTAAAGAACGGTTCGAAAACCACTCAGACAAAGTCGGCGAAACCGGTTGCCTCGAAGAGTGCGCCGAAAGCCTCGTCCACGCAAGGTGCCAAAGCCAAAGCCCCGGCAAAGAAATCGGTGACAAGTTCCAATGTCAAGGCTGCCGCGTTTCGGCCCGTCGGCGTGAAGGGTGGTCCCTGGAAGGAGCCGACTTTCGCCGATTCGGTTTCCGGCGACTATGTCGACGGCGAAGATCTTCAGGTGAGGCGGGCGGCGGTCGACGCTCTTGGTCCGTATAACGGAACCGTTGTTGTTGCCGATCCGTACACGGGCCGCATTCTTTCTTTGGTCAATCAAAAACTGGCTTTGAAAAGTGGTTTTCAACCTTGCTCCACCATCAAAGTAGTGGCCGCTTTGGCTGCCCTGAGCGAAGGAATTATCGATCGCACCACTCCGGTTCGCTTTGGACGGCGCACGTCTTTAACATTAACGCAGGCTCTTGCGGTCTCCGAC
>JACPVQ010000130.1 GCA_016191645.1 Candidatus Solibacter usitatus
CAAGCATTTCACTTACATACTCCAAATTCTCATTTCTCTCATATCTTTTTTTTTCGTGACCAATTTTGAACGCCCCACCGACATATCCCCGCCTCACTTCATCATACACAATAAATGACTCCTTTCCGTCGCGCGTGTATGCCAGTAGCCCGTAGTCCCCAAAGAATACGTAAACATTTTCTCCGTCCGTAGCAGGACTCGGCGACGCCGAAGAGTTGGTCGGCTGATAGCGCTCAAGCCGCGGTCGCGGGCCTTCTTTGCGCCAGAGAATCTTGCCTGTGACGCGATCCAGCGCAAACGTAAAGAGCCTCCCGCCCGCATCCACCACTTTCTCGCGGCCCGCATCGGCGCGCGATCCGCCCTCTGCTCCCGTCAGAAAAATCCGATCACCGCTGATCACCGGCGAAGAATGGCCGAAAGGCAGCGCCGTCTTCCAAACAACGTTCTTGGCAGGGCCGAACTGGTTCGGAACTTTTGTGGAGGTACTAATCCCGCTGCCGTTTTGACCGCGGAATTGCGGCCAGTCTTCGGCGGGCATCGGCAGCAGAAGTAAGGCGATCCAACAGAGCATAACGTATAAGATACTGCATTCGGAGTTGAGGCCTATCGTTCCGCCGCGCATTTGCCGATTTGTACCGAAGACCCATCATGATGAGCACACTCGAGTTGCCAGTAGCCGTGGAGCGTCCCACTCCGCCGGTTCCCGAAAGCATTGCCGATACGGGGCTCAAAGAAACGTTCATTCAACAGCTCATCCTCAAGACAATCTACTACCGCGGCGAGATTCTGGGTCGCGACCTTGCGAAATCCATGGGCTTGAACTTCAGCCTTCTCGAACCGATGCTGGAGTTCTTCAAGGGGCAATACCTTGTCGCAGTGAAACGGTCTCTCGGCGTTGGCATGGTGTCTTCGGTTTTCGCCCTTTCCGATCAAGGCCGCAACATCACCTTACAATACATTGAGAGCAGCGCCTATTCCGGAAAGGCGCCGGTTCCTCTCGATCAGTACTGCGCGGTCGTGAAACTGCAAAAGCGCAAGAACTGGCTCACCCCTGAAAAATTGGCTGAAGCTTTTTCACACATGATCGTCAGCCCCGATGTCCTGGCGCAAATCGGTCCCGCCGTCAATTCCGGGAAATCGTTTCTCATGTACGGGCAACCGGGCAACGGAAAAACCTATGTTGCCGAATCGCTCTTCCGCATTGAAAGCGATCCCATTTTCATTCCCTATGCCATCGAATCCGGCGGGCAGATTGTGGAAATGTACGATCCGCTATACCACACGCAACTCGACGCCGTGAGCGATGAGCCGTCCATTTGGGCCGCGCCCGAAGAAGAAAACTACGATCGCCGCTGGTTTCGCGCCAAGCGCCCCTTCATCGCATCGGGAGGCGAGTTGACGCTCGATATGCTCGATCTTGCCTACAAGCCCGATTCCAAAGTCTACGACGCTCCGCTGCAACTCAAAGCGAACAACGGCATCTACCTGATCGACGATTTCGGCCGTCAAAAAGTGTCGCCAACCGAAGTGCTCAATCGCTGGATCATTCCCATGGAGCGCGGGACCGATTTCTTTACCTTCCTCACGGGCGGCAAAATCTCCATCCCCTTTGAAACGTTTCTGGTCTTCTCCACCAACCTGCGCCCGCATCAGATCGGCGATGAGGCGTTTCTGCGCCGCATCCAATACAAGATGTACCTGCGCAACCCCGTGGAGGATGAATTCCAGTCCATTTTCTTCAAGCAGTGTGCTGCCCTGGATCTGGAATTGGACCATGGCGCTCTCGAACAATTCATGGAGTATCGTTATCGCATCACGAAAAAGCCCATGCGCCGCTGTCAGCCTCGCGACATTCTCACCCACGCCGTCGATCTCATCGAGTTCGAAAACCTGCCGCGCCTGTTGACCACGGAGATTCTCGATCGCGCCTACGACAGTACATTCGTCGCCGACCAGTTCGAAGAGTAGGCTACTTCTTCATCCCCACCTGTTCCGACTGCCACACGCGGTCGTCCACGCGGTTCAGCTGCCGCTCCATCGCCGGTGTAATCACTGAGAAGTGCCGTAACCCGCACAGCCGCTCCGGAATGTTCCACACGTCCTCTTCCGAGAACATCCATTCCGTGCCAAACCGCGTCAACCGCATCGGCGTCGAATAACGGCGCAGGCTCTTTTCCGCTTTCAGGTTATGGTAGTGCTCGAAATACGACATCACCAGTTCGCGAACCGTGCGATAGACAGGTTCGCGGAACCGCAGGCTTACATAGTTCGATTTTGCGATCGCTCCCCAATGCCCGCGCTCACGATAGACGGCGAGCACGTGATCGTCATCGCGCGCCGCTTCCAGGTCCACCAGCATCGGCGGATGGCCTTGCAGGGCAAGTGCCGCGGCCGCAAGAAGCGCGCCCTCCATGCAATGGGCCAAACGATCGCGCAGAACGCGGCGCGCGCTGCGGCACGTCGGTCCATCGGGCTCCTTGTTGTAGCCAATTTCGTGATCCAGGAAATGCTGGATGCGTCCCGGCGTGCGCAACGCCTGTAACTGTTTCCACTCCGCGGCCTGCCAACCTCCCCGCGCAGGCTTCATTGCATTCTGATGGGCGCGGCGGGAGTTGCCACCGGCTCTTCAAATGTGTCGCCTTCACCGGGTGCCAGGAAGAGATTTGCTTCCAACCCGTGCTGCTTCGTGTACAGGTCATGGTATCGCTGCCGCAAAGCGAACAGTTCCTCGTGGTTGCCGCGTTCCAGAATGGTTCCGTCCTCCATCACCAGAATCTGATCCGCGCGGCGGATGGTCGATAGCCTGTGCGCGATCACAAACGTCGTTCTTCCTTTCATCAGGAACGAGAGCCCCTGCTGGATCATTTGCTCCGATTCCGAATCTAGACTCGACGTCGCTTCGTCCAGAATCAGGATCCTGGGATTGGCCAGAATCGCGCGCGCAATGGACAAGCGCTGCCTCTGGCCGCCGGAAAGCTTCACGCCGCGTTCGCCGATCACCGTATCGTATTGATCCGTGAACCGCTCCGCGAACTCATCGACGCGCGCGATGCGGCACGCCTCCAGAATCTGCTCCTCAGTCGCATCAGGACGTGCAAACACGATGTTCTCGCGGATGGTTCCGTCGAACAGAAAAGTTTCTTGCAGCACTACACCCAACTGCGTTCGATACGATTCCAATCGCGCCGTGGAGAGATCCACGCCGTCTACCATCACGCTTCCGGAGTTCGGGTTGTGGAACGCGGCTACCAGGCCGATCGTTGTCGATTTGCCCGATCCCGACGAACCGACTAGCGCAGTAACAGTACCGGGCCGCGAAACGAACGAAACGTCGCGCAGCACGGGCTTGTCCGCCTCGTAGGAGAAATTCACGTTCTCAAAACGCACTTCGCCGTCGATCACTCCCAGCGTAACCGCGCGCTTCGGATCCTGATCCTCGCGTTTTTCCGCGAAAATCTCGCGCGTACGCTCCAATCCGGCGATGGCCTCGGTAAGCTGCGATCCGATCCCCACTACCTGAAACACCGGCGCGATCAGAAAGCCCAGGAAGACCGTGAACGTCATGAAGCCGCCCAGCGTAATGGACCCCGCGAGAATCTGCTTCGCGCCCACGAACATCACTACCGCGCCGACAATGCCCAGCAACAGGGTGGAAGACAGGCTCATCATGGAAATGCCCGTCAGAGATTTCAGGATGTTGTCCAGGATGCGCTGCACGCCTTTGGCAAATACCGTGTCTTCGCGATCCTCGGCGTGATAGCCCTTCACCACGCGCACCCCCGCCAGCGACTCGGTGAGCCGTCCCGTTACCTCGCCTGTGATTACCCCGCGCTCCCGGAAGATCGGACGCAGCGAAGCAAACGCCCGCTTGAAGATCACTGATGTCAGCAGCATGATGCCGAGCGCCATGAAGGTCAACACCGGACTGATTCGCATCAGCATGACCAAAGCGAGCACCGCCGTCAGCAAACCGCCAAGAAATTCCACCAGTCCGGTGCCAACCAGATTGCGCACGCCTTCCACATCGTTCATGATGCGCGAAACCAAAACTCCCGACTTGTTGTCGTCGTAATACGACACGGGAAGCCGTCCAATGTGAACCTGAACTTTTCTTCGCATCTCCGCAATCAACCGCTGCGCCGATTTCGACAGCAGCTGCGATAACGTGAAGGATGTAATCGCCTGTACCGTCGTCGCCGCCAGTACCGCTGCGAACAGTGGAATCAACATCTCCGTTTGACGCTTTCCAATCACATCGTCGATCAAATACTTCGTGGACGACGGAAGCACTAACCCTGCCACGCGGCTGATGATGATCAGCCCCAATCCCAGCAATAGCGTTCCGCGCCTCGGCCTCATCAACGCCCAGATCTCAGGCCACGCGTCTTTGAACTTCACGTTTGGTTTCTTCTCAGACTTCGCAGCGCCGCGCGGTCGTGCCCGCGTGCGCTCATGTCCTACGGATGAATGGTGCATTCCTCGGTTGTCCCTTTACCTACTTAGATTCGCATGATTCGGCAAAGATTCGCGATTCGGGCCGATGGTATACTTGGCAGCGTACCCGAAGGATGCGTTTCGTGAAGCTATTTGCAGTCATTCTACTCGCCGCATCTCTCTTTGCCTCGGCGTTAGGCGCAAAGCCCAACTTCAGCGGCGAATGGAAGCTTGTCCTTTCCAAGAGCGATTTCGGACCCCTCCCCGCACCGGACCGGGGTGTGCGAACCATACAACACGACGACC
>JACPVQ010000088.1 GCA_016191645.1 Candidatus Solibacter usitatus
GTCTCTCCAAGCTGCTGTGTGGGGCAGGTCTCCAGACCTGCGAGGCGATCTCCAGATCGCCTCTGCCGGAAGTGAGAAAAATGCCGCTGTTCCGCCACTACTTCTGTATGCAGTATTCCCGCCGGCGTCTGCCCCATCTTCACGAAGTAGGCCGCACAGTATTCCTCACGTGGCGATTGAAAGACAGCCTTCCGCCGGGCAGAAGATTTCCGGTAGAGAACCTTACATCGGGCGAAGCCTTCGTCGCCTGGGACCGGCTGTTGGATGAGGGACGTTGTGGGCCGATGCATCTCGCGATTCCGGAGGTTGCTGACCTTACGGTATCCGCCATCCGACATTACGAAGCCACGGGTCATTACGCTTTGCACGCCTTCGCCGTTATGCCGAACCACGTGCACATGCTGATTACGCCGGCTTTGGACTTGCCCTCGATCATGCGAGCGCTCAAGGCTTACACGGCTCGAAAGTCGAACGAGATTCTTGCGTCGACAGGGAAGACTTTTTGGCAGGACGAAAGCTTTGACAGACTGGTGAGAGACAGGGACGAGTTTGGGAGGATTCGACGTTACATCGCGGCGAATCCCGTCAAGGCTGGGTTGGTTGGAGAGGCTTCTCTGTACCGCTGGTCGAGCGCTTGGGTGGGGTTGTAGGGCACGGCCGCTACGCGGCCGATGACCTCTGACGAGGTCATGCGGGATCTGGAGATCCCGCCGCAGATCTGGAGATCTGCCCCACACAGAAGCAGCAGAGTTCAGAGAGTAGTAGTACATTCTCTCCTGCATGCTTAGAACTCCTGGGTGACGCGCGTTACTTCCGACGCCGTCGTCACTCCGTTTTTCACTTTCATCCAACCGTCCTCGCGCAAAGCGCGCATGCCGTTGCGGCGGGCCGTCGCCGTCAACACGCTGGCGTCGGCGTTTTTCATGATCAGCCCGCGCATCTCTTCGTTCAATTCCATCATTTCGAAAATGCCTTGACGGCCAATCATGCCGACGCCGAAACAGTGCTCGCATCCGGCGCCGCGGAACGAAGGGATCTTTTCACCGGCGGGCGTCATCACTTCGCGGTCCGCAACGCGGCACTGCGGACAGATCACGCGCACCAGTCGTTGTGCCAGCACAGCCACTAACGACGATGTGATGAGGTAGTTCTCGATACCCATATCCGTCAATCGCGTGATCGCGCTGGGCGCGTCGTTGGTGTGCAGCGTGGAGAAAACGAAGTGTCCTGTTAGCGCCGAACGAATCGCGATGTCGGCGGTCTCGCGGTCACGAATCTCGCCGACCATGATGACGTCGGGATCCTGGCGCACAATGTGGCGCAATCCCGAGGCGAAGGTCAATCCAATCTGCGGATTCACGTGGATCTGGTTGATCCCGTCCATTTGATACTCGACGGGATCTTCAATCGTGATGATCTTCTTGTCGGTTTGATTGATGCGCTTCAGCGCCGAATAGAGCGTGGTCGATTTTCCGCTTCCTGTGGGTCCTGTCACCAGAAAGATCCCATGCGGGAGCGACGTGAAGTACTCCATGCGCGAGAACATGCGGTCGTCAAAACCGAGGTTGCGCAAATCATAGAAGTCACCGGCAGAGCGGTCGAGCAGGCGCATTACAACGCTCTCGCCATAGAGCGTAGGCAACGTGGAGACACGCAGGTCGATCTCGCGGCCAAGAGCCTTGATTTTGATGCGGCCGTCCTGCGGAAGTCGCCGCTCGGCGATGTTCAACTTGGCCATCAATTTGATGCGCGAGATGATGGCGGCCTTGGTTTCGCGCGGCGGCGACTCCTGAGAATGCAAAACGCCGTCGATGCGGAACCGGATGCGAAACTCTTTTTCGAACGGCTCGACGTGGATATCGCTGGCGCGTTTTTCCACGGCTTGGCCGATCATCGCGTTGACCAAACGGATGACGGGCGCTTCGCTCGCCATGTCGCGCAAGTGCTCCAGGTCCTCTTCCGAGGCGGCGGCGGTCTCACTGCCTTCCGCATCAATGCGCGTCTTCTCGCCAAGGTACTTGTCGATGACGTCGGTGATTTCCCGCTCACCGGCCAGCACCGGTTGGACTTTGAGACCGGTGACCGTTTCCACGTTGCGAATGGTTTCGATGTCGAGCGGATCCGCCATGGCGAGGCGCAATGTCGAATCGGAGAGGCCGATGGGCACGGCTTTGAACTGGCGCAGGAAGCGCGGCGCGAGGGCTTCCGTTTCCGGAGTTACGAAGGGCGGACCGTCGAGGGCGACAAACGGAATCTGCAACTGTTCGCTCAAGGCGGACATCAGATCCTTCGCGCCCAGGAAGCCGAGATCGACGAGAATCTTTCCGATCTTCTCGCCGCGCTCCTTTTGAATCTCCAGCGCGCGCTCGAGTTCCTCTTGCGAGATCAAGCGGCGCGCGATGAGCATTTCGCCAAGACGCATGTTAGAACTCTTGCACCTTAATCACGGAATTCAATGCGGCGCGATCGCGTTTGCCGGATTGCACTTCCATCAGGTTGAGTTTCTGCGCCAGCATCACGATTTGCGCAGGCAGACCGGAAATGTCCTCGCTGGGATGGTGCGCCAGCGTCACCGCCAGCACGACGTTCTCCGAAGCCGGCATCGCTTCCAGCCAGGAACTGGATTCGAGAATCGCCTGCTTCATCGCTTCACGCAATAACGGCAACCGCTGCATTTGCTTCTGGCGCACACGCTGCCAATCGGCCTTCGTCCGCTCCTGATAGAAGGGGCTGATGCCGGGAGGGGCGGCAAGACTCACTTCGGCGGAATAGACCGCGCCGAATCCTTCGACATACACGCCCCGCGTCATTCCCAGAAGAAGGAACGGGTCGCCTTCCAGCACATCGCGCTCCACACGCCGGTCGAAGCTTTTCTCCAAACCGGCCAAGGAAGAACGCGTAACACGAGTAGCCGCTAAAGCAACCACGGCAAACACCGCCGTCAGAACGGCAACTTTACTTTGCGCCTTCATTCCGCACCTCCTCGCGCATAGCTGGTCATTTGCAACACGCGATTCATCTGTTTGCGCAGCGTGTCAAAGCTGGCCTCCACCATCAGGCGATCCGACTGCCGTTCCAACGTAAACCGTTTTTCCGATTGCTCAAGAGCCACTTGCACCATGCGCTGCGATTTCGCATCGGATTCGGCGCGCACTTGAGCAACGGCCGCATCGACGCGGCGGGCTACTTCTTTTTCCACCTGCGCGGAGATCTCGGTTTGTGCAGCCTGTGCGTTGGCCGGCGGAGTTCGAACCATTACGCCGTGCGTGAAGATGGCGGCTGCGAGCAGAGCGGCCGAGGCAAATCCAAGACCCGAAGCGGAGTTCCAAAGGCGCTGATACCATTTCGGCTCGAAGACTTTGTCCGACACGAATGCGATACGACGCGGCGGTTCCTCATCCGGCAATCTCTGCAAAGCGAGTGCCACGGCGCGCAGCCGCTCCACTTCCAGCATCGCTTCGGGATGCGCGGCGAGATACTCTTCCGCCAGAAGCCGCTCGGCGGGCGTGACTTCCCCTAGCGCGTATGCTTCGAGATCTGGTTCATGATTGTTCATGTTTCGCTCCGAACCGGGGCCAGGCTTTCCTTCAAGAGTTCGAGTGCGGTGTACACTCTCGACTTGATGGTGGAGACGGGTGTTCCGGTGATATCGGCGATTTCTTCGAACTTGAATCCCTGATGCACCTTCAACAACACCGCCTCCCGTTGATCCAGGGTGAGACGTTCCAATGCGCGTTCCACGGCCAGCGAGGTTTCGATGGGAAGCATCCGGCCGAAGGAGGGCGTGGGAGGAATCTCCTGCAACGGCTCGTCGTCGAACTTCGGTTTGCGCAACATCGAATAGGCCTCGTTATGGGCGATTCTGTAGAGCCACGGCCCAAAGCGCGCCGTGTCCTCCAGTTTGCGGAGGTTCTGATAGGCTTTGAGGAAAGTATCCTGACTGGCGTCCATAGCGTCCTCGCGGTTTCTCATTAACCTCAACAAATAGTTGTAGATACGCTTCTCCCACCGGGAGACAAGGAGATTGTAGGCGTCGACGTTGCCGTCGCGCGCCTTGAGAATGAGATCTCGGTCCTCGACTTCCCGGAAGATCAACTTAACCGGCTCCTGTTCGGAAAGACGCCCGTGAGGGGAAAAAAGACGAAGCGTCCTCGATTCAATTCTTTCATGAATCCGACATTTTCTCCACAAAATGTTTTACACGGTCCAAATACCAGAGCATGTCGTTTGACTGCTCTGGGAAAGAATGATCGAGGCGGAAGTGCGGGGCTATTACTATGGAGACTTGGCGTCGCGTACCGCAAAGCGCAAGCAATGGATTATGGGTGCGACTCTGTTTCTGTCCTCCGGAGCGGCCGCTACCTTGGCAGCAAAGTCCAACCCATGGGTGCCGCTTCTGCTCATGACGATCACTGCTCTGGTATCCGCTTACTCAATGTCGGCAGGCTTGGACAGACGCGTCTTAACGCTGTCCAAATTATCTGGCCGGTGGATTCAACTGAATGCAGGAAACCAAGATGTCCCTCTTGAGACGTGATCGAGAAGCATCCGAACTGGGCGAGGCTCCGTATGATGAACCTCTTCTCAAAAAAGTGCTATGACCAAGCCGCTTCCAAAGCCGCCTCCGCCACCACCCAAGAACAAGTGATACCGTTGCAACATGCTGCCTTTGTTCGCGCTGATCACGATTCAAACGAGTTTCGACGGGGGCAGTCTGGGGCGAATCGAGAAGGTATCCGAGGTGCATTTTCGCCTGGGGGCAAAGGGCGATGTCGATCAGGACAAGCGCAACCGGCAGGCGAACTGGTACTACTTTCGCGTAGACGGGGCGAAGCTTGGGACGAAGCTGACTCTGGACATGGTCGATCTGCCGGGCGAATACAATTACAAGCCGAATCGCGGCGCCATTCAGAAGGAGACGCCGCCCGTGATCAGCTACGACAACGAGCGCTGGAAGCATCTGGAGACATTCACTTACGACGCGGACGAGCCGAAGCTGCGTTTGGAAGTGACTCCCGCCGCGGCTCGGTTTTGGATTGCGCATGTGGCCCCTTACACCAATGCGCATTTGGACCGGCTGCGGCAGCGCGCCCGGAGGAGCCGCGCGTTTCGTGAGGAGAAGATTGGAAAGTCGGTGCAGGGGCGGGACCTGTTTGTTTGGACAATTGAGCCTTCAGGACCGGCGCGGAAGACCATCTGGCTGATGTTCCGTCAGCACAGTTGGGAAAGCGGCAGCAGTTATGCGGGAGAAGGCGCGGTGCTGGAACTGCTGGAGAACGAGTCGCTTCGGCGGGGCGTGCGATGGAAGATCTTTCCGTTCTGCGATCCGGACGGCGTGGCGCGCGGGAATGTTCGATTCAACGTTCACGGCTACGACTTGAACCGCAACTGGGATGTCGAGGACCCGGTGAAGATGCCGGAGATTGCCGCACAGCGGAATGCCATTCGTAAGTGGTTGGAGCAAGGCAACAAGATCGATCTGTTCTACTCTCTGCACAACACGGAGACGGGAGAGTATCTGGAAGGTCCGCCGGGAAAGGAGCATGCGACGTTGGCGGAGAGGTTCTTTGCGGCACTGATCTCGAAGACGAGCTTCCATCCTTCGCGGCGGCTGACATTCAGCACTGCGTCGACCACCGAAGGCATGCGCGGACGGATGAATGTGGCGCAAGGACTCTACAACGATTGGAAGCTGCCGGCGTTTCTGATGGAGCAGCGGATCTCGTTCAATGAGAAGTTGAAGCGGCTTCCGCTGCCGGAGGATCGCATTCGATTCGGGCGGGAACTGGTAGCGGCGATACGGAAGGCAGTGGAGTAAGAGATCTACCCCCACAGAACTGGGAAAACCTGAAAGTAGGTGGCAGACCTCCAGGTCTGCGAGGCGGTCTCCAGACCGCCTCTGCCGGCAGTAATCGATATGCCGACGAAACGGAGATCCTCATCGGCTGCGTCGCAGCCGTCTCAGAGAATACAAAGTACTTCCGGCAGAGGCGATCTGGAGATCGCCTCGCAGGTCTGGAGACCTGCCCCACAGAGCAGCAAGAGCCGCAGCCAAAGGAAATCTTCGCAGCCTGGGAAGATTTCAGAGTCTAGTAGTACAGCAACCAATGGAGTAGTACACAAAAGCGTGGGGGCGCTTCTTTGGGAAGCGCCCCCGGTCGCGTCAATCTGGTTTAACCCTGGATTCTGAACTGGATGGTCCCCTTCACGTCGGGGTGTTCCTATTGTAGCTCGTGTTAAGCTACTGCCGTTATGGCGATCACCAGAAGAAGTCTGCTGGCGGGAACACTTGCTTTGAAGAACGCGCATGCCGCGCGCGTGCTGTCGATTGAGACGGTCAGTCTCGATTCCGATGCTTACCACGGATGGCCGACGCTGGCGCGGCGCGCGAATGGCGAGTTGCTGTTCGTCTGTTCGGGCGGACGCGAGTCGCATGTTTGTCCGTTTGGGCGCGTGGACATGATCCGTTCGAAGGATGACGGGCGGACTTGGACGTGGCCGGAGACGTTGGTGGACACGGCGATTGACGACCGCGACGCGGGAGTTTGCGAGACGAAAAAGGGGACGCTGCTTGTGACGACGTTCACTTCGCTTGCCTACGAACCGGTGTTGGAGAAAGCTTCCGGTTGGCCGGCGGCGCGACTTGCGAAGTGGCGCGCCGTGAATGAACGGCTGAGCGTGGCGGAGCGGAAGTCGCTGCTGGGAACTTGGATGATTCGATCGACGGACGGCGGTAAGACATGGTCGGGGTTGTATCGAGTGCCGGTGAACAGTCCGCACGGTCCGATTGTGCTTGCCGATGGCCGCTTGTTGTATCCGGGCAAGGAGTTGTGGTCGGAGCCGAAGCGCGTTGGCGTGGCGGAGTCGCGGGATGACGGCGCTACGTGGAAGTGGAGCGCGGGCATTCCGGCGCGTCCCGGCGATTCCGGCGACGACTATCACGAGTTGCATGGCGTGCAGGCGGCTGACGGCCGCATTGTTGTGCACATCCGCAATCACAACAAGGTGAACGCGGGCGAGACGCTGCAATCGGAATCGCGCGATGGAGGTAGGACGTGGAGCGTGCCGCGCGCCATTGGAGTGTGGGGGCTGCCGTCGCATCTGCTGCGGCTGCGCGATGGGCGGCTGCTGATGTCGTATGGCTACAGGCGCAAGCCCTTTGGGAATCAGGTGCGGGTGAGCGGCGATCACGGTGGGAGTTGGTCCGAAGCGATCACGTTGTCGGCGGATGGAGCGAGCGGCGACCTCGGGTATCCATCGACGGTGGAGTTGGCGGACGGCGAGTTGTTGACGGGATGGTACGAGAGGCCGGCCTCAGCGCCGGTTGCGGCCTTGCGGTTGGCGCGTTGGCGATTCGGAGGGTGAAACCGCGGCGGCCGCCTGCGCGGCCGATGGCCTGTGTCCCACAGAGCAACAAGAGATTCTTAAGTCTCTTTTTTCTTGAGGCTGGAATCGTGTTCGCCCATGAACTTCCGGATATCATCGGAACGATCCAGCAGCTTTTCCCACTGCTCTTTATAGAGGGTGACCGGAAAGCGTCCCAGCCCGTAAACCGACAACGCGCCCTTTTCACTCACCTTAAAGCTGATCACCCCGCGCGTGGCGGGTTTCTTCAGCGCTTCGTTCTCGGCCTTTAGTTTTTCCAGTTCTGCAAGCAGTTCTTCCTGTGTGCTCATATACTCGGAGATTCTAACTGATATTTTCGCCGCCTGCTTGACGTGCCGTAAATCAACGTGAATAGAATGACACAATGCCCGCGGTTTTTCGAATCACGTTGAATCGTCCGCAGAAGCGCAATGCTCTGGACGCCGCGTCCATTCAGTGGTTGCGCGGCCAGTTGTCGCAGGCGTCCATCGACGCCGAGGCGCGTGTGATTCTGCTGCGCGGGGAAGGCACGGACTTCTGCTCCGGCGCCGATCTTTCGGCCATTCAGAAAATCCGCGATTCCTCCATTCTGGAAAACTTCGACGACGCCAAGGAGTTGCGCGATCTTTTTCTGCAGATGCGGCGGCACCGGCTTCCTATCATCGCGGCGGTTCACGGACGCGCACTGGCGGGCGGATGCGGACTGGCGACGGCTTGCGATCTGATTCTGGCAAGTGAATCCGCGCAGTTCGGTTATCCGGAAGTGCGCATCGGATTTGTGCCGGCGATGGTGATGGCAATTCTCCGCCGCAGTGTATCGGAAAAGGTGGCCTTCGATCTACTCACCACGGGCAGACCAATTGGCGCCCGCGAAGCGTTGGACATGGGTCTCATCAACGCCGTTTATCCTGAAACGGAGTTTGAGGCGGCAGTGGAAAAGTATGCAGGTGAGATGGCGGCGCGGCCCGCCTCCGCGGTGCAATTGACCAAAGAGTTGCTATATCATATGGACGCTCTGCCTTTTGAATCGGCCATTCATGCGGGCGCGCAGGTGAACGCCATCGCAAGAATGAGCGAAGAGTGCAGGCAGGGAATTGACCGGTTCTTGAAGAAGGAGTAGCCGATGACCTCGCGCCGTTTGTTTCTGCAATCTCTGGCGGCAGCTTCCTGCGCCTCGCTCTTCGCGAAGGACGGAAAACCACTTGCCGGCGTATTCCCCATTGTGCAGACACCGTTCACGAACGACGACAAGCTGGATACGAAGACGCTGGGAGACGAGATTCGTTTTCTCCATCGCACCGGCGTGCAGGGAGTTGTCTGGCCACAGCTGGCAAGCGAGTACTTCGACTTGACGAAAGAGGAGCGGTTCGCCGGCATGGAAGTGGTCGCAGGCGTTGGCAATTCTCTGAAGCCGGCTGTCGTGCTTGGCGTGCAAGCCAACGACATCGCCGGAGCCTTGGAATATACGAAGCATGCGGAAAAACTGGCGCCCGATGCGCTAATCGCTCTTCCGCCCCGGGATTGGAAGGACAAGTCGAAGATCTCGGACTATTACAAGGCGATCAGCGACAACTCTGCGCGTCCGTTATTTGTGCAAGCCATCGGCGATATGAGCGTGGACTTCCTTTACAAAATGGCGGAGCGCGCGCCTAACCTGAAATACGTGAAGGATGAAGCGGGCGAGTCTCTACCGCGATTGAGCGAGTTCCGGCGTCATGGAGGCGATGGCATCAAGGGCGTGTTCACGGGTAATCACGGCAAGACGTTCTACGACGAACTCGCGCGCGGCTCAGCCGGAACGATGCCCGCGGCTCCCTTCGGCGATCTCTACGCGGCTGTTTGGGATGCCTGGAAAGCGGGCAACAGGAAAAAGTCGTTTGACGCGTTCACGAAAGTCTCCGCGATGGTTTCACAGGCCGTCGCCTACGGGCTTCCCGGCATGAAGTACATGCTGGAGCTACGCGGCGTATTCCCAAATCACAATTGCCGCAGCGCGGGAAAGAAGACAAATTTCGATGAAGAGGCGAAGCAGACCATCAAAGAAACGATGTCATTCCTGAAGCCGTTCTTCAAGGCTTAGACTTTTTCCGCCAGGAGTTCTTCGATGAGCGCCGTCATCTTACGCTCGCCGTCCAATTGGCCGTAGTTCATCTCGCCGTCCCACCGGTAGCGAACCTTCCCGTTGCGTCCGATTAAATAAACGCATGGCCATACCTGTTGATTCCAACGGTTCCAGTTCTTCAGTGCCGGATCGAGCAGCACCGGATACACAATGCCGAACTCTTTGGCGCGCTTCTCGACGTTCTTCGCGATTGCCTCGGCTGGAAACTCGGGGGAATGTATGCCGATCACCTCCACCTGCTGAGCGGCGAACCGCGTATGCCAGCGGCCGTAGATCGGGAGATTGCGCTTGCAGTTGATGCACATGTAAGTCCAGAAGTGGACGACGGTGACCAGACCCGCGCGGTCGCGCAGGTGCAACGGTCCACCGGGAGCGTTGAGCCAGTCTTTACCTTCCAGCTCCGGTGCTTTGTAGTTGAGTTTTGCGAAAGGCGAAGCCGCCATCAGCGGGATGGCGGTTTGAGCCAGAAACGAGCGCCGGGTCACAAACGAGAGCATACACCCATGAATGCCGGTAACGTGGCTACGTATTCCCGGCACGGGGGCTATTCGTCGTCGTCCTCGTCGTCGTCCACTGGTGCACGAGACTTCGGTTTTTCGGCAGGCTTGATATCTTCCGTTCTCGCGTAGTAGTAGCTGTGGTAGTAAGTGTACTTACTGTACAGCTCGCCGCGGCGTGCGCCGTTGACGATGATTCCTAAAACATTGTTCTCGCACAACGACTGCATGGCGCGAGTCACGGAATCGATGGTGGTAGTTCCGATGCGAACGACGATCACCGTACCGTCGCACATGGTGGAGAGCAAATTCGCGTCGGCCGCGAACAGGAGCGGTGGACTGTCGAGAATCACCCAATTAAACAACTGGGGAAGCGCGTCGAGCATCTCCTTGACTTCAGGCAGATTCAACAACTCCAGCGGGTTGATGACGGATTCGCCCGCGGGCATCACGAACAGGTTCGTATTTTCGATTCTGCGGATGGCCTCGTGAAGTTGTACCTTACCCAGCAGATAGTCCGTGATTCCGGGGCTGCGCTCCATTTGGAAAGGATTGTGCACGGTAGGACGGCGGAAGTCGAAGTCGGCAAGCAGCGTGAAATTGTCGCTTAACTGCGCTTCGGACATGGCGAGATTCATTGCGGAAAACGACTTGCCTTCGGCGGGCGACGGACTGGTTACCACCACGGTATGAATCGGCTGCAATCCTTGCAGATGGTTCACGCGCGTGCGAAGAGTGCGAAACTCTTCCATCGGCGCTTCGTGAGGACGCGAGGCGTCAATCAAATGAATTTCCGGCGCCGGAGTAAACGGGATCACGCGGATCTTCTCCAGAAGCCCCTCCATCAACGGACTCGACGGCTTGTTGGCGCGCACGTAGGTTGCGGGAGCGGTAATGATCGCCGCGGAATCGGTGATGATGTTTTGTACAGGCGCGACAATCACCGGCTCCGGAACTTCTACAAGAGGCGGCGGGGCTGGGGCTGCGACAGGAACTGCGGGAGGCGGTGTCTGTGGAACTCCGAATCCGGGCATCACCGGCGCAAGGTTCACGGCGGTGGGTTGCGTGTGTCCGTTCCTGTGCTCGCGTTCTTCCGCGATAGGAAATACCGGGAAACCATGACCATTCCCCATTGGAGACTGATCCATCTCGGGACCAACGGGAAACACCGGGAACATTGCGGCGTGTGTCACATGCCCATTCGTTTTCACTCCATTTGTGTACGGCGCGTGGGCTACGGGTGTTGGAAGAGGTCCGGGATCGATCACGCCGGGTATGGAATTCGAACGCGAAGGAGGTGTTGCGTACACAGGCTGCCGATAAGCCGCGGCGGCTGGCGGAGCAACTGCTGACGCGGGGGACTGACCAGCGGCGTACTTTCGGGCGGCGACCCTTTGACTCGGGTGCAGCGGCGGCGAAGTTGATTTTTTTGCCGCTGGTTCTTCCACAGCGGTATTGGCGCCAATGCCGTTCTTCTCGGCATGTCTCAGCGCCTGATGAACTCGACTCATTGCTCTCTCCCTTAATCCCTTCGCGCGCGACGAAGCATTAAACTCTCGTCACAAAGTAGTAGTAGTAAACCGACCCACTCATCACCAGCACGCCGACAATGCTGGCTGTTGACCAAGCTAGCCATGCCAATCGCCTTCTCCTGCGGACCACCAGGTCGTTCTCCAGGAGCGGTACACAACCGAGAATGCTCAATTGCGTATAGGCGCGTACATCTTTGAGGTTCTTCAGCGATCCATCTTTCAACTCCCGCCCCAGGCTGAGGAAAAGGCCGAAGGCGATCCCGATGGCAACGCCCGCGCCGATGATCATCACGCGATCCGGCTGCGCCGGCTTCTGCGGAAGCGAGGCGGGGTCCAACAGCTCCAGGTTCTCGCCCTGCTGGCGGGTTTCCAGTTCCGTGGCAATGCGCGAGTTGCTCTGTTTCTTGTTCAACTCTTCCACCTGCTGGCGTACCAGGTCGCGCTCGCGCAGAAGATCCATGTACTCTTTTTCGCCAAGCGGCGTGGATTCAATGCGCTTCTGCGCCGCGCGGATCTGCGAATCCACTCGCGTCGCTTCCACCTTCGCCTCTTTGATCTCAATCTCTTTCGCTTCCAGTGCGCTCTCCAAACGTTTGATGGATCCGTCATACTCCCGGGCCTCTCTCACGGCCGCCGGATTGGTCACCATCTTTTTCTGAGGAGCGTCGGGTTTCTTGGTCGCCTCTTCTTTCTCCATCAGATCTTTCTGCCGCTTCAGCACGCTCAGCGCGGCCACATGGCTCTGCACTTCCGGATGCTGCTCCTTGTAGTTTTCGCGCAACGCCGCAAGCTGGGTTTCCACCACCAGAATCTGGTTGTCCATGCGGGCGATGGCCTCATTCTTGGCTATTTCCCTTCTCTCGGTGACCTCTTCCTTGCCCGATCCGAGAGTGGCGAACTGCTCTTTCAAAATGCGCAGCGTCGATTCCAACATCAGCTTTTCCTGCTGTAACCTGCCCTGCGATCCATTCACGTTGGCTGAGCGTTGTTCCAGCGCGCTGAGCTGCGTGATGTTCTGTTGCACCTGGTCCGGCAGCCTGCCCGCGTTCTTGATGCGGAACTGCGCCAGTTTGTCTTCCACTTCTTCCAATTGTTTGCGCTGACCATCCAACTGGTCCCTGAGGAATTGCGTGGTGAATTGCGATTGGTTGGTGCGGTCGCGGGCATTTTCATTGACGAACCGGCTGACCAAATCGGAACAGACCTTCTGCGCCAGGTCGCGTTTCTCGTAGGCAAACGAAATCTGGAACGCGGGGACCTGCCGTTTCCCCTCACCGGCGGAAAAGTTCACGACGTTGCTGATGCGGACATCGCTTTTGCGCATGTTCTCGACAACGTCTTCCATCGGCAGCCGCGTGCGCTCGCGTTGATAGAGGCCAAAGGTGTTGATGATGTTCGTCAGCGTGCTGCGGCTGAGAATCTGTTGGGCCATGGAGTTGATGCGCTGGGTCATCTCCATATTTACGTTCGTGGCCACAAACTGCTCCGGCACCTGCGGGGGCGTGACGCGCACTACCGCCGATGAAATATAGGTGTCGGGCCAAAGGTAGGCCACCACCACGGCAATCACCAGCGCGGCGAATGTGGGACCGATGATCCACGCCTTTTGCCGCCGCATGATATCGACGTAATCTTCCAGGTCCAGCGTTCTCCGGGCTACTGTGTAAGTATTTCCAAAATTTTCCATTTGTGATTCAGATCTCCGGCCTGCTCGCTTCTTCTACGGAACGTAGATCTGGTCTCCACTTTCCAGAAAAATGTTCTGCGAAAGATTCTTGCCTTCCAACACTTCCTTGAAATTGAATTTCAGGCGTTTGGTCCCGCGAATGATCACGATTCTCTTGCCGTTGGCGAATTCGCGAAGACCGCCCGAGCCGCTGAGGGCCTCCAGAACGGTGGTGGGCGTCACCAAGGCGAAGGTTCCGGGCTTGTTCACCTCTCCGGTCACGTAGAATTTCTTGCTGTTCACCTGCTGCACGGACAGAAAAACTTCCGGCCGGTTCAGCCATTGATTAAGAGCCTCGGTAATGTTCTTCGTCAACTGCTCCGGTGTCAAACCCACGGCGGGCAGTTCCCCAATCAGCGGCATTGAAATCTTGCCATCGGGGCGAACCATCACCATCCCCGACAGATCGGGCTCTTTCCAAACACGAATAAACACTACGTCCTCGGCGCCCAATTTGTAGGTCTTCGGATCGACAGGCGCGCCGGGACCACCCACAGGGCCCCCTCCGCCTATCGGCTTCAGGTCATCCATCGGCTTCTTAGCATCGGCGACTTCCGTAACGACCTTGGCATCCTTCTTCAGTTGGGCATGCAAGGGGGTGAAACACAGCGACAAGGAGATCGCCGCAATCGAGATTCGATTAGCAAAGGTCATCTTCATTACCTTCCCTTTTGATACACAATAGGCTCATGGACTTCTTCTTAGCCAAAACAGACCCGGACACGTATTCCATCGTCAGATTTGCCCAAGAACAGAAGACCTGCTGGGACGGAGTTTCCAATCCGCAGGCACTTCGAGCAATCCGTCAAATGAAGCCAGGCGATTTGGTCTTCATTTACCATAGTGGGCGCGAGGCGGGAATTTGCGGTATGGCAAAAGTGATTTCTTTTCCGCGAGAAGATACTAGGACCCCGAAGCTGTCAGTAATAGACCTGGAGTTCGTTACCATGCTTGACCCTCCGATGACTCTGAAAGAGATTAAGGACTCGGGGGAATTCGACGATTGGAGTCTGGTGAAACAGGCCCGCCTTTCAACCATGACTGCGCCTCCGAAATTTGTGGCAATGATGCGCAAGAAGTACCCCGGAAAGATTGGGTAAGTGATTGGCTGTAAAGAAGAAACTCTCCAAATCGAAGACGGCGAAGCGTGTCTCCAGAAATGTGCTTGGACCCACTCCCGCCACGCGCATTATCGTCCCCAGGAATCTGCGAAAGCCGAAGCACAAAAAGGAATTACATACGGCTGAGGAGTGATTCGCCCCGGACGTGATACACTGTCCAATTCCAAAGGAAATCCGTATGCGGTACATTCTTCTTCTTGCCCTTGCTCTAAACACCCTGCTCCCGGTCTTCGCCGAGACCTTGGTACTTCGTGGATTCACTCTCATCGACGGAAGTGGCAAATCACCACAGACCGGATCGGCCATGGTGGTCACGGACGGCCGGATCAAATGGGTAGGTCCCGCGACCCAACTCAAGTCCCCTAACGACGCCAAAACTGTTGATTTGACAGGGAAATTTGTCATGCCGGGCATCATCAACCTGCATGGCCACCTTGGTAATGTAATCGAGCTTACTCAAGATTCGAAGAATTTTACCCGCGAAAACGTTGAGAAGCAGTTGTCGACCTACGCGAGCTACGGGGTAACCACGATGCTCAGCATGGGCAGCGATGCGTCGCTCATCTATGACCTCCGCGCCAAGCAGCGCGCCGGACGTCCTTCCACCACGCGAATCTTTACGGCAGGAAAAGGGTTTGCGGGCAAGAACGGATATCCGACGGCGATGCCCGGCATGAAGGGCGTTCCTTTCGAAGTGGCGACGAAGGCGGAGGTGGAGAAAGCGATGGAGGAGCTTGCTCCGCAGAAGCCGGATTTCGTCAAGGTTTGGGTGGACGATCATCTGGGGAAAGAGCCGAAGATCGCTACGGAGACCTCGGTCGCCATCATTGAAGCCGCAAAAAAGAAGGGGCTTCGCACCTGCGCCCACATCTTCTACTACGCCGACGCCAAGGCGCTGTCAGAGAAGGGGTTATATGCCTGCGCCCATTCCGTGCGGGACCGCGATGTTGACGATGCTTTGATCCAAATCATGAAAAAGAACGGCACCTGGCAACTTGGGACGCTGGTGCGCGAGTTTTCCACGTTCGCCTACGCCAAGAAGGCCGATTTCCTCGCCGATCCGTTCTTTAGCCGTTCCGTCTCCAAGACCGTGGTGGACACCGTTTCCAGCGACGCCTATCAAAAGAGGATTCAGTCGGACAAAGACCTGCCGAAATACCCTGGGTTCCTGGCCACGGCGCAAAAGAATTTGAAAAAACTTTTCGATGCCGGCGTCAAAGTCGGATTCGCAACAGACAGTGGACCGCCGGCGCGTTTTTCCGGCTTCTTCGAGCACAAGGAGATGGATTTGATGGCGGAGGCGGGTTTTTCACCGCTGCAGATCATCACGATCTTCTCCAGGAACTCAGCGGAATTCCTGGGTGCATCGAAGGACCTGGGCACGTTGGAAGTTGGCCATTGGGCGGACCTTGTAGTGACCGGGAAGAATCCGGCGGAAAACATCAGGAACGCGCACACGGTGGAAGCGGTCTACATCGCGGGCAACAAGGTGCGATAGATGCCGCCGCGGGCCGGCATTACGTACCGCTTTGCGGAGAAATTGCCGCCCTACGCGGATGCCGTCCGTTTCGCGGGTTTGGAACCCGTTCCCATTCTTCCACCGGGTCCAGAATCGCTGCGGGGCCTGGACGCGCTGTTGATCAGCGGCGGCAACGATCTGAATCCGGACTTGTATGGTCAACAGCCGCATTCCGAAGCGGAGCAGCACGACGATGAACGTGACCAGATGGAGATTCGGCTGTTGCGTCTTGCCCTGGACGCCGATCTTCCCGTGCTCTGCATTTGCCGCGGATTGCAGCTCATGAACGTTGCGCTGGGGGGCAGCCTCATCCAACATCTGCCGTCCACGGAGGCTCACCGGCAAAGAGGCATCGCCGACGCGCATGGTGTACGGCTGGAGCAGAGCGCACAGCTGTCCGGTATTGTTGGGGCTGGCGAATTCACCGTGAACTCGCGGCATCATCAGGCCGTGCATTCCATCGGCAAGGGCTTGGTGGCAACGGCGTGGTCCAACGACGGGGTGGTGGAAGCGCTTGAGCTTCCCGGAAAACGGTTTGCCATTGCCGTGCAGTGGCATCCGGAGGATCGCGTGCCTTCGCACACGCCCGACACGCGATTGTTCCAAGCCTTCGCCGCGGCTGCCAGGGGCTAACGTGCGATCAAAATGGATCATCGGCAGGCGCGCCGATCTTGCTTTGATCCTGGGGAGTCCGCTAGCCGGCTACCTCTACCTGATTCTCAACGTCGCATTCCAACTTCCCTTTTCCTGGCTGTGGTGGGTTTGGTCCGTCGGCTTCGACGGGACGCACATCTTCGCCATGGCCACGCGCACCTATCTGGACGCCGGGGAAAGGCGCAAGCGCGGCACGCTGCTGTGGGGAAGCCTGCTGGTCTTCTTCAGCGTTGGACCGCTGATGGTGCTGGCCGGGCTGAAGGCGTTGTTGTGGATTGTGGTTGGCGTGTGGGCTTACTACCACGTGATGCGGCAACACTACGGCTTCCTTATGCTGTACAAGCTCAAGAACGCCGACCTGCAATCGAAGACGCAAGACGGCTGGTTCCTGATGTTGATGTTGACCGCACCGCCGTTTCTGCGCTTCTTCATTCGATCCCCGCAGGAACTGGGGATTCCGGAGCGCTTCGCGTTGGGAAGGATGATCCCGGGTTTCGAAATCCTCTTTTGGACCGGCCTCGCCGCGTTGACTGCCTCCTACCTTGTAAACCTTTTACGAGAGGACAGTTTCAATGCGCCAAAGTTGATGCTGCTGGGCGGCGTAATCCCGCTGCACTGGCTCACCTTCCATTACATGAGCTGGCAGGCGTCGGTGCCCACCGTCACCATTGTGCACAACTTGCAGTATCACGCCCTGGTCTGGCTGCACAACCAAAATAAATACGCCGCCGGCACACGTTTGGGAACGGTGCCGGCGGCGGTAACTCGCAGCCTGATGCTGTATCTTGCGGCCGGGCTCGCGTTTAGTTTGCTCTATCGAGTCCCCGGATACTACCTCGGACAAGTTTCGGACCTCGCCTTCGGACTGTTCTGCGGCTTCGGTTTGACCCACTACTATCTGGACAGCCGCATCTGGCGTTTGCGCAGCGATCCCGAGCTTGCCGAAACGCTGCAACTGCGCGCGGCGTAAACTCGATTATTGTTGCGGATTCTTGTTCAGCGCGGCCGTTCCCAACATGCCGCCCAGGCCCATAGTCTCCACTGCGGAGGATGGCACAATGACCATCGAACCTTTCTCCTTGATCGCCTCGTACAGCATGTTCATGGCGCGCAAATGCAGCGCGATCGGATTGTTCTGGTAGACCTCGGAAGCCTTAGCGAACTTCTCGCTGATCTCCGTTTCGGCCGTGCCCAAAATGATGCGCGCTTGCCGTTCCCGCTCCGCCTGCGCCTGGCGCGACATGGCATCTTCCAGGTTCGGAGGAATGTGCACGTCGCGGATTTCCACGGATTGAATGGTGAGCCCCCAACTTGCGGTGCGCTCTTCCAGAATCCGCTGCAGTTCGTGGCCCAGTTTGTCGCGCTCCGAGATGAGTTGTCCCAACTCGTGGCGTCCAATGGATTCGAGCAGCGCCGTTTGCGAAGCCAGCGCCACGGCGTGGTAGAAGTCCTGCACTTCGAGAATCGCTTTCTGGGCGTCCCAAACAATCCAGAACACAATGGCGTCCACGTTCACAGGAACAGTGTCCCGGGTCAGCGCGGTTTCGGCCCGCACATCCGTTACGCGCACCCGCTGATCGACATATTTACTGATGGAGTCCACCACCGGGATGATGTGGAAGACGCCAGGCCCGCGCATTCCCAGGTACTTTCCCAATCGCAGAATGGCGCACTTCTCCCACTGGTTCGCCACCTTGATGGAGAACAGCGAATAGATGCCCGCTAGGACGAACACGGCAGCCACGTAAACATTGTTTGTCAACGCCGCCGAACCCACGGCCAAAGCAATGAGAATCATGAAAATTGTCAATGCAGGAGCGCTGACAATTTGCAGATTCGACATCGGCGAATTTTCTCTCCCGGCGATACCGAGACTGGTAATAGGGGTCATATCGTTAATTCCTTTTCTGTTCCTCTTCCGGGAAACACTCCTGGAGCGTTCTGCGGATTTCGGATACGCTGAAGCCTTCTCCACCCGCGCGAGCCACTAATTCGCTCACCATCTGCAAAAGACGCCGCTGTCGCAACACCTCATCCGGCTTTACGGTAGTACCTTCCGTGATGAAAGTGCCCCTACCTTGCTGCGTTTTGAGCACACCCCGAATCTCCAATTCCTTATACGCCCGAACAACGGTATTCAGGTTAATGGAGAGTTCCACCGCCACTTCGCGAACCGTTGGCAACTGGTCGCCGGAACGAAGAACATCGCTGGAAATGGCGATCAGCATCTGGTCGATCAATTGGCGGTAGACAGGGACGCCGCTGGCGAGATCCAAGCGAAATCGAAACTGTTGGGGATCAACAGGCCTCATACTTCTCATTAACTAGTGTACTAGTTAACTAATACAATGTCAAGAGGCTTTTTCTGGACTTGCCTCCGGCTACCGTGACATTCGAGAATGAAATCCTCATGGCAAGAGAGTTTTCAATTACACCGAAGGCGGTCCCGCCGGTTCAAACGAAGTACAGGCGGATCCAAACCGCGCTTCCAGCGCCCCAAACCGTACCCACGCTGACGTCGCTGCATCAAACCGAACTGCGCGCCATGCAAGGCCAACCGCCTGTGGTCTGGGACCACGCCGAGGGTTTTCAGATATGGGATCCGGCGGGGAACTGCTGGATCGATTGGTCGTCAGGAGTGCTCATTACCAACGCGGGACACAGTCACCCTGATGTTGTGAAGGCGATTGTCGAGCAGGCGCAATCGAAGATGATTGCCAGCTATATGTTTCCCAATGAGGCGAAGGAGCGATTTGCGAAACGATTTGCCTCGCTGCTGCCGGAAGGGCATCGTAAGATCTTTCTGATGTCCACGGGATCGGAAGCGGTGGAGTGCGCCATCAAACTGGCGCGTACATACGGAGTTCGCGTAGGCGGTCGCAAGAAGAACATTGTGGTGAGTTTCGACAAGGCGTTTCACGGACGCACGCTCGGTTCGCAGCACGCCGGCGGCATCCCATCGCTCAAGGAATGGATTGTCAACGTGGATCCGGGGTTCGTGCAGGTGCAGTTTCCCGACGGCTTCCGCACTCCGGACACGTCGTTCGACTTTTTTCTAAAGTCCCTGCGGGAGCAAGGTGTCGAGGACGCGAATGTCTGCGGCGTAATACTGGAAACCTATCAAGGCGGCAGCGCGGCGTTCGCGCCCGTGGAATACATGCAGGCGATGCGCAAGTGGTGCGACGCGCATCA
>JACPVQ010000089.1 GCA_016191645.1 Candidatus Solibacter usitatus
ATCAACGGAGGGTGCGAGGGAACCAGTTCGTTGCCAAGATCGACGGCGATTTTCAAACGCTCCAAATTGGCTTTTCGCTTTTCCGGCGAACCATTGATGGCGAGCGTATCCTGCAGCGCGGGCAGTGCCAGGCCGGAATCGCGAACCATCCTGCGAAGTTCGCCGCGCGCGAAGGCTCCCATCGTTGCAGGATCGGTTGGCCAGCCCGGCATAATGCAAAGCTGCACGCCGTCGTAGCCGGTTTTACGCAGAATGGAAAACGCTTCGGCGTTGGCCAGCGTCTTCATCCCGTAAGTGCCGAAGGCGAGGCCGATCGTCTTCTGCTTTGCGGAAAGCAGTGGCGTCGCGGCAAGGGCGGTTAGAAATTCGCGCCGGAGAATCATGTCAGGGTTCTTTCATTGTGCGCCATGGAAGTTGCGAACCGCAGCCCGCCGTGCCTATAATCTAATTTCATGCTCCGATTTTCCGCCAGCTCGTTTCGATTCCGGTATTGGTTCTAAACCAAGACCGGGCGAGTGGCGTTGGCGTAGAGCAGTAGAATCCGGTAAGTCAGCCCACTCGAAATGAGTGGGCTTTTTCATTGCTGGAGCGCCGGATGGGTAAAGGTGAGGTAAAGAAAATGATTGTCTCCATGAAACGTTATGCGACCAAGGCCGAGATTGAATCGGTATGCGAACGGATTCGCGATTTCGGCTACAAGATTCATGCCATTGAAGGGGAGGAACGCGTGGTGATTGGTGCGGTAGGAGTGGGCGATGTCACGGCCTGCCTGGAGTCGCTGGACGCGCTGCCGTGCGTGGAAACCGCGATGCGCATCTCCGCTCCGTACAAGTTCGTGAGCAAAGAGTTCCGCCCGGCGCGCACAACCATTCGCATCAACGGCACGGAGATTGGCGGCGACCACTGCGTCGTGATGGCGGGCCCATGCTCAGTGGAAAGCGAAAAGCAGATCATGGACACGGCCTACGCCGTGGCGCGCGCCGGCGCGAAGGTGCTGCGCGGTGGCGCTTTCAAGCCGCGGACGTCGCCGTACGACTTCCAGGGCATGGAGGAAGAGGGACTCAAATTGCTGCGCAAAGCCAAGCAAGCCACGGGGTTGGCGATCATTACCGAGGTGATGAGCGATCGCGATGTGCCGCTGGTGGCCGAGTACACCGACATCCTGCAGATCGGCGCGCGCAACATGCAGAACTTCGCCTTGCTGAAGACGTTGGGCAAATGCCAGCGGCCGGTGATGTTGAAACGCGGCATGAGTTCCACCATTAAGGAGTTGCTGATGTCGGCCGAGTACGTGGTGGCGCATGGCAATCCACAAGTGATCTTGTGCGAGCGCGGTATCCGCACATTTGAAACGGCGACGCGCAACACTTGCGACATCTCCGCGGTGCCGGTGCTGAACGAGTTGACGCATCTTCCCGTGGTCGTCGATCCCAGTCATGCGACCGGCAAGCGGAGCCTGGTTCCGGCGCTCTCCCGCGCCGCAGTTGCCATTGGCGCGGATGGATTGATTGTCGAAGTGCACCCCTGTCCGGAGAAAGCGGTCAGCGACGGCGCGCAATCGCTGCGCATCGAAGAGTTCGAACGGATGATGCGCGACCTTGCGGGCTACATGGAGTTGTGGAAACAGGCGCGCCTGACGGAAGCCGTGCCTGCCTGAAGTGGACTCCATGTGAACCGGCCCTTCTGGTTGATCGCCTCGATTGCTGCCGCCGCCATTGCCGTGGCGGTTGCATTCGTCGTGTGGATTCGATGGACCCGGCCGCCGGCCACAATGGATCTTTACGCGCGCCTGCCGTACGCGGATCGCATGGTTGTGGCAATCGACTTTCGCGCGCTGCGCACGGCGCATTTGTTAGCGGAGCTTCCGGGACAAACCGAAGAGTCCGATTACAAATCCTTCGTGCGCGAGACTGCGTTCGATTACAAGAAGGATCTGGATCACCTAATTTTCGCCGCGTCCGGAGTGGAGACGCACGCATGGCTGATCGGACGCTTCGATTGGCGGCGCATCCAACTGTACATCCAGAAGCAGGGCGGAAAGTGCCTACGCGGTGTTTGCAGCATGGATTCGCAAACACCGGGACGCATGATTTCCGTGACGCGATATCGATCGGGCACGCTTGCCTTCACCAGCGCGCCCGGTTCCGATGCCATGCGAAAGATGATGCAAAAGCCTTCCGTGTTGCCGCCGCCTCCTCCTCCATCGAAACCACTTTGGATCTATCTGCCTCACGGTCAACTCACGCGTGCCAATACATTTTCCGGATCGATGAGATTCTTCGCCGCCGCGCTCTCCGACGCGGAGCGGGCCTTCCTCTCCGTAGGGCCGAAGGACGGCCGCTTCGAGGCTGTGCTCGAAGCAGTTTGCCCGAATGAGAGCGTGTCGCGGCAAGCGACTCGCGAACTCCAGGCCGCGACGGTATTAGTGACGCGGCTGCTGGCTCGGGAAAAACAAACACCGGATCCATCGAATCTCAGCGGCGTACTCGCGCGCGGAACTTTTGTTCAGGACGGTAACAAGCTTGTGGGCACATGGCCGATCGAAAAAGCGTTTCTCGATTCCCTCACGTTGGAGACAGCGCGGTGAAGTGTGTGTTGTGCGTGGGCAACATCGTAATGGATGTTCTGACGCGCGCAGTGGATGAAATCACATGGGGCGGAACGCGTTGGGTGGATTCCATTGTTCCATCGCTGGGCGGAAACGGCGCGAACACTTCCGCCACACTGGCGATGCTCGGCGTTCCCGTCAAAATGATTGGCGCTGTGGGCGAGGACACCTTCGGGGATTCGGCGTTGGCGCGACTGCGGGAATGTGGTGTGGATCTGTCGCTGGTGCAGCGTATGCCACAAGGCACCGCGGCTTCCGTTGCGCTGGTGCGCTCCGACGGTACTCGCGCCTTCCTTCACCGGCCTGGAGTGAGTCGTGAATTGTTCGCCGAACCGTTCGATCTTACGAAAGCCGCTCAAGGTTGCTGGCGGTTTCATCTGGGGAATCCATTCTCGCTCTCTCACCTTCGCAAGCAAGCTCCCCGGTTGTTCCGCCAGGCTCGCGATCTCGGATTATCC
>JACPVQ010000100.1 GCA_016191645.1 Candidatus Solibacter usitatus
AATAGCACCCCCGCCCTCGATGCACCATGGGAGGATTGATTCATGGCGCTAACAATTAGGAACAAACAAGTGGAGCGACTGATCGCCGAGGTTGCTTTGTTGGCCGGAGAGACCAAGACGGAGGCTTTGCGGAAATCTCTCCTCGAACGCAAAGAACGCCTGCAGTTGGAGCAAGGCGTTAGCGGAAACCGAAATTTGCTCCTTCTGTTGGAAACTCACATTTGGCCGACAATTCCTGCGGAGATTCTCGGAACCGGTTTGACCAAACAAGAGGAGGAGGAATTGCTGGGGTACGGACCTCACGGGGTGTAGCATACGTTTCTCTCAACTCGTCCGGTGGTTCGAACGAGAATAGCCACGCTTGGCCGCTTATCCACTCCATAAGAATTTCTTTCTTGGCACAACGCGGCTCACATCGTATACTTGGATCAGTCTTGCATGAGGAGCCTGTCCTCCTTTTGAAAGACTCCGCCTTGTAGGCGCGTTCCCAGCTCATCGTTGAGCGCATCCCAAAATCTGATAGCGGCTATCGCTGTCTTCGCGCGGTAGTTCAACGAGGAGATCATGAAAGTCACCACTCTATTTCTGTTCACTATTGCCACCTGTGCCACGGCGCAGACGCCACCCGCCGCGAACGCGCTAACGCCGTCGTTGGCTAGTGCCCTCAATGCGGAGCTTCCCAAATGGATGTCGTTCAGCGGCGAGTTGCGAACTCGATTCGAAGGATTCACAGGCGGCGGCTACGGCCGTAACGACGACGCTTACACACTGACTCGCATTCGCGTCAATCTCAAAATCTCGCCTACGCCATGGTTGAAATTCTTTGGCCAGGCGCAGGATGCCAGAGTCTTCTGGAAGAATCAAAACCCGGCCCGCCCACCCTTTCAAAACACAATGGATCTGCGGCAGGCCTATGCCGAAATTGGCGATGTGGAAAAAGCGCATTTCGCTCTCAAGGTGGGCCGCCAGGAGTTTGTTTACGGTGAGCAGCGTCTCATCGGTCACGTCAGCTGGCTCAACAATGCGCGCTCTTTCGATGCCGTGCGCGCCAGCTTCGGCTACAAGAAATTGAAGCTCGATGCCTTTGCCTCCTCCGTGGTCGTGATCAAAGACGGTGAATTCGACCGGCGCGCCGCGGGCGATAACTTCCACGGATTGTACGGCTCCGCCACAGACCTGATTCCGAAGTCCGTGATCGAGCCGTATGTTTTGTGGCGCGTTGCCCCGGGCAGGCGCGCGGAGCTTTCGGGACTGGGGAAGATGAGCTTCTTCACCGGCGGCGCGCGGTGGGCCGGCAAGTTGCCCGCGAACTTCGACTACGGCGTGGAGATGGCCGTACAACGCGGCGCGTTTGTGCAAGATGCGGTGGACGCATGGGCCGGCCACTGGCAGATGGGTTGGACGGCCGCCGCTATGAGATGGAAACCGCATCTGATCGCGGAATTCAATTACGCTTCGGGCGACAAGAATGCCAAGGACGGAAAGATCGGCACGTTCGATCAACTCTATCCGACGCCGCATGATAAGTACGGCCTGGCCGATCAGATTGGATGGAAGAACATTCAACATCTGCGCTTCGGCGTCGAAATGAAAGCCACCAAGAAGTTGATGGTGGTTCCCAACTATCACGATTGGTGGCTGGCCAGCGCTACCGATGCGCTCTATGCGGCGAGCAGTGCCGTGGTGTCACGTTCCGCCAATGGCACGGCGGGCACGCACGTCGGCCGCGAGGCGGACTTGCAGTTGCTCTTCTCGTTTAATAAGCAGGTTTCCCTGGCGGGCGGATTGGCGCATATTTTCCCCGGTGAGTTTCTGAAAAAAACAACACCCGGCAAACCGTACACATATCCCTATTTTCAAATCGGATACACGTTCTAGAGATTGGAGACGAGAATGCAAATGACACGACGGCAACTAGTGGGCACGGGAGTGACTGCGCTCTCAAGACTAATGGCGGGACTTCCCGCCGGTTGGGCAGGGGCGGCCTACGCCGACGATTCTCCGGAAGTGAAAACATGCCGCTTCGGCATGATCGCCCTCACCGACTGCGCTTCCATCGTGATGGCGCATGAACTGGGTTTCTTCAAGAAGTTCGGCATCGATTCCATCGTTTCCAAAGAGGCCTCGTGGGCCGTGATTCGCGACAAGCTCTCGCTGGGCGAGAACCATGCCACACACATGCTCACCGGCATGCCGTTCGCCTCGACCATGGGGCTGTCCGGTTCGCCGGTGAAACCGATGGTCATTCCGTGGATGATCAACCGTAATGGCCAAGCCATCACGCTCAAGGCCGATCTGAAAGGCAAAGTGAAGGCCGCCAAGGATCTGAAGCCACTCGCCGACCAAGCCCGCGCCGCCGGCAAGACAATGACGTTCGCCATGACTTTTCCGTCCGGAACGCACGCCATGTGGATACGGTATTGGCTGGCAAGCGGCGGCATCAATCCGGATAAGGACATCAGCCTGATCACCATTCCGCCGGCGCAAATGGTGGCTAACATGAAGGTCGGCAAGATGGATGGATTCTGCGTCGGAGAGCCGTGGAATGCGCGCGCGATCTCCGATGGAATCGGGTATACCGCCATCACCACGCAACAGATCTGGCAGGATCATCCGGAAAAAGTTTGCGCATTCACCGAAGAGTTCGCGGCCAGGAATCCGAAAACGGTAAAGGCGATTCTCAAAGCCCTGCAGCTTGCCGGCGTCTACATCGACAAGTTGGAAAACCGCCCGCACGTCGCCGAAGTGATCTCGCGCCCCACCTATATCAACACGACGAAGGAAGTGATCCTGGGGCGGATGCTCGGCAAGTACGATTACGGCGACGGGCGCGCGCAGCAGGACCCGAGCTACATGATTTTCTCCGCCCGCAATTGCAACGTGCCTTCCAAGACGTTCGGTTATTGGTGGCTGAGCCAGTTCCGCAGGTGGGGAATGGTCAAAGGAACGCCGGACTACAAAGGCATTGTGGACAAAGTGCTGCGGCCCGACATCTACATGGAAGCCATGAAGGAGATGGGTGTGACGCCTAAGTTCGCCGACATGCAGCCGGTGAAATTGATGGACGGCGTTTTCGACCCCAAGGAACCGGACAGGTATGCCCGATCGTTTGCCGTAAACAGTTTAATCAACGCATAGGAGATCATCATGAAATTTCGTCAGGCACTCGCCGGCCTGCTGTTGCCATTTGCCGGAATATTATTCGTCGGTCTGTTATGGACCTTCCTCAGCGCCAAGGTCAGCAAAGATCTTCCCAACCCCATCAAGACTTGGGAAGAGAGCAAACTGTATGTGCTCAAGCCGCTGGAAAAGCGCGGCGAGATGGATCAGGGAATCCTGCTCTTGGCATCGTACAGTCTCAAGCGCGTTGCGCAAGGCTTTGTACTGGGGGCCATCTTCGCGGTGCCCTTGGGCTTCCTGCTCGGCTCCAGCCAGTTGTTCTTCAAAGCCTTCGATCCAACCATTCAAGTCCTACGCCCGATCTCTCCGCTGGCGTGGTTGCCGCTGGGACTCATTCTATTCCGGCAATCGGAGCCGGCGGCGCTTTTTACCATTGCGCTGTGCTCCATGTGGCCGACTGTGATCAACACGATGCACGGCGTGCGGGCGATTCCGCAGGACTATCGCAACGTGGCGCGCGTGTTGCAACTCTCGGCTTGGAGCACGTTCACGAAAGTGCTATTCCCCGCGACGCTGCCCTACATGTTCACGGGGTTCCGGTTAAGCCTGGGGATTGCGTGGCTTGTCATCGTTGCCAGTGAGATGTTGACAGGCACGCCGGGCGTTGGAGGGTTCCTCTGGCAGGAGTACAACAGCCTGGTGTATTCGCACATACTGCTCTGCATTCTGACGATTGGCGTGGTCGGATTCGCGCTCGACCGGCTGATGGGCCTGGCCGAAATGCGAATCCGCGCCGTATAGGAAAGAGCTGCATCATGTCATTCATCGAATTGGAAGGTGTGTGCAAATGCTACGGACCGCGGCGCGTTTTGCGTAATGTGAATCTGAGCGTGGAGCGCGGCGAATTCGTTTCCATCGTTGGCTGTTCGGCGTCCGGCAAGACAACCCTGTTGAGCATCGCATCCGGTTTGCGCCAGGCGGACCATGGTTCGGTGAGCATAGGCGGGAAGGCGCTCGCGGGTTTTCCGCGGCAGGCCGCAATCGTTTTTCAAAGCTACTCTCTGCTTCCCTGGTTTACGGCCTTCGAAAACGTTCGATTGGCCGTGGAGGCGGCATTCCCCGATTGGACCGTGGCGAGACGGAACGAGAAGACGGAAGCCGCATTACGGATGGTTGGGCTCGGTCAGGCGATGGCAAAGCGGCCGAGCCAGCTATCCGGTGGAATGCGGCAGCGCGTGGCCATCGCGCGCGCGTTTGCCGTCGATCCGGAGATCCTGTTTCTCGACGAACCGTTCGGCGCTTTGGATGCGTTGACTCGCGCGACGCTGCAACAGGAATTGGCCCGTCTCTGCCAAGTCGCGGAACGTCCCGTGACCGTTGTTGCCATCACGAATAACGTCGACGAGGCAATCGTGCTCTCCGACCGGATTTTTGCGCTGAGCAAGGGGCCTGAGGCTACGCTTGGCACGGCTATTCCCGTATCGCTGCCGCGCCCAAGAACGGCCGCCACCGTTTTGCATGACGAACAAGCAGTGCGTATCCGCGTGAAGATCGCTCAGTACCTCACAAGCCATTCGTCAAAACCCGCATTGCATGGACGTCCGGAAGCAATACCGTCGCGGGCATTGGCCTTGGAGGTGGAAGCGTGAGAACGCCTTTGGAGATTACATCGTTGACAAAATCGTTCGCCACCGGCGGCGGAACTTATGTCGCCGTGAAAGACTTCAACGCGAAGATCAAGGACGGCGAGTTCGTCTGCCTGCTGGGACATTCCGGATGCGGCAAATCAACGGTTCTATCGATTGTGGCCGGTCTGCAGCAGGCGACGGAAGGCGGAATCTGCGTTGATGGCCATGAAGTGGACACGCCTGGCAGAGACCGCGCATTCGTGTTCCAATCGCCGTCGCTGTTGCCGTGGTTGACTACGGGCCAGAATGTGATGCTGGCCTTGCGCCAATCGCACGGGGAGGCAAATGCCGCACAACGCGAAAAGTTGTGCCGGAAGTTTCTGGATCTGGTGGGCGTCGGCGAGTTCTATCATCAAATGCCGGCGGAACTTTCCCAAGGGACGCAGCAACGGGCCTCCATCGCCAGAGCGCTCGCTTTGGAGCCGCGTTTTTTGCTGCTCGACGAGCCGTTCGGCGCGCTCGACTCCATGACGCGGTTCGAGTTGCAGGACATGCTGGTGGAACTTTGCGAATCGACTAAGAAGACCGTACTCATGGTCACGCACGACGTCGAGGAGGCGTTATATCTGGCGGATCGTATCCTGGTGATGACGGACGGTCCGGAGGCGACGCTTGGGGATGAAGTGCCGGTTCCATTTCCCCATCCGCGCTGTCGCCAGACGCTCATGGAGGACACGCGCTTCTTCCTTCTTCGTGAGAGAATCCTCGCGTTTCTGGAGAGGCATGCGCGGCAATTCGCGGCATGAGCCGCTATTGCTTCAACTGCGTGGCGATCTCTTTCTGCGAAATCGCGCCTTCGCGAATCACTTTCCAATCGGGGTCCGTGATGTCCACCGTGGTGTTCCCAGGACCGCTGCAAAAGCCGCCGTCCAGCACCAGATCGACACGGCTGTCCATCATGCCAAACGTATCGATGCCGCTGCGGCACGTGGGTTGTCCGGAGATGTTCGCACTAGTGGCGATCATCGGGTGGTCCAGCTTCAGCAGCAGCGCGTTGACGACGGAGGATCGCGATTGCCGCATGGCCAGTCTTCCCGTGTTGCCGGTCACCTTCAAGGGTAGTTTCGCCGCCGCCGGAACGATCAGGGTCAGCGGTCCGGGCCAAAAATGGCGGGCCAGTATTTCGAATCGTGAAGTCACTTCGGCGGCCAGGTCGCTGGCCATAACGAAATCGGAAACCACAAGCGGAAGAGAACGCGTGAACTCTCTGCCCTTGGCGTCGAACACCCTTGCCACCGCGCGCAGGCTGAACGGATCGGCTACAAGGGCGTAGAGCGAATCGGTGGGAATGGCGACGACGCGACCCTTGCGAATGAGCGCGGCGGCGCGCTCGATGGCTTCCGCGGAAGGCTGCGTGACGTCGATTTCGACGAGATCCGTGGCCATGTCAATTTACCTTGGCCCCATCGCTTCCGCCACCTGAATCGCCATCTCATAGCGTCCAAACGGAGCGCTCAACTGAATCCCCTGCACCATGGGGCGAATGCGCGTGACCATCTCGCGCGCGATGGCGACGCCTTCCGCTCGCGATTTTTCCGCGCTGTCGGCGCGCTTCATGCGCTCCATGTATTCTTCCGGCACCGGCACGCGCAGTTCGTTCACCATGAACTCGGCGTTGCGATAACTCGTCAACGGCCAGATTCCGGCAATCAACGGGATCTTGTGTTTCGCCGTTGCTTTCAACCACGCCTCCAGCAATTCGATGTCGAACACAGGCTGCGTCACCACGTACTCCGCCCCCGCCTGCATCTTCCAATCGAAGCGCCGCAGCTC
Source organism: Candidatus Solibacter usitatus (assembly GCA_016191645.1). GTDB lineage: Bacteria > Acidobacteriota > Terriglobia > Bryobacterales > Bryobacteraceae > CADEFT01. The sequence continues at coordinate 6,582 of JACPVQ010000100.1, forward strand.
TTCTTCCATGTTCAACGCACCGGGGTTCGCGCCGACGCCCAACAGCAGCGAAGTTTGCGACCCGATCGGGTTGCCGCCAATATCCAGCCCGCTATTCAAATTCGTCACGATGTTAGCGAGCCCGATGGCATCCACGTCGAACACCGCCGTGGCGTGCGGATACGATCCCATGCGCGGCGGATCGCCGGTGATGCAAATCAAATTGCGAACGCCCGCGGAATGCGCGCCAATCAGTTCGCTCTGAATACCGAGAATGTTCCTGTCGCGGCAACAGAAGTGCAGAACGGTTTCAATGCCTGCGTCGCGCTGCATCAACTGGCAGCACACCTGCGCGCTCATGCGAGCACTGGCGCGAGGGCCGTCCGGCACGTTGATGCAATCGATACCGTTGTCCTTGCAGAACTTCGCGCCCGCGATCTCCTTGGAAGCATCCACGCCGCGCGGCGGTAGAATTTCCACGAACGCGACGAACTTGCCTTCCGCCAACTTGGCGCCTAATTGAGATTTCTTCGCCACCGGAACTATCGGCAGGGCTTTCGCTTTTGCCTCGGGCTCTTCCACGGTAACGGTGAGCTTCTTCTGACCGGGCTGTAACGATCGGGCTTCGGAAACGACTTCCTTAATATGATCCGGCGTGGTTCCGCAGCACCCGCCGACAATTTTGACGCCGGCCCACAACAAGCGCCGCGCATATTGCGCCATGTATTCGGGCGAGCAAAGATAGATCTGCCGCCCTTCCACGCGCGCCGGATGTCCGGCGTTCGGCATCGCGCTCATCGGCTTGTTCGAATAGGCCATCATTTTTTCGATGGTTTCAAACGTCGCCTTCGGTCCCACGGAACAATTGACGCCGATCACGTCGGCCGGCCATTGGTGCAGCAGCGGCGCGTAGGTGGCGACATCTTTGCCGTCCAGCATATTGCCGTAGTCGTCGATGGTGATCTGTACGGCGATGACTATCTCCGGCCCCGCCGTCTCGCGCGCCGCATCCAACGCCTCGCGCAACTCGTTCAGATATCCGAAGGTTTCCAGGATGATCAGATCGATGCCTGCTTCCACCAGATACTTCGTCTGCTCGGCGAAGGTCTCACGCACTTCGGCGAACGAAGTCGGCCCAAGTGGTTCCAATGGGACACCTAATGGCCCCATTGCGCCGGCGACAAACGCCTTGTCGCCCGCGGCCTCACGTGCCAGCCGCACGCCCGCTTCGTTGATCTCCTTGCATCGCTCCGCCGCACCAAAAGCCGCCAGCCGGATGCGCGTCGCTCCGAATGTATTCGATTCGATAATCTGCGCGCCGGCCTTGACGTAATCCTGGTGGATCTCTTTCACTAACGAGGGTTGCGAAAGGTTCAGCTCGTCAAAACTGCGATTGATGAACACGCCCTTGGCATAGAGCATCGTCCCCATTGCGCCGTCGGCGACGAAAACGCGATTCGGAAGCAGGTCGCGAAACTCCGCGGCCCTGCTGAAGCGCGGAGACTTGCTGGATTCTTGGAGAGTGGACATGGACCCGGCGAACGGCCGGAATTTCGATTGTAGCGTAGTGAGGCTCTTACGCTAAATCTTGGCTAGTTCGACGCGGCGATTCTTGGCGCGTCCTTCTTCCGTAGTGTTATCGCCCGCGGGCACGGAATCACCGAACCCCTGCACGGTGAGCCGCGCCTTGTCGATCCCGTTCGCAACCAGCCAAGCCATGACCGATGCCGCGCGCTGGCTGGAGAGCGTCATGTTTGCAGCCTTTGCGCCCACATTGTCCGTATGCCCTTCAATGCGAATTCGCAAATCCGCACGGCTCTTCAGCAGCTTCGCGATCTCGGCCAGCACCATTGCGGATTCCGCTTTGATGGTCGCTTTGCCCGTGTCGAATTGAATGCCGTAAATCGCCACTCTTCCGGATTTGTCAATCTCGGAGCCGAACGCTTCGGCATTCGCTTCCATCTCCTGCTGCATCTCTTTCACCAGAATTGCCGTTTGCGTGTACGCGGGAAACTCGCCAAATGCATCGGTGCTGATGCCCAGCCATTGCGCGCCCTTTTGCATGGTCAAATGATGGTATTCGCCGTTTCCGAAGCGCGTGACCGTGCTGAACCCCGCCTTCTTCAACGCATTTTCGGCGTTGCGCACAATCTGCAGCTGGGACATCTTCACCGGACACATGAACACCACGTTTTCGATTTGACCCTCCATCGCCTTTCCTTCCACGCCATCGTCCTTCTTCATTTGCAGTTCCGCGGAATCGAACTCCTTGCGTTCGCAGGAGTGGATCAGGCAGCCCGTCATACGCGTAATGAGTTTGGATTCGGCGCAGTTTTCCGCGTCACGTTCGAGAAACTGCGCAAAGGCCGGAAGCAGCGCGAGGACGAAGGTCAGTAGAAGTTTCATTGCCGAAATGGTAACACGTAGGCGTTGGAACTAATCGGCAAATTCCAGCCGCTTCAGTTTGATCCGGTCCGCCTGAATCCGAGACAAATCGTAGTGCGCCTGCTGCGTCAACCAGCTTTCAGCGCTGCCTCCAAAGACTTTGGACAACCGTACCGACATCTCTGCGGAAATCCCGCGCCGCCCATTCACCAGTTCAGACAATGTATTGCGGGCGACTCCGAGCGCGGTTGCGGCGTCCGTAATGGTCAAGCCCAGCGGCTCGATGCATTGCCGCAGAACCACGCCTCCCGGATGCGGTGGATTCTTCATTGGCATTGCTCCCCTCCTCTGCGAGAATGTCCCGCAACTTCTCCACGTGCTCGCCGATCACTCCGCGAGGATCGTCCTCCTGGTGAAGCCTTCTCAGGCCCTTATGCCGGAAAGATCGGATCAATCCCCGACTGTAACGCGTAGCGTGGCACATGTCAACGGAGGCTCCCTCTCGTGATCTCGCAAGCGTGCGGAACAGCCCCGGAAACCGTCTGATGAATCCAACATGCAACCCTCGCACCCCATGCTACAATGGGCTTGTAGTTTGGCGAACGGGAAGTGGGCCGCAGAGCCCACTTTTTTGTTGGCTGAAACCTGGAAATTTATGGCATCGGTGATCAAACAAGCGCTTGAGGACAAGGTTGTTGAAATCGCTCAAAGAGTTGGCGCGTCCGAAGAGATTGAGATTGTGGACGTCCAGCTGTTGGGAGGCGGAAACAACCGCGTGCTTCGTATTTTCATCGATAAGCCGGAAGGCGTCACTCATTCCGATTGCGAGAACGTGTCCAATCAGGTCGGTACCATTCTCGACGTCGAAGATCTCATTCCGGGCCACTACACGCTGGAGGTCTCGTCTCCAGGCGTGGAGCGCAAGTTGAAAACGATGCGGGATTTTGAGCGATTTCAGGGAAAGAAAGCCAAAATCCAGTTGCGCGAGCCCGTCGATGACAGAAGGCAGTGGGAGGGAGTCCTCTCGGGCGTGACCGGCGGCGTGATCCGTCTGGAAGCATCGCCCGGCAGGTTCGTGGAGTTTCCTTTGGAGCAAGTGGAACGCGCGAATCTGAAATTCGAGTGGTGACCCGCCGCGCGTCTTAATTAAGAAATCAGGAAGAATCGAATCGTAAGGAGTTTGGGCTTTGGATACCATCTTTCAGTCCATAGAGCTGTTGAGCAAGGAAAAGGGCATCGACTCGCAGATCGTTTTCGAGGCGGTGAAGGACGCCATGCTGGTCGCCGCCAAGAAACACTTCCGCACGAATGAAAACATGGTTGCGGAGATGGACGATAAAGCGGGCGGCTTCAAGATCTACTCCGTTTACAAGGTAGTGGAGGAAGTGCAGGACCCTGTCAACGAGTTGACCCTGGACAAGGCGCGCAAGATCGACTCCACCGCCGAGGTGGGCGGCGAAGTGCGCCTGTACCGGCCGGCCGACGTTCTGGGACGCATCTCGGCGCAGACGGCGAAGCAGGTGATTCTGCAAAAAGTGCGCGAGGCCGAGCGCGAAACTGTTTATTCCGAATATGCCAACCGCGCCGGCGAATTGGTCAACTGCGTGGTGAAACGCGTGGAAGGCCAGGACCTGGTGTGCGATCTGGGCAAGACGGAAGCGCGGCTGCTGAAGAAGGAACAATCGCGTCTGGAAAATTTCTCCGCCGGGGACCGCGTGCGTTGCGTGATCAAGATGGTGGAAAAAGCCGGCAAAAGCGCCGGAGTGATTGTTTCGCGCGGCGCGCCGGAATTGGTGGAGCGTCTCTTCGAGCAGGAAGTGCCGGAAATCTACGACGGCACGGTGCTGATCAAAGGCTGTTCCCGCGAGGCCGGGGAGCGCACCAAGATCGCCGTCTTCAGCCGCGACCGCGACGTCGATTGCGTCGGCGCCTGCGTCGGCATGAAGGGCATGCGCGTCCAATCCATCATCCGCGAATTGCGCGGCGAAAAGATCGATATCATCGAATTCTCCGAAGATCCCGTGGTGTTTGCCACCCACGCATTGAGCCCGGCCAAGATCACTCGCGTTTCCATTATCAGCGCGGTCGAGCGGCACATGGAAGTGATTGTCGACGATACGCAGCTCTCGCTCGCCATCGGCAAGAAAGGGCAAAACGTCCGGCTCGCCTCGAAGCTGCTCGGCTGGCGCATCGACATCAAGAGCGAGGAAGAGAAGCGCCAGGAAGTGGAAACGCAGATGGCCGCGCTGCAAGCTCCGGGCGCCCCTCTCAGCGTACTGCTGGAACATGGCTTGCAAGAATCCATCGCCAACAAGCTGTTGGAAGCGGGCATTTCCACCGTGGACCGTCTCACCAACGTGACGCAGGAAGAGTTGGATGCGGCGGGGATTTCCGTCGAGATGGTGGAACAGATCCAATCGTCAGTCAATGGTTATTACGCGCAACTGGATGCCCCTGTGGCGGCGGTGCCGGTGGATCAACAGGTTGCCGAACAAGTTGCCGGACAAGTTGCTGAACAAGTGGCTGAGCAGGCTGCCGAGCCCGCCGCGGATGCATCCGCGAATGCGGAGGGCGGCGACGTCGCGGGAAACGCCCCGATTGAATCTGATACGATAACAGGTTAGGGTTTGCGGGAGCCGAAGAGTGCGCGTGCAGCCGCGCCATTCCTGTTGTGTCTACAGATACAAGCAATTCGGACGGATGTTGAGGGAAGGTAATCGCGCGTCAGCGCAACTATGATCAAGATTCGAATAAATGAGTTGGCTCGGGAGCTGGAAGTAAAACCCAGCCGCATTATCGAACTGCTCCCGGAATACGGCGTCGAAGAAAAAAAGACGCACTCCAGCTCCATTGACGAAGACGTCGCGCTCAAGATCCGCCGTCAGATCCTGCGCGAGGCTGGCCGGGACACCGGCGGCGAGGAAGAAGAATCCACCCCTTCCGCGCCCGCTGTGGCCGTAGCCGAGGCAGTCCGCGCCGAACCCCTCTCACGAGAAGTGGAACCGGCGGCGGCGTCCACCCAGGCAGCCCCCGAGACAACACAACAGGATCAGGTTTCATTGCAGCCAACAGAGCCAGCAGCAGAGCGCGTGACCACGCGCCCCACCATTCCGATACGCCCGCCGCTAGCGGGCGTTACTCCCGTTCAGCAGACGCCGCGAGATCCGCCGCGGCCCACCATCGTTGCTCCGGTAACTCCGCCGCAGCCGTTTGCCGCGCGCCAGTCCACCATTACCGCGAAGCCCGTTCCGCCGCCCACAAAGCCGGGACAAATCCTGACCGGTCCACGACAGTCGATGCCCGCCCCGGCGGCCGATGCCGCGGCGGCGCGTCCCGACAAGCCTCTGCCGGCCGGACCCGTGATTCGTCCGTCTTCACCGATCCATACGCCGGCGACTCCCGGCCGTCCTATCGCGCAACCGCAGCGGCCCGCACAGCCTGCAAGTCCCGTGCTGGTGGCGCAACCTGTCGCAAGACCGGTGGTTCCGCCCCGTCCCGATCTGGTGGCGCGATTGCAACAGCAAGGCCAGCAGAAGTCGTCCCCCAGCCAACCCATCGCGCGCGCTCCCATGCCGGGTCGTCCGCCCGTTTCCCCCGCTCCCGGACAACCTCCATCTTCTTACCGCGGTCCACTACGGCCCGGCCAGCCAATTCTTCGTCCCGGCATGCAGCCTGGCTCCGCACCCGGCATGCGCCCGCAGCGGCCCGGCGGTCGTCCGATGCATCCCACCGCTCCGTTGCCCGCCGCGCCAACGCTGCTCCCAACCGACACGCGCCGTGATGCCAACAAACGCGCCAAAGATCGCCACCGCGAAGTGGAGGTCATCGAAAAAGATCTGCAGAGACGCAAGCAGATCACCGAGCAGGTCATCGCGCCCAATCGCGAAATCACGATTTCCGAAGGCCTCACCGTTAAGGAACTGTCGGAAAAGCTCGGCATCCGAGCCAATCTCGTCATCAAAAAACTGGTCGACCGCAAGATTTTCGCCACCATCAATCAGACGCTCGACATGAAGTTGGCGGAAGATCTCTCCAAGGATTTTGGCGCCACTACTACGCAGATGACCTTCGAGGAGGAATCCACTTTCGATCTCGAAATGGCGGAAGATTCCACGGACATGCTGCCGCGTCCTCCCGTGGTCACCATCATGGGCCACGTCGATCATGGAAAGACGTCGCTGCTCGATGGCATTCGTTCCACCAATGTCGTGGCCGGAGAGTTCGGCGGCATCACACAACACATTGGCGCCTATTATGTGGACCACAAGGGCAAGCGGATCGTGTTCATCGATACCCCTGGCCACGCCGCGTTCACCCGCATGCGGGCTCGCGGTGCGAAGGTCACCGACATCGTCATCCTAGTGGTTTCCGCCGACGACGGCGTGATGCCCCAAACGCGCGAGGCCATCGATCATGCGCGCGCCGCGAAGGTGCCCATCATTGTCGCCATCAACAAGATTGACAAGCCTGAAGCAAACGTGGAGCGCATCAAACAGCAACTGACCGAATTGGGTCTGATGCCTGAGGATTGGGGCGGCGAAACGGTTACCGTTCCGCTGTCCGCCAAGACAGGGCAGAACCTCGACTTGCTGCTCGAAATGATTCTGCTGGTCACGGATATCCAGAATTTCCGTGCCAATCCCACGCGCCCCGCCGTCGGCGTTGTCCTGGAAGCGCAATTGGATCGCGGCCGCGGTCCGGTTGCCACGGTCCTCGTTCGCAAGGGAACGCTGCGTGTGGGCGACTACTTCGTCTGCGGCTCGGTATTCTCCCGCGTCCGCGCCATGTTCGACGATCGCGGAACTGCCATCAAGGAAGCCGGTCCATCGATGCCCGTTCAGGTGAACGGATTGGACGAAGTTCCGGATGTCGGCGATACTTTCCAGGTGGTCACCGATACCGCGAAGGCCAAGCAGATTGTCGTCTATCGCGAAGCCAAGACGCGCGAAGAGCAGATGAAAAAGGGCTCCCGCGTCACCCTGGAAACCCTGTCGCAAACTTTCAAAGACGGCGAAATCAAGGAACTCAATATCATTCTGAAAGCCGACGTCGGCGGAACCTGCGAAGTGCTCTCCGACGCGCTGCATAAGCTGACCACGGAAAAGGTCAAAGTCCGCGTGCTGCACACCGGTGTCGGCGCGATTACCGAAACCGACGTTCTGCTGGCATCGGCGTCGAACGGAATCATTGTCGGCTTCAACGTGCGTCCGGAGAAAAATGCCACCGCGCTCGCCGAAAAAGAAACTGTCGATATCCGGCTGCACACCATCATCTACGAACTGACCGACGAGATGAAGAAGGCGATGGCCGGCTTGCTGGCCCCCGTGATTAAGGAAACCTTCAAGGGGCGAGCGGAAGTTCGCGATACGTTCCGCATCACCAAGGTGGGAACCGTTGCCGGTTGCTTCGTAGTGGACGGCATCTTCAACCGCGAATGCCTGGTGCGCCTGCTGCGCGACAACGTGGTGGTTCATACGGGCAAGATCAGTTCTCTCAAACGATTCAAAGACGACGCCAGCGAGGTGCGCAACGGGTTGGAATGCGGTATCAGCCTGGCGAACTACAACGACGTGAAACCTGGCGACGTCATCGAAGCGTTTGTAACCGAAAAAGTCGCCGCGGAGATCTAGCGCCTATTTCTCATTCGCCGGCGGCACAACAGAAGGCGGTTTCGAACAAGCAGCTTGCTTTCCTCTTCGTCACTGTCTTTCTCGATCTGTTAGGCGCGGGGATTCTGCTCCCTGTCATTCCCTACCTCGTGCGCCAGTTCCGCACCGATGCCACAACGGTGGGCGCGCTGGCCATGAGTTTTTCCGCCGCGCAATTCGTTGCCAGTCCGGTTCTGGGCGTTCTTTCCGATCGCTACGGCCGGCGTCCCGTCTTGCTGTTGAGCATTTTCGGAACCTCCGTCGGCTATTTCATTTTCGCGCTCGCCTCTTCGCTTCCGGTGATGTTTCTTTCGCGGCTGCTCGATGGCTTCACGGGCGGAAATATTTCCACGGCGCAGGCCTACATTGCCGACGTCTCCGCTCCGGAAAACAGGGCCAAGAGCTTTGGACTCCTGGGCGCGGCCTTCGGATTGGGCTTCATGCTGGGTCCCGCCATCGGCGGCTGGTTGAGCAACATCAGCTTGCAGGCCCCGGCCTACGCCGCTGGAGTTTTGTCCCTGGCCACAACAATCTTCGGCCTGTTCGCTCTTCCCGAATCGCTTCCCGCGCATTTGCGTGGCACCAAGCCGTTTCATTTTTCCGATCTCAGTCCCATCACGCCGCTGCGGCAGTTGTGGGACCGGAAGATTCTGCATCGCCTTCTGTTGGGAACGTTCTTCCTGAACTTCGCCTTCAGCGCCATGCAGAGCAATTTCACTTATTTCACCATGGAACGTTTCCAGTACACGGCGCAGCAGAACGGCACGCTGTTTGTGTTCATCGGAATCAGCGCCGCGATTTCGCAGGGATTTCTGGTGCGCAAATTGACGCCCGTCCTGGGAGAGCGCCGCATGGGCGCTGCCGGGCTCGCCGCATTGATCATTGGATTCCTGGTCGTGGCATTCTCTACGCAAGAGTGGCACCTATTTGTGAGCATCGCCTTTGTTGCCGGAGTCGGGCTGGCCAGTGTTGCCTTCACGGCTCTGCTGTCGCAACTGGTGAGTCCAAGAGAGCAGGGTTGGTTGTTGGGATCTTTGCAATCCGTGTTGAGTCTGACGAGGTTGGCCGGGCCCATCTACGCGGGCATCGTTTTCGACGCCATCGGTTCCGGCGCGCCGTATTGGACCGGGGCCATCTGGATGGCCGTCTCGCTGCTGCTGCTGTGGACCGGATCGGCGGGCCGGGCAAACGAAGGGAAATAGACTATCCTTATAGGTTCGAAATGAGCACAAGAGTATTGATCGTGGGAAGCGGCGGCCAACTGGGCGTGGAACTGGTCCGCGAGTTCACGGCGCGCAGCTGGGAAGTGGTTGGACTCAAGCGCGCCGAACTGGACATTACCGATCAGGCGAAAGTGGAGCAGGCGATCGCCGCCATCGATCCCGGCGTCGTCATCAACGCCGCCGCCTACAATCACGTCGATCTCGCCGAGAAGCAGCCCGTGGAAGCGTTTCAGGCGAATGCGATCGCTGTGCGCAATCTGGCGTTGGCGTGCCGCCAAAGCGATGCCCGCTTCGTTCAATTCTCCACGGACTACGTGTTCGACGGAACGAAAGGATCGTCCTATGTGGAGGACGACCGTCCGCACCCCATGGGCGCCTACGCGGTTTCGAAATACGCGGGCGAATTGTACGCGCAGGCTTATCTGGAATCGCCTTTGATCATTCGCACGTCGGGCGTCTTTGGTCCCGGAGGATTGCACACGGCGCGCGGAAATTTCATTGAGAGCATGCTGCGCCTGGCAAAGTCGGGGCAGCCGTTGCGCGTTGTCCAGAGCCATGTCGCCAGCCCAACCTATTCCCCCCTGCTGGCGGCGCGTTCCGCGGATCTGGTTGCGGCCAACGCGTCGGGTGTGTTTCATGCCGGAGGCGGCACGGCCATCTCCTGGTACGATTTTGCCGCCATGATCTTTCAGGCGGCGGGATTGACGCCGGAGTTGCGCGTCGCCGATGAGCGCGAGTATCGCACGGCGGCAAAACGTCCCCGCTATTCGGCTTTGTCCAACTCGAAGTTGGAAGCCTTTGGCGTGAAGCCGTTCCCGCCCATGGAAGAAGTGGTGCGCGATTATCTGGCGAAAAGAACGGCGATCACCGCCGCGGTGTGAACCAGGGAAAGACTCAGCGTTCGAAGGCCGGTTTTTTGTAGCGGCTCCGGCTTGTTCAGCCGCTGCAGTTCATACGCGGTAATCGCGACCGACAACGCCACGGGAATCGCAAAAAGGGCATTCCACTGGAGCGCGATGACCACGGCCGCGGCGACGTTCACAACTTGCTGAATCATCGCCGGACGCGAATTCTTGTCCAGCCGCGCATGCACAACGAAGATTCCCGCGACACTGTGCAGCGCATGGAGCAGCGCCACCGCGATGGCCCACTCCGGTATCGTGCCTGTCGTCAGCAATGCGGCCAACAACCCGGAACAACTCAGCCCGAAAGAACTCAGTATTTGCAAAACCACGGATCGCTGCCGGTTCTTCACGGCCATGGCAACCGCTGCAAGCGTGAGCGCCATCGCAACAGCGCCGAACGCCGCAAGAATGCCAATTGGAATGCGCCAGGCCACAATCGCCGCACAGGCAGCCATCAAGGCCAGCTCCCACAGCAGCGTCCGCTTGGCGGCGGCAGTCTCCGGCCTCTCCACGCGCCACACGAATCGCTGCCGCGCCAGCACCAGCAACGGCTCACGAATCAGAAACACCGTCAGTATCAGCAGCAGTCCCGGAATCAGAAACCACGTCCATTGACGGCCCACAATTGCCGCGGCCACGAACGGCTGCAAGAGCATCCCCCACGCGCCATGCTCGCGCGGGAAGACAAACCGCTTCACGCCTCCAGACCGCGCCGCAGTTTCATTTCGCGCGACAACTCTTTCATCGCGATCTCCGGCAGCAGACGGCGGCCCAACTCCGGCAGGCGGGAATCCTCCGCCGCAATGTGAGCGCGGTAGATTTCGCAAAGTCTCCTGCATAAACGTTCGTACTCCTCAATGGCGTCAACGGAACAAGGTGATTCGGCGGACAAAACGAGCGCCGCTTTCTTCAGCGCGTCAAAGATGCTCTCCGCCTCCTGATGCTGTCGCTCCAGGTTTTGCACGAAGGCCTTCTCCTCCGCATTCAGGAACGGCGCAAGTCGTGGAAACAGGCTCTCCTCTTCATCGGCGGTGTGCCACGTGCCGTTGGTGTCGAAAAACCGCAGACTGTTTTGGATCGCCGTTAGCGATTCCTCGCGGCGTCCGGCAAGATGCGGAATCACGCGCTCCAACGTGTCCAGCCGGTCTTCGATCCGCCGGTGGCAGGCGACCAAGTGTTCCAGCGGATGATCGAGCGTCGCTTTTTCGGCGGACTGCGGTGGGGAACAGAGATCGGTAGCTTTGATCACGAGTTCATCATAACCGTTGCATTGTTACATCTTCCGTGACGCTAGTCACGCTGTGCCACGCGATACTTCTTCATGTCTGACCGCTCGCGTGCCCTTCTGCGCAACGGGATGGCTCGCCTGTGGTGGTACGGCTTCTGCTCCTACGATGAAAACCGAAGCGACCCGTTCGAGCTTACCGGACCGCTGCTCAAGAAGCTTGACGTGACACAGAACCTTTTGGAAAACGCGTTTGGGAGAAACAACCAGATCACGCATGCGGTGCTTGGAGTTCTTCTTGATCGGGAGAAAGACGGAAACCCCTTTTATGTTCGGGAAAAAGTGCGTGAGCTTGCGCACTACATTGTGCAGATTGGCGGCGTGACGATCCTTGACGCGCTCGACGGATCAGAGCTTCGGGAGCTGGTCGTTGGCAAGATAGAACAGTTGATAGCAGCGTGACGCGATGCCAGATAACCTAACACCTGAGCAGCGGTCCTACAATATGTCGCGAATCCGATCTCGTGGCAACAGTTCGACCGAACTGCATCTCATCGCGTTAATGCGCGGGGCGGGAATCACGGGATGGCGGCGCAAGAGCAAACTGTGCGGAAAACCCGACTTTGTTTTTTCTCGCTTCAAGACGGTTGTTTTTGTTGACGGGTGCTATTGGCACGGCTGTAGCAAGTGCGCACTTTTTTCAAAGAGCAATTTGAAGTATTGGAAACTCAAGATTGCAGGAAACATGAAGCGGGACCGCACGAACACACACGTGCTCAAACAGGACGGCTGGAACGTAGTTCGCATCTGGGAGCATAGCCTGAAGAGAACACCGATGAAATGTCTTGGCAAAATCATGGCGGCGATTCGCGACGCCGAATAATGGGTTCGGGCGAATGTGTTACGGATCGCTGCGTGAGGTGACCCTCGGATTGCTTGAGCGCCATTTAAGGTGCTTCAGCGTTGGTTCCTTTTCCGCGAGCCGTACGGCGGGTAACGGGATCGCACGCTGGGCGCAGCGATAGCGCCGAAAAACAGGTTGATGGGTTGATGGTGGCGCTATTACCCGTGGGAAATCAGCGTGAGGCCGGGCACACCGACGTAATCGTCTCGATTGTGGGTGATCAGCGGCGCGCCGGCGATCAAGGCCGTGGCCGCAATCCAGGCATCCGCGCAATCAATCCGCCGGCCGGACGCCTGAGCCGCGACAGTAACCTCTGCCCACTTGGTGCACAGATCCCGATCGTATGGCAGCACGACAAAACGCTCCAGGTACTCGCGCAACCGCTGGCGGCGGACCTCGCCCCAATGAGCTTCGAGCACCCAGCGATCCAATTCCGCCAGGGTCATAAACGAGATCATCGGCGTCCGGTCCGTGAGGTCCGGAAGGTACTGAAAGGCGGTCGGATGGCTCTTGAACAGGTAGGAAACTACATCCGTGTCGACGACGACGGAAGTGCTCATGCGGCCCGGTCGGACCTGTTATGCCCGCGCCACTCGTGGAGGGCCGCCAGGAATTCTTCGATGGGCTCGTCCTCCGGCCAGAAATCCCCCAACAATACTTTGGGATCGTGGATGGGACCCTTCCCCTGTTGGGCGATCAACTCGTCCACCGTGGGGCTGGCGTAGAAGTCATATCGAGGATCGTTGGATCTGTCCATCTTGGGCCTCCGCACTTTGAGTATACCGACATAATCGTATGAGCGAAAACCCCATTCTGACCCACACCGAATACGCGCGCCACCGCAACAAGAGCCCGCAGTACATCGGCAAGCTGTCCAAGTCCGGCATCCTCGTCATAGGCGGCCGCCTTGTGGACGTGACCGCTTCCGACGCCGTGCTCGACGATAAGCCGTCCGTGTAGACCACGATGGACCGCCGCCGGATCACGCACATGGGCAGAATGACATCGGGATACTTGCCGCGCTTGAACAGGTCGCGCAGGACGTCGTCGGCAATGCCCCAGATGAAGGAGACGATCTTGTTGTGAGTTGCCTGGCCCACTATCGATGTTCCGTAGCCGTGTTCAAAGCTTTCTTTCGCAGTCCAGGATATATTATTCCTCTACCTCACCCTCCATTGCCAATTGGTCTCGTCTCCACCATCGAACCCAGCCCCATGAAATCGGTTCCACGCTAAAAAAGCAGAAGGCGTTCACGCGCGTTCACGCGCGGCTGAAAATGCTTTGTTCCGATTCCACAAAACTATATTCCCCCTGTTTCCAACACTTTAGTTGACCGTTCCCGCTCCCGCAGCCTCCAGCCCTCCCTACAATACGCTCGAAGGATACATCCATGCGCAAACGCACCGAACGTCAAAAAGAAGCTTCCCGCGCCAACGGCGCAAAATCCAACGGCCCCACTACCATCCTCGGCAAGGAAATCGCTTGCCGCAACGCCATCAAGCATGGCTTCACTTCCCGCATGGTCCTGCTCGATGGAGAGGACCCCGAAAAGCTCCAGCAAATGACCTACATGTTCATGGACCGTTTCCAGCCCATCGACGACTCCGAAGTTTTCCTCGTCATGGACATCGCCGCCGCCGCGTGGCGCGTCCGCCGTCTCCTGTCCGCCGAAACCGCCATGCTCGATTTGGAGATCCATCGCACCAGTGCGGAAGTCGACAGAGATTTCTCTGGCCTCACCTTCCCTCACCACGTCGCCGCCGCCATCACCTCGCTCGGCAAGACCAACTCGCTGCAACTGCTCCTTCGTTACATCGGCCGCGCCCGCCGCGACTATGCCCGCTCTGAGCGTGAGCTCAGGGAATTGCAGGTCGCTCGCGGAAAACGTCAGAACGAACCTGAGACACAGCTAAACCTCCAAATGCCAATACCTTCCGGACTCCCGGATTGGGAAGACGATGACAAACCCTATTCGCCGCCACCCCCGCTTGCGCCAAACGTTCGCCCTCCCGGTGAACCAAAGGCGGCGGCCTAAGCGCGGAAAGAAGAGGTGAGCCATAGGAAAAACAGGGCGCATTCAACGAAAGATGCAGTGCTTTCACTCGACGTGTCCCTCCTTCGCCGCCTGGCCCGCCCGCCGTGTCCCTCCCATCTCCTCAACGCCGTCTCGCCCCGGCTTTCCCGCCTCATGGCCGGCTCACTGTTCCGTCATGCTCTCCACGCTGCGCCAATTCCCCGACGCCCACATCGCCGTCGTCGAAGCCTTGCGCGCTCTCGAATCGAAAGAGTTGTTATGAGGCTCCTTGACGTTCTCGATCCCGTAACCTTCGCTCGCCAAGCCCTCGGGTTTCAACCCGACCCCATTCAAAGCGCCGTTCTCTTATCCACCTCGAAGCGCTGCATTCTCAATTGCACCCGCCAATGGGGCAAATCCACCATCGCCGCCATCATCGCTCTGCACCGCGCTCTCTTCATCCAGGACTCTCTCATCCTCTGCCTCAGCCCCAGCGAGCGGCAATCCGCCGAACTCATCCGCAAAATCCAAGCATTCGTGATCCACCTCAATCTCCGCCCCAAATCCGAC
>JACPVQ010000101.1 GCA_016191645.1 Candidatus Solibacter usitatus
AGGGTGTCGTGCAAGCCCCCATTGCCGGGCTTGGCGCGAAGGTCGACAATCTCAGCAATGATTATTCCGTGATGAGCGAGTCGGTGAAGGATCTGAGCACGCGCATGAATAAAATTCAAAGCCAGCTCACCGATATTCTCACCGCTGTGAAAACGCTCAATGCCCCTCCCGTCCCGCCGCCCGACGCCGCCGGACCGGCCGGCTCCGCGGTAACGTCCGGTGGACCTCCGCGCGGCATCACGCAGCAGCAGCTCTACGAACAGGCCAAAGCCGACAAAGAAGCCGGCAACTTCGACATGGCTTACAACGAATTTCAAGACTACTTGCGCTGGTTCCCGCGCGGCGAGTTCGCGCCCAACGCGCAGTTCTACATGGGTGAGATTCTCTATCTGAAAAAAGATTACGACGGCGCTGTGGACGCGTTTGAAAAAGTGGAAGCCTTCGGCGAGAACAACAAATCCCCCGATGCCCTCTTCCTCAAAGGCAAGTCGTACATGAGTTCGGAGCGCCGCAGCTCCGCCATCAAAGCGTTCGATGAGGTCATCAAGAATTACCCCAGCACGGAAGTAGGACGCAAGGCCCGCGATTTACGCCGTTCGCTTGCCCCCGCGCCCGTCACCACGGGCAAGAAGAAGCGTAACTAGCGTACTGGCTGCTGCTATGTACTCCTCTCCAAAATCTTCCCAGGCTGCTGCTCTGTACCACTACTCTCCAGAATCTTCCCAATCTGCTGTGTGGGGCAGGTCCTCCGGGCCTGCGAGGCGGTCTCCAGACCGGCTCTGCCGGGAGCATGCGTAATGCCAGTGGCGGCTGCAGCGCAGCCGCTGCGGGATCTGGAGATCCCGCGGCAGGTCTGGAGACCTGGCCCCACATCCATCCTGGCGGCCGCCATCCTCGCGATGACGGCGCTGCAAGCCCACGCGCAATCCAAGTCCGCGCCCAAGGCGCCTCCGCCGCCCGCCCCCACTCGCGGACTCTACGCCTTTCCCGGCACAACTCCGAAACTCGACGGCACCCTCTCTCGCGGCGAATGGGACGACGCCACGCAATTCTTCGGCGTCAAGGATTGGATCCCGCAGTTCTCGCCCACCACCGACGACGCCGATCTTTCCGTCCACGGATACGTCAAGCACGACGAAACCCGCCTCTACTTCGCCTTCGACGTGACCGACGACGTGCTCTACGGCATCGACACCCCGCGCTGGCTGCCCGCCAACAATTCCAAGGCCCACGAGCTCACCCGCGATGGCTATCCCTGGTTCGGCGATGAGATGGAAATTCTCATCAACGCAACTAACAAATGGAAGGCCGATGAATCCGTTGCCGGCAACGGGCAAAGCTGGCAGATGGTTTGCAATCTCACCAAGTCGCGCTTGGGAGGCGTCGGCGTTGGCGGCATTCTCGAAGGCGAGCCGCGGCGCAGCCTCGAAGCCTGGAACACTTATCAGAAGTGGATCACAACGCGCGCCATGGAATGCGCCTGCAAGCCGAAGCCCGGCGGCAAGGGCTACATCATCGAGTGGGCCATTTCGTTCAAGCCGTGCCTGGAAGTGGAGCCCGGCAGATTCTGGTCCCCTGATATGGGCAACCGCGCCATGGGCCTCAACATCGCTCTCGGCGATCTGGATGAAAAGGAAAGAGGCGAGGGCAACTTCGGCAACTTCCATCACGAGGATTGGTTCAGCGGCGTCAAGAATCTGCGCACGCAACTGCGCTACTTTGGAACTCTATGGATGATGTCGGATCTCTACACGCCGCCGCCGCAGAAAGCGGCTCCGAAGAAATCGAGTTCGAAAAAAAAACCGGCTTCCAAATCCTCGAAGCGGCCCTGACCGAGGACCAGCTTTACCACCGTTGTTTGATCGCCCGCTCGCGTGGTTTTGCCTCCGTCATCGTGCGCCCTTGCGATGTCGATTCGGCGCTCCGCTTCCTGTCGGCGGGCGTAGTGAAGGTGGCCAGCGTCGTCGGCTATCCGCATGGCGCGAACTCCTCCGCCGTGAAGCAATATGAGGCGCGCGATCTTCTACGCCGCGGCGTGCGCGATATTTACGCCTACCCCAACCCCGGCAAATTGTTCTCACGCCAGTTCCAGCATCAGGAAGTGGAACTCATCCAGATCGCCGATGCCTGCATCGAAGCGGATGCCTCGCTCAAGGTCGTCCTCGACAACGCATTGCTCGACGAGGAGATGAAGATCATCACCTGCCGCATGGCCAAGCGCGTCAGCGCCCATTTCGTGGCCACAACGGAACCTCGCGATCTGGAATTAATCCGCAAGTACTGCGCCGACCGCGTGCAGTTGGAATGCGGCGGAGTGCGCACCATGGAAGAGGTGCGCCTGGCCTTCGCCGCGGGCTGCGCGCGCATTGCCACGCCGCTGGAACTCGTGCGCCCTGCCGCAACCGGTTAGTGCGCGCAAATTGTTCGGCTACTGACCGCTCGCCTGCGCGCGGCGTCGCACTTCCTCGAAGAAGTGGACCAGCACAGTGGCCGCCGGCGCCGTTTCCTGTCTCTTCTCGCCAAGCCGCCCCAACACCACCATCCGTTTTCCATCCGGCGCAAGACTCAAATTCCCAACAACGATGTTTCCTGGAACGCGATGCTCCGTCCACAAGCGCGGAGTGCCCGGGGTAAACACGCCGGCCTTCGTCGTGTAATCCACCGCCATGATGCGGCCCAGCGTAGTCTTAAAAAACAATTCACGCCCGTTCGGCGACCACACCGGAGATGCGCCGCCCTCGCTTCCCGACACCTGCCATTTTGCGCCGCTATCGGGAACCGAACGCACATAGACATGCGTTCCCAAGGCCTCCAGGACATTATAGGCGATCCACTTTCCATCGGAAGAAAAACGGCTCGCGGTTACGCCGCGGCCTCCTTCATCGCAGCACGGCTCCGGCTTTCCGATTTGCGGCGCGGCGTCGCCCGAAGGAGCGCCTTTGTATTCCAGCGGAGCCAGCATCAGGCGTTGGCCTTGCCCTCCCGACCGCGCGAACGACACTGTTTTTCCATCCGGTGCGATGTCGTGAATGAAGAGGCCGTTTCTCTCTTCCCGAAGCTTTTGCACCCGCGCCGCTCCATCGGCGCGCGTCCAGTACAAGCTGTTCGTTGATGAGAAGATGACGGCGCGCGAGTCCGGAGTCCAGGCAAAACGTTCGGGATCATGCTCAAAGGTCATCTTGGTTTTCACATTGCGCTGCCAGTCGAAATTCCAGAGGTTTGCGTGTCCTCCCTGATTTGACAAGTAAGCTAGCCGCTTGCCGTCCGGAGAAATTCTCGTCCAATTCGCCCCCGTCATTTGCGTCAGTTCCGTTTCGCGGCCCGACGCTTCCAGCCACTGTACTGCGACCTCCTCGCCTTCCTCCA
>JACPVQ010000102.1 GCA_016191645.1 Candidatus Solibacter usitatus
GCCAACGCCGCAGTTTTTCTACGGCATGGAGAAGGGATTGGAGATCGCCGCCGAGATTGAACCCGGCAAGGCGCTGATCATCAAGTTCCTTGCACTCAGCGAGCCGCATCCCGACGGAATGCGGACCGTGTTCTTCGAATTAAACGGCCAGCCGCGCGAAGTGAGCGTGCGCGACAAGTCGCTGCAAGTGGCCGCAACGTCGCGTGTGAAGGCGGACCCCGCGCAGCCGGGCCAGTTAGGAGCGCCGATTCCGGGCGTCATCAGCAGCATCGCCGTGGAGACTGGGCAGAAGGTGAAGAAAGGCGATCGCGTGCTGGTGATGGACGCGATGAAGATGCAGACGACGGTCTACGCACCCGTGGACGGAGCGATCACGAAGATCGCCGTGCAGGTGAGCCAAGCCGTGGAGCCGAAGGACCTCCTGCTGGTGATCGGGTAGGTTCCGCAGGCGCAACTGCGAGATTACTCGTCCTCTGTTTTTTCTTGCTCCAAAACCTCCCGGATGTTGCGTTTGCCGTGAAGAATGCGGATCACGCGAATGGCATCTTTCTCCAATATGAAGTAGAAACGTATATCCTCAAAACCTAATACGGGCCAAGAGCGAAGGTTTTGGAGTTGCGGGTTGCGCAGATGGTAGAGTGGCGCAGTGCGTGGCTGTTGGCTGATGGCCTTGGCGGATCTTCTGACAGCTTCCCTAAAGCGGATGGCAACCTCCGGAAGTCCGAGTTGGACCAGATAGTACCGGAATTGGCACGTTACGTCATCGCGTGAGGCTTGGTGAAAATAAATCTTCACACCCGGGAGCCTGGCTTATGTACAGCAAGCGTAGCGTTCGTTTCACGATCAACGGAATCCCAGAACTCTTCTTCCGGGAGTTTCTCTGTGGCCAAGCCCTTCAGCAAGAGGTTTTCGAGCTCTTCCTGCGACCCTTCAAACACGGGTGTGGCGGCGATCTCCACGGCAGCGACGGCGGCGTCGAGTGCCTCATGGGCGGAAGTATACGCGCCGGCGTTGACCACGTTCCGGATGCGCCGTTCTTGTTCTGGAGTAAGTTGGATGGCCATGAGAGATCTGCTCTCTTTCTAGCTTAATAGATCAGCTTCAAGCCAAACACAATCGACCGCTGGCCGCCCAGTGCGGACGTGATACTTCCGAACGCCGCGTTCACGGGGTTGGTGTTCAGCGCGGCGAGGTTTGTATAGTTCAACGCATGGAGAAATTCCGCGCGGAACTGGAGCCTGAGTTTTTCCGGCAGCGCAAAATTCTTCACGCCCGACATGTTCCACACATCGGTCGCGGGACCGCGCACACCGGAGAAGCGCGAGGACAAAGTCAGCAAGTTTGAACCCGATACAACGGCGATCAGAACTCCGAGGCATAGGTGAATGAACATTATTGAACTCCTCACTCGTAGGTGGCAGTATGTCAGCGGCCGGGAACCTGCGGCGGGGCTCGGTGTCAAATAAGTATGCTTCTCTTTGAGCGCGCTTGTTTTGTTTGGATGCTTGCCAACTCGCCAGCGCGGACGGTTCAAATTCAAATCGACCAATGGACGAACCGTAGCGTAGGATTCCACAACATCGACCGGCAGCGCGCCAATTTCCGTGTTGCGCTATCCGATAGCTCCAGCCGAATCGATTTCGAGTCGGAGGCGTTCCGCTACTATCTTTTCCCCATCGGACATCAGAGGATGACCGTCATCCGTTCGAGTAACGAAGTATACGTGATCGACCACGATAGCCGTACCTTCTACGAAGGCCGCCGCGGCTACACATGGGCAGTACCAGGCTTGCAGGCGAATGATTCCGACTGCTCGCGCAAATTGGAACAAGTAGTGTACAACGTCCGCCGCATAGGAGAGCTGGCAAAGCCTGGGACATCGCGTCGTGCAGTACCGCGCGGACACAGCGGATTTAGAGGACTTCAGGATAAGCCTCGCGCCTGCTCTGGCGTGTGAGATCATGGAGGCCGTTCACCCCAAAACAAACGACTTCGGACTTCCAGTGAGCAGATGGCGATACCGGGTCACTTCCTACGAGGTTGGAGAGCCGCATGGCTCCCTCTTCAAAGTGCCGCAGGATTACAAAATGGAACCGCGCTAGCAGTGCTACGCCACTTCCACTTCGCAGACAATGCTTGCGGCTCGGGAATGGCCATTTTCTTCTTTCGCATTCCGCCCAAGTGGAACGTGACCGCTTCCCGAATGAGTCGTTCAGCTTCGTCCCGCGATTCTCCCACACTGATCACACCAGGCAGATTAGGAACATAGGCGCCCCAAGAGGTTGGCCCCTTTTCAAGAACGACTGTGTATTTCCTTGGGCTGCTCCATCTGTCAGCAAAACCGCCCTCGCGGAACTTTCACACGTCCTACGATACACTAGATCCACCGCATGTCTACGCGCCTGGCAGAGGGATCGAGTCTGCTACACTACCGCATCCTGGGCTTCCTGGGACGCGGCGGCATGGGCGAAGTGTACAAAGCGCGCGATTCGCGGCTGGAACGCGACGTCGCCATCAAGCTGCTGGATGCCGATTCGCTGGAATCGCCCGATCGCCGCGCACGCTTTGAGCAGGAGGCGCGCGCCGCAAGCGCCTTAAACCATCCAAATATTCTCACCATTTACGACATCGGCGATTTCCATGGGCGTCCGTACTTTGTTTCGGAGTTTATCGACGGCGAAACGCTACATGCGTTGATCCAGCGCGGAACTCTGGCGTCCAGGAAGCTGCTCGATATCGCCGTGCAGATTGCCGACGGCCTTTCGGCCGCTCATGAAGCGAGCATCACGCACCGCGACTTGAAGCCCGAAAACATCATGTTGACGAAGGAGGGCCGCGTCAAGATTCTGGATTTCGGCTTGGCCAAAATGTCGATCGCCGGAGATCAGGACGCGACACTCAAGATGGGCGCGCCAAAAAGCGTGCCCGGGCTCATCATGGGCACCGTTGCGTACATGAGTCCGGAGCAGGCGCGCGGGCTGGGCGTGGATTATCGCACGGATCAGTTCTCGCTGGGGCTGATCATTCATGAGTTGGCGGCGGGTGTTCGAACCTTCCGCCGCGAGACGCCAGCCGAAACCATGACCGCGATCATCCGCGACGACGCGCCGCCGCTGGGTGCACACGTACCAGCGCCGCTGCGATGGATTGTGGCGAGGCTGCTTTCCAAAGAACCGGAGGAGCGCTACATTGCGACCAAAGACCTGTTCCGCGAGTTGCGCGCGCTGAAGGAACATCTTGCGGAGAGTACAACATCGTCGGTGGTAGAGGCATCACCGGAAGTACCGAAGCGTTCGCGTTCGAAATGGATCATCGCCGCTACGCTTGCCGCTGTGGGGATTGTCTTTGTGACGTTGCAAGTCATTGGCGACATTCCGCATCCGGACGAACTGCGGTACACGCCTCTTGCTTCGGAACAAGCCAATGAGTCGTTCCCCGTTTTCTCCCCTGATGGCAAGGCTTTCGCCTACGTCATGAACACCCGGGAACTGATGGTCCGCTCCTTCGATTCCGATGTCCCCCTGAAGCTTGCCGACGCAACACACTATTATCCCGTCTGGTCTACGGACGGCAACCAGATTTACTTCAACAAGGGAGGCGATCTGTTTCGCGTTGCCGCCTCAGGTGGGGCCCCCCTCCTGATTCTAAAGAATGTGAGTAGGGCCGTTCTCACTCCAGGTGGGCATACGTTGCTGTTCACAAGAGTTGAGAAAGGCAAAAACATTCTCATGACAAGTTCCCCTCCAGGCGCGGAGCCCAAACCGTTTTCCGTGCGGGGCACGGGGCTGCCGGATACGTTCGCACTCGAATCTCTCTCACCTGATGGTTCGCTACTCGCCATCACCGCGCCGCAAGGTTGGCTCGTGTTGTCGTACCCAGACCTGAAGGTTAGGACAAAGCCGAGGAATGGCGTCCCCGTTGGGTGGTTTCCAGACAGCCGCAACGTGATGGTTCGGCGGATGGTAAATGGAGGTTATCGTTTCGCGATGCTTGGGTTGGATGGAAGTGCAGAGAGACCTCTGGCGAGAGGGCCGGAAACCGTGATCTCGTCCAGTCTTTCCCCGAATGGAAAACGCCTCGCCTATTCCACCGGACTCCCAGACTGGGACATAGCCGAATTCGGGATCGATGGAAAAATGAAAGCCAGGGTAGTGTCTTCCACGCTAATGGACCATTCTCCGCACTGGTCGCCGCGCGGGGATCGCTTCCTTTACATTTCGACCGTCCTGGGCTCGTACGATCTCTGGGTACGCGATTCAAATGGAGGAAACACTCGGAGGTTGATGCAATCGGTTTCCGGAGCGTTGGGTCCCCGCTTCTCGCCCGATGGCCGCCGTGTACTCTATGCGGCAAAAGGCAAGCTTTGGGTTATGCACACCGATGGCGGCAGGCCTGTGCCGGTTGCCGATTTCCACAACGATACGTCATCGATAACCTGGATGCCGGACGGAGAATCGCTGCTGATTGCACGGGGAGGGAGGTTATGGAAAGTTCCAGCCGGTGGAGGAACGGCGGCCGTATTCCGCGATGGTGACATTGTCTCTGTTGGCAATCAATGGACTCCGGATGGTAGATGGCTACCATGTCTCACGAAGGGCAAGGGTTGTTTACTGTCCTCCGACGGCAAAGAGGTTCGTGACTTTGGCGCGAAATCGACGAACGGCGGATTTAGTCCGGACGGCAAATGGTATTACGAGTTTCAACGGAGCGACACACGGGCGAACCTGCTAACTCGCGAGATGCCATCCGGGCGCGAAGTACGATCCGCGCAACTGGAACTTGCCCCGTTTGAGTATCCACTCAGCATCTCTCTACACCCGGATGGGAAGCGGTTGCTGGCTGCTATTGGGTACCTCCGCTACGACATCTGGATGATCGAAGGTTTCGCGCAACCGGCCACGGGATGGCGGAAACTATTGGGGCACTGGACGCCCGGCGACCCCGCCCCGCCCAGTGAAAAATAGCCCCCCAACCCGCCTATTGTAACGTCCACGCAACTGTGTTAAGGTTTTTTCATGACGGCCGGGCCATCGGTGACCCGGTGCATCAAATGAGAGAAATGACGATTCCAGCCCACCGAGCCATAGCAATCTCTAACAACCCGACTCGGCGTGCTATCTCACGAAGGAGAGACCCTATCTATGGAGATCACGCAAGAAGACATCAAGGCGCAGCTGATGCAGTCCAATGAGGAATTCCGGCAGCTTGTTCAGCAACATTCGGAGCTGAAAAAGCGCGTGATGGATTTGGAAGCCAAATCCCATCCGAGCTTAGACGAGCAGTTGGAAGAAGCGAAGCTGAAAAAGCAGAAACTTCACCTCAAGGACGCGATGGCGGAGATGATAAGCCGCCAGCGTTTACAGGAAGTAGTCTAAGCCTGTAGAGCGTCAGAGGCGCGAAAAATCACTGCGGGCGCGGCGTTTCGGGAACGGACGCCGCGCTTACCTCTCTCTTTGAGAGATCGCCCCGGTAATTGGGGTATTTGTGTAAGTCAACGGCAACATCCAGGAATCCGATCATCATCTCTTCCCAGCTTTGGGGTCCCCAGCGAACTTCCACCGACGCATCCGGGTTGTGCGCGTTGTTCGGTGAATTGTCGAAGTGCGCCACGCATTCGATGCGCGAGCCGGCGGCCAGCAGCGGCTGATCGGCGGTGCGGTAGGATAGCTGCCAGTTGAAATCGTAGCGCGGGACTTTCAACAAAGTCTGGCGCTCTCCGGCGGCCGAGACGGCGTGGTATTCGAAATCTTTTCCGCGCAGATGCATGTGCGGGAACAAACTCACCAGCTTCGATTCGACGGGCAATCGGAACTCGGAGCGAACCTCGTGCGCGGCATCTCCGGGAGGAATGCGGAAACCGCGGTTCGTGGCGGCGACGGTGATCACACGCTCGCGCGGCGGCTCCTTCGCGAAGACCAATCCAATCTTGGTGCTGTCCTCGGTAGCCGTGCCGTTGGCCGTATAGTGCATTTGGAAAACCAAGGAGCTACCGGCCTTGACCAGCTTCGCCTGGCCCGCCGGAAGAATGTCGGGAACCATGCCCGGCGTATAGATGGTGAGCACGGAACCGAACGCGCCCGCGCCTTCCGCGGCACGATCCTGCCCGCCGCCGGCCGCGCCCGGAGTGCGGATCAGCACGACCACATGATGCACGACGCTGCGTTCGGACGGCCGCACTTCCGCCATCTGAATCCACTTATCCTCGGTGAATCCGGTTGGGACGACTAGATACTGATAATCGATTTTGCCTTTCGCCGGAACGGGAAAAGGCCGTGCGACTGTCAGCACCGTGTCCGGCGCCGGGATATTCCATCCCGCTGTGAACTTCTTCGGCGCCGGAGCGTCTTTGAGACTTCCCTCGGCTGCGCCGCTATCGGCCCACG
Organism: Candidatus Solibacter usitatus; assembly: GCA_016191645.1. Taxonomy (GTDB): domain Bacteria; phylum Acidobacteriota; class Terriglobia; order Bryobacterales; family Bryobacteraceae; genus CADEFT01. The sequence continues at coordinate 6,384 of JACPVQ010000102.1, forward strand.
CCGCGATCTTTCCGATTTCGTCCGGAGTGAGCGCGCGGTGATTGGCGAACTTCCCATAATGTTCGTCTGCGAACCACGGCGGCATCTTCTTCGAAAGCGTTGCCTGCTTCATCGCCGCGGCCCACGGCCGGGCCTCTTGGTATGTCATCAGCGGGAACTTGCCGATCTCGCCGGCGCGGTGGCATTCCTGACAGTTGGCCTGCAGGATTGGCGCGATGTCGCGATGAAAGGTCACGTTGGGTGCAGCCGCGCACGCGGCTACGAGAAGCGCTAGGAATGGGACCATCCAACCATCATATTTCAATGTGGGGCAGATCTCCAGATCTGCGGCGGGATCTCCAGATCCCGCATGGCCTCGCCAGAGGCCATCGGCTGCCATGCAGCCGAACCGGCGACGGATCAGTCCCGGCAGAGGCGGTCTGGAGACCGCCTCGCAGATCTGGAGATCTGCCCCACACAGAATCGCCGAAGGCTTGCGGTACGCTGGTTGGACGGAGAATGACAAGTTGAGCTGGGAGCCGGAAGTCAACGAGATCCGCCGCCGCGAAGAATTGGCGCGGCAGATGGGCGGCGAGGAGCGCATCGCGCGGCATCGCGCCAACGGCCGCATGACGGTGCGCGAACGGATCGACGCGTTGTTGGACCCAGATTCGTTCCACGAAACCGGGGCGCTGGCGGGCAAGGCCGTCTACAACGATGCAGGGGAACTCGAGTCGTTCACGCCATCCAACTTCATCATGGGTACGGGTCGCATCGATGGGAGGCGCGTGGTGGTTGGGTGTGACGATTTTACCATTCGCGGCGGCGCTGCCGATGGAGCCGTGGGTCAAAAAGCCGGCTATAGTGAGAAACTGGCGATCGGGCTGCGCCTTCCGATGGTGCGTCTGGTGGACGGCACCGGCGGCGGTGGAAGCGTGAAGACCATCGAAGAGATTGGACGCACTTATGTGCCGGCGAATCCCGCATGGGACACGGTGGTGGCCCTGATGGGTCAAGTCCCGGTGGTCTCCGCTTGCCTTGGCTCAGTGGCAGGCATCGGCGCCGTGCGCGTGGCTACTTCGCATTTTTCCGTGATGGTGCGCGGGAGCAGTCAGCTGTTTATCGCCGGACCTCCCGTTGTGGAGCAAGGCGTCGGCGAAAAAGTTTCGAAGGAAGAATTGGGTGGATCGCACATTCATGCGCGCGGTTCGGGAGCGGTGGATAACGACGCGGCATCGGAGATGGAAGCGTTCGAACAAATCCGCCGTTTCTTGTCGTACCTGCCCGGCAGCGTCTACGAACTGCCGCCCATCGTTCCGTGTAGCGATCCCGCCGGCCGCAAAGACGAATCGCTGCTTTCCGCGGTGCCTCGCGATAAGCGCCGCACCTACGACATGCGCAAGATCATCGAAGCCGTGGTGGACGCGGGTTCGTTCTTCGAGATCGGCCGCTATCAGGGGCGCACTCTCATTAGCGGATTGGCGCGTTTCGCCGGTCATCCGGTAGGAATTGTGGCAAACGATCCGCGTCAAGGCGGCGGCGGACTCACTGCGTCCGGCAGCGAGAAGATGATCCGTTTTGTCGACCTCTGCGATACGTTCCATCTGCCTGTCGTAAACCTCGTCGACAACCCCGGCTTCCTCATCGGGCGCGCCGCCGAGCAGCAAGGAACGGTGCGTGCCGGTTCCCGCGCGCTGGCGGCGGTCTATCAGGCAACCGTGCCCTGGGTGTCGATCCTGGTACGGCGCGTGTTCGGCGTCGCGGGCGCGGGCCACGGCAACGCGCAAGGACTGAATCTTCGCTACGCCTGGCCTTCCGGCGATTGGGGTTCCCTGCCGATTGAGGGCGGAGTCATGGCCGCCTATCGCCGCGAGATCGAAGCATCGGCCGATCCGGCGGCGAAGCGCGAAGAGATTGAACAACGGTTGCGCCGGTTCACCTCGCCGTTTCGAACGGCAGAAGCATTCGGCGTCGAAGAGATCATCGACCCGCGCGATACGCGCCCTCTATTGTGCGAGTGGGTGGAGTCCGCGTGGCGATTGTTGCCGCCAATTTTAGGCCAGAGGTTGCGTTGGTGCAGGCCTTAGCAGGTTGAACTCAAGGCTTCGAACCATCGGCCGGGTTGAGGGTGAGAAACTAACAGCGTATCTTCCTGTTCTAGTTCAATGGTTGGTAGAGGCAGCAGCGATCACAGATTACTGGTGCGCATTAAAAAATGCAGCACAGCAATGGGGGGCTTGCTGTGCTGCCTCTACCAAGGAAGGAGACTGTGAAGGAGCGTGTACTTGCACGGACGTCCCCGCCCGGCCACGGCTTGTTAACGACCGTGGCCGGATGGAACAGGAGGATTGGGACGTCTTGAGCATTCCTAGTACGCTCCGAAGAAGACCGATGTCGTGGACGTGCTGAACCTGCCGGCCGCATCCGTGACAGTGAGTTCAAAGATGTATTCGCCGAAATGGTTGGCGGCGAAACGCACCGTGGGAGTGGCCGTGTCCGCACCCAGCAGCAACTCCGGCTGGCGTCCCACAGCGCGCCAGGAGAAGCCGATGATGAGGCCCTGCGGATGATACGACCTGCTGCCGTCCAGCCGTACGTCGCGTTGCAGCGTAACAATGGGCGGTCCGGCGTTAGCCACGGGGCCTTGGCCGGTGTTGAGATTCACGCGCACCTGGACGGCCGCATTCGTTGTCGAACGCTTGCCGATGGCGCGCAGCGTGTAGGTGGTATCGACGCTCGGATTCACCGTGGCCGACCCGTTGACGGAAACCGTGCCGACGTTATCGAGCACTACTTCCGTGGCATTTTCCGTGGTCCAACTAAGAGTGACGGGGCTGCCCGGGCTCGCCGATAACGGTGGATTCGCCGTGAAGGACAGAATGCGGACCGCGGGAATCACTGTGACTGTGGCGTCCGAAGTGACGCTTCCGCCGGCACTGGTCGCGGTTAACCGGTAGGTGGTCGTTGTTGCCGGTGTGACGTTCGAAGTGCCCACCAGATTCACTCCGCCTAATCCAGTGATGTTCACCGAGGTTGCTCCTTCCACCGCCCAGATGAGCGACGAGGATTCGCCGGGGCCGATCTCAGCGGGTGTCGCCGAGAATCGTGTGATGCGCGGAACTTCCGGCGGATTGACTGTGACGGCAACCTGCGCCGTCACGGATTGTCCATTCCGATTGGCCGCCGTAAGGACGTAGGTCGTATTGGCGGTTGGACGTACCGTGGCGTTGCCGCCGGGCGGAACCGCGCCCATGCCGGAAATAGTAATCGTGTCGGCATTTTCCGTCGACCAACTCAACGAGGAAGCCTGCCCCGAAGTAATGGAGAGAGGCGTTCCCGTGAAGAAAACGATGCGCGGAGTGAGTTGCGTCACGGCAACCGTCACTGTTTCGCTCACCGAATTCGACCGGTTGGCCGCGGTGATGCGATATGTGGTGGTCGCCTGCGGCGTTACGTTGACCGTCCCGGTCCGCGCGTTCACAGCACCGATGCCGTCGATGACCGCTGTGTCCGCATTTTCAATCGTCCAGTTCAAGACGGCCGTCTGCCCTGCTGTGATGGCAGGCGGGGAAGCGGCGAATTTCGTGATGCGGGCCTGTAGTGCCTGTGCCGTGGTAATCACAACACGCGCCGTGGACGATGCGCCCTTGTCATCGGTTACCGTGAGGCGGAATGCATAAGTCTGGCCGTCGGTCGCGGTAAATGTTGCGCGCGCCGTTGTAGCGCCCGCAAGCGCGACTGCCGGACCGGCGGTTTGCAGCCATTCAAATGTGATCGGATCGCCTTCCGGATCATACGAAGCGGAACCGTTGAGCAATCGTTGACCGGCGGGGACACCAACCTGATCTGGTCCGGCGTCGGCGACGGGCGGCTCGTTCCCGGTGCGAATACGGCGCGTCAAAACCTCAAAGCGGATCCGGGGCACATCGGCCGGAATCGGCCCGGTCAGCTTGGCAAACTCGCGGGGATTGAGAAAATTGCCCCACTGAATGCCCGCGACAATGCGGCCGTTGTTGTCCTTGGTCAGCATGGTTTCGTTCATGCCGCCTTCCAGAGTTAGCGCCCATTTTTCGGCGATCGGATAGATGAAACGCGCGGTTCCGCCAAGCTTGTTGTTGGTGCCCCGGCTCTTCAGGTAACCAAGATTGCCCTCCATGAACAGTTTCCTTGTCAGCGAAACGGAGGCAGCCATTCCAATCTGATCGACAATTCGCAGATACTGCTCTTCACGAATGGTGCGCGTGAGGTTGATCGACCGCACCACCGGATCGTCGAGAAAACCCTTCGTTCCGAAGAAGCCCAGCTTTCCGTAATCGAAGATGAAATCGAAGGTGAACGCGGCCTGCCCCAGTGTTCCGCCGCCGCCGAATTCCTTGAGTTGAACATTCTTAAAGCTGGCAAAGAGACCGGCTTGCATGGGTCCCATTCGATCGACGAAACCCATGTCGAATTGGCCTTCGCGGCGGTCGCGATAGTACATGTATTCGCCCTGCGCCTGGAAGGCAAAGTTCTCATAGAACGGCGCGAAGTAGCGCGCGCGGCCGGTGAACGTTAAGCGCTGATCCTGATTGATGCCGGCGTTCAAACCAAGAACGGAAAAACGGCGCGGGCGGTTTTTCAGCAACGCGTCGGTAGTGGATTTTTCGGTGATCCGGGCGACATCCGTCGCCGACAACCCGCTCCCGCCCTTGCCAATGCCGGCCAATTTATCCGCCAGGCCGGCATGATCCTTCCGCATCTTGTCCATCTCGTCCTTCAGCGCGGCATGTTCGCGGCTCAGTTGCTGGATGCCGCTGCCAAGGTTTCCCAAGCTGTCCAATCTGCGTTTCGTGTCGCCACAGCAATCCTCCAGGGCCTTGCTGAGGTCGGGATTCGCGCCGGGAAGCGCAAACGGCGGAGGCTGCGCCTCAATGGCGCGGATCACATCGCCTACCGACCCATCGCCGATCACCTTGCCGTTGGCGTCGGTGACCGTCATCTGCACGCGGCGGTTCATAAACCGGCCCTCGGGCGTCGTGTTCGCCGTTTTCGGTTCGCGGCTGCCGGAACCCGCGGTTGTCATTTGTCCGCCGGGCACTCCATACTTTTCCAGAAACTGCTTCACGGCCTCAGCCCGCCGCATCGCCAATTGCATGTTCTGCTTCTCGGAACCGACGTTGTCCGTGTGACCGGTCAGTTTGACCGTATAGGTGGGATTGCGCCGCATCAACTCGGCCAGCCGCATCATGCTCGGATATCCATCCGAAAGAATGGCGGAGTTCGTTTCGAAGTTGATCTCTTCCCAATCGTCCTTCGTGGCCCCAGTCGTCAGCCCTTGGGGGAAGGCAGCTGTACAGAACAGTAAGAACGCAGGGACTGCGGGGAGCCATGAGCGTCGCATAGCGGGTAATTTCACCTCGGACATCTGGAACAATTCGTCCTCTTTCCCGTCCGTTCTCCCCGTGAGGAGAGTAGATGCCGCAGGGACTAAAACTACGTTCTGACTACCGGCCGGACCGGCCAACTAACGAACCGCGCACTAAGAGGGGAGGTGGGGCACAATTCGCTTTATTCAACAGTTGTACCCTAAAAAACATTCCTAGGTCAAGATGTTTAAAACAAAAACCAGTGCTTTGTTGTAGACCGGCCTGGGAAAAGGCACTACAAACGCCCTCCCGGAAGCGGGTGGCCGGACCCCGCCTTTGCGGGGCGAAGGGGCTGCCGGGCGTGTTAGGCTGGGAGTTCGTGAATCCCTCCGAGTCCCCCTGGACGCCTCAATCCTGGACGACGAAGACCGCTCTCCAGCAGCCCAGCTATGAAGACGAGATTGGCCTGCGCGCCGTGCTTGCGCAACTGGCGGATCTTCCGCCGCTGATCACCTCCTGGGAAGTGCTGCAACTTCGCGAGCAACTTGCCGAGGCCCAGGTTGGCCGGCGCTTTGTTCTACAAGGAGGCGATTGCGCCGAAAGCTTCTCGGATTGCAATGCCTCCGCCATCGCGGCCAAGCTGAAAGTTCTGCTGCAAATGAGCCTGGTGCTGGTGCAGGGTTCAAAGCGACCCATCACGCGCATGGCGCGTATTGCCGGCCAGTACGCCAAGCCGCGTTCGGATGACTGGGAAGTGCGCGACGGCGTGCGTCTTCCCAGCTACCGCGGCGACATTATCAACCGCGCCGGGTTTACGGAGCAGGACCGCCGTCCCGATGCGGAGCTGCTTCTGCGCGCCTATGAGCGGTCCGCGCTGACGTTGAACTTTCTACGTTCGCTGGTGAAGAGCGGGTTCGCCGATCTGCACCATTCCGAATCGTGGGATCTGACGTTCGCGAAACACTCGCCGCTGGAGGACGAATACCGCACGATGGCGGAGAACGTCCGCGAGTCGGTGCGATTCATGGAGAACGTGCTGGGCATCCACGCGGCGGAGATCGAGCGCATCGATCTCTTCACTTGCCACGAAGGTCTTCATCTACATTATGAACAGGCACTCACGCGGCACGTCCCCCGGCGCGAGGGCTGGTTCAATCTGTCGACGCATTTTCCCTGGATTGGCCTGCGCACATCGGATCCGGGCGGCGCGCACGTCGAATACTTCCGCGGAATTGAAAATCCCGTTGGCGTTAAAGTGGGACCTTCCCTGACGCAGGAGGCATTGAACTCCCTGTGCCATTCGCTGAATCCTTATGCCGTGCCGGGAAAGCTGGCGCTCATTCACCGCATGGGGGTCAAGCAGATTGAAGAACATCTGCCGCGTCTGATTCGCATGTTGCGCGACGTGGGGCACAGCGTCGTGTGGATCTGCGATCCCATGCACGGAAATACCTACGTCACGTCGAACGGGTATAAAAGCCGCAGTCTCGGCGACATCCGGCATGAATTGGACCTCGCCTGCGATATTCATGAAGGCGAAGGCTCGTGGCTGGGCGGTGTACACATTGAACTAACCGGCGACGATGTGACCGAGTGCACCGGCGGCTCCGGCGGATTAACGGAAGCCGGCCTGGACCGCGCTTATCGAACCGAAGTGGATCCGCGCCTGAACCGCGATCAGGCGTTGGAAATCGCCATGTTGCTGGCGCGCAAGCTTTCCCGGTCGCGAAACGGCTGAGGCCCGCGTTACAATAAGTGAAACAGCAAAGTCTTTCTTGTAGAGGTGCATTGTGTCTGAACAGCCCGCACAGCCGTATTATCAAGCTCCCCCGCCGGCCGGTGGAGCGCTCAACATCAAGATCGCCGTGCTCTTTGGAGCGGTCGTCGCCCTTTTGGCCGCCAACGTCTACCTCTTTTTGCAACTGGACGGCGTCCGCAAAGAGTTGACCAAGGCGCAGGAGGGACTGCACTCGGAGATCGCAAATCTCAGGGAAGCATCGTCCGTTACAGCACAGACGCAGAAGCGCGCATCGGAAACCTTGCGCGACGAATTGGAAGCGGCGCGCCGGCAGGCGGCAATGGCCGTAGGCGCGGCAAAGACCGAAGCCGAAGCGAAGGTGGCGGATTTGAAAGGCCGCGTCGAAGCCGACCAGAAGCGGGCCAGCGCGGCTCAGGCGGCTTTACGCACCGAAATCGGCGACGTCAAAAAGGAGACCACCGAGACTAAAGAAAAGTTGGGCGCGGTGAATACCGAGGTCGGCGTCGTGAAAACGGAGGTGGCCCAAACGAAATCCGAATTGGACAAAACCGTCGCGGCCCTCAAGACGGTACAGGGCGATCTGGGAGTCCAGAGCGGATTGATTGCCACCAACGGCAAGGAACTCTCGGCGCTGAAGGCGCTGGGTGATCGCAACTATTTCGAGTTCAACCTCGGCCGGACCAAGGCTCCCGTGAAGGTTGGCGATATCACGATGCTTCTCAAGAAGACGGATCAGAAAAAGAACCGCTACACGGTGGAAGTGACCGCCGACGACAAGCGAACGGAGAAGAAAGATAAGACGGTGAACGAGCCGCTTCAATTCCTGACATCGAAATCGCGCATCCCCTACGAGATCGTGGTCAACGAAGTGAAGAAGGACGCCATCGTCGGCTACCTGGCGACGCCGAAAGTCACCATCCCGAGATAGCGGGGTCTCCGGTTCCCGTGGCGCTGACACTCGTGTCTGCCGTCTCGACAGACAATCGTGTCGAGACGCTGGTTCGGGTTTGCGCTCGACCACGGATAATCCTCGGCTCTCCCTACCAACTCCGCCTTCACGGGATTATTCTCAATGTAGGCGACGATCCGCGAGTACTCCCGCTCATCACGTACCCAGTGGTCGTAGGATTCCGCCTGCCAAAACGCTTCCCCTGTCCGGCTGAGCTCACGATTCGCCCTCTCGCCGTGAAAAGACTAATCTTAGGGCGAAGGAGGACGTGGACATGGTTAGCCATGACGACGAACGCTCCTAAATCGTAATGCCCCAAATCTACACCTCTGTTCTAAGAATCGATCACGATGCGGGCTATGGGCGGTTGTCGGAGAAATAGGGATGTTTTTACAATGCAAGATGCGAGGTTTCCGTTGTGGGGACAGGTCTCCAGACCTGCGAGGCGATCTCCAGATCGTCTCTGCCGGAAGTATTTGTATTCTCTGAAGCGGCTACAAAACAGCCGACACCGAGACGAGTCTCGGTGCTGCAGACACGAGTGTCCGCGCCACGGAACATCCGTGGGTCAAGGATTAGTTCGTGCGGCGTTTCAATGTCGGCCGTTCATCGGGATCGTCCGTCTTCGACTTCCCGGCTTCCTTGCCGTCTTCGATGGGTCCGCCGCTGCTGCCCGGCGCACGGCGCAAACGCGGACGGTTCAGATCTTTGTCATCCGGTTTGCGTCGGTTGTGCAGCATGGCCAGCCGATCTTTCACGGTGTCGAATTCGCTGGTAGTGACAACGTATTCCGGCTTGGCTTGCAGAATCTTTTGGATATTCTGCTGCGAATGTTTGATGCGGTCGTCGGTAAGAGGATGACTGGAGAATACCTTGGCCATCGTGCCCGGCTTCTTCTTTTCCAGCGTCTGAATCTTTTCGAAGAAATCGACGAAAGCCGTGGGATCGTAGCCGGTCTTGTAGAGATACTGCAAGCCGAGCATATCGGCCTCTTCCTCAAATCCACGAGAGAAGGTCAGGAAGCCCAGCGGCACCAGAACACTGGCCGCTTGACGCACGCCGTATCCGGCCCAGCCGCCCCAAAAGATCAGTGGAATGGTCGCCATGTTGGCAATGGTTCCGCGCGACGCCTGCCGCGTGCCATGCCGCGCGGCCACATGCGCAATCTCGTGCGCCATCACGCCGGCGAGTTCCGCTTCGCTCTCAGCACGCATTACCACGCCGGTGTTCACAAAGAAGAAACCGCCCGGCAGAGCGAACGCGTTCACCTCTTCGCTGTCGATGACCTTAATTGTGAAAGGAACCTTGGCATCGGAGTTGCGCACCAGGTTCTGCCCGACGCGGTTGACATATTCGGCAATCACCGGATCGTCCACGATCTTCGCCTGGCGCTCGATTTCCTGCGCCAGTCCCTTGCCTAGGCGGATCTCCTTTTCGATGGAGTAGATGTTGATCCCCTTGCCGACATCGCGGTTGCCGATCTCTTCGGGGTCCTTCTTCTTATCCTTCGCGAAGCCGCTGACGGCCAGCAACGATACGGCCAAAACGCTGATCCACTTACTGCGGAACATGGTTTGATCCTTTCATTAAGGTCCAGACTGCCTCTATTATAGGCACGATCCAGGTGCACGTATAGCCTCACCACACGGCTCCCTACCTTATTAACGTATATTCAGAATGATGGGTTACGAAAAAGCGGAGCTGCCGCTTTGGAAAGCCTGGCAAGGCCAGTTTCCGGTGGCGGACCGCTACGTTTACCTGAACCACGCCGCCGTTGCTCCGCTCAGTCACAACGCCGCGCTCGCCATGGCTTGGCTGGCCAGCGACACGCTCTACCACGGCGCTCTTCATTATGAACGATGGCTGGAGGCGTACGATGGCGTGCGCAAGGCTGCTTCCCTCCTGATCAACGCGGAGCCGGCTGAAATTGCGCTGATGAAGAACACATCGGAGGGCGTGGCGACCGTAGCGCTGGGAATCGACTGGCGGTGGGGCGATAAAGTCGTGGCCTTTCGCGAAGAGTTTCCCGCGAACTTCTACCCCTGGAAAAGACTGGAAGAAAAAGGCGTGCAGGTGGAATGGCTTTCCATCCTCAGCCCGCTTGAGGAGATCGACAAGGCATGCCGTGGAGCGCGGCTGCTGGCCATCAGTTTTGTCAACTACCTCACCGGCTATCGCGTCGATCTTGAGGGAATCGGCGGCATTTGCAAGCGCCACGGAACCTTCTATTTTGTCGATGCCATCCAGGGATTGGGCGCGTATCCGATCGACGTCCGCGGTTGCGGCATTCACGCCTTGGCCGCCGATGGCCACAAATGGCTGCTTGGTCCGGAAGGATGCGGGTTGCTCTACATTCAGCGTGACTGGCAGGATTCCATTTTCCCGGTGGAGTTCGGATGGACCAACGTGGCGAAGTTCGCCGATTACTCGTCTCGCGATATGGCGCTGCGTGACGACGCCGGCCGCTACGAATGCGGCACGCTGAACACCATTGGATGCTTCGGTCTGCGCGCTGCCGTGGAGTTGATTCTGGAAGTCGGCGTGGAGCGGATTACTCCCGCCGTCACCGCGCTTGCGGATCGCATCGCCGAAGGGGTGGTCAAGAAAGACTACGAACTGAGCGGGCCGCGGAATGCTTCCTGCGCATCCGGCATCGTGAGTTTCCGCAAGCCCGGAGTCGATTCGCGAATGCTGGTGGCGAAACTGAAAGAGGCGGACATTCTGGCCGCGCCCCGCCAGGGATGGGTCCGCGCATCGCCGCATTTCTACGTCGACCCTTCCGGAATCGAGAAGATGCTGGAGTTGCTCTGAAGCCCGCTGTCTGATATATAGCAAGGCATGCTATTAAGGGGCTTGGCAACAGCAGCGCTGTTTCTTTTCAGCGCCAACGCATTCGCGCAAAGCGACGCTGAAATCGGCGGTACCGTGCGCGACGCATCCGGCGCGCTCATTCCCGGCGCATCCGTCACCGTCGTGAAATTGGATACTCGCGCTTCGCGTACCACCACAACCAACAGTGCCGGCTTCTTTGCCGTACCTTTGCTGCAGCCGGGCTCTTATCAAGTGCGCGTCACCAAGGAAGGGTTCAAGCAGATCACCCAAACCGATCTCACTCTTCAGTTGAACGAACAGGCGCGCCTGGAGTTTGTGATGGAGATTGGCTCCGTGGTGGAGGAGGTACGCGTAACCGCGCGCGCGCCTTTGTTGGAAACTGCCACAGCCGCGCGCGGGCAGGTGATCGACAATCAGAAGATCGCCGAGCTTCCGCTCAACGGCCGTGACTATTTGCAGCTCGCGCTGATTTCCGCCGGAGTCGGCCGGCTTCCGCCGGGCGGACGCTACGATACCTTCAGCGCCAGCGGCCAGAGAGCGCAGGAGAATACCTACCTCTTGGATGGCGTTGACAATAACAACATGCAGCGCGCCGCGCAAGGAAGGCGCGCGGAAGTGATCAAGCCTTCGGTGGACGCGATCCAGGAATTCAAGGTTCTGACCAACGCGTACTCGGCCGAATATGGTCGCGCGGCAGGCGGCGTGGTCACCGTAAACCTCAAGTCCGGTTCGAATCAGATCCACGGCGCGCTGTTCGAGTTCCTGCGCAACGAAAAGCTGGATGCCAAGAACTTCTTCGACCCGCCGGCCCAGCGGCGTCCTCCCTTCAAACGCAATCAGTACGGCTTCGCCGTGGGTGGGCCGGTGCGCCGCGACAAGACATTTTTCTTCGGCGACTACGAATGGACGCGCATCCGCGAGTCGCGCACGGTAAACAATACCATTCCTACTCCGCGCCTGCGCGGCGGCGACTTCAGCGAACTGGCCAACCTTATCTACGACCCGGCCACTTACAACCGCGCCGCGAACCGCCGTGACGTTTTTCCCGGAAACATAATTCCTTCTTCGCGTTTTGATCCTGTGGGCGTCAAACTCGCCAACTACTATCCGGACCCCAATAAGGCCGGGCTGACGCAGAACTTTCTTTTCAACCCGCCGGCGAATGAAAACATCAATCGCTACGACATCAAGCTGGATCACAACCTCAGCGATAACGACCGTGTGTTCACGCGTTTTAGCGATTCGCGCAACCCTGTCGGCGCAACTCCGAGTCTTCCCGAACCGGCATTTGGAGGGACCACGCTTGCCACGCCTTTCAACCACACCGGCAAGAATTTCATGGTTGGCTACAATCGCGCATTCTCCGCCCGGCTGCTGATGGAGTTCAAGGCCGCATGGAACGAAATCTTCACCGTGCGCAGCGCGCCCATCGACTACAACGTAAACGCGAAGCTGGGATTGAAAGGAGTCGAACTGTCGGACCCGGGCATGGCGCAAATCGATCTCACGGGCTACACTTCTTTGGGCCTCGGCGCAAACATTCCGAACTATTCCGGCAGCCAGAACCGGCAGCTGATCGCAAACTTTACATCCATCCATGGAGCGCACACCATTAAGTGGGGCGCGAATCTCAGTTTCCTGCAGCATTTCCTTACGAACTCCGTCAACGCGCCGGGCCAGTTTCAATTCGATGGCCGCTACACTCGCGACACGATGACATTGCGCGGCGGCAACTCGCTGGCCGACATGTTGCTGGGCGCATCGTACAACGGTAATGTTTCCAACTGGTTTTGGATGGATCAACGCAGGCCGTTCCTGGATTTCTTCGTCCAGGACGAATGGCGCATTACGTCGCGTCTCACGCTGACTCCTGGATTGCGATACGAGCTGCACCCGGAATGGACGGGGCGCTACAACAAGGGCGCGAATCTCGATTTTTCCAATCTCGCCGCGCCGAAGATGATTCTGTATCAGGATGGATCGAGATTTTCCCGCTCCTTGGTCCGCACCGACACAAACGACTTCGCCCCACGCATTGGGCTCGCTTACCGGTGGCGGGAAAAAACAGTTGTCCGCAGCGGTTATGGCATTTATTACGGGAATGAAGTGGGCGGCGTCGTAGTGAGTAACAACCCTCCGTTTCAATACAGCGCCAACGTCACTCCCGATCCTGTCGTGCCCGGCCTGTTCCTGCGCGACGGCTTTCCGTTGGACTTGCTGAACCCGCGCAACGCCAGGAACATCGCATTCGCCTCCACGGACATGGGCCGCGCCACGCCCTACAGCCAGCAGTGGAATTTCACCGTGCAGCGGGAAATGCCGGGCGAGTTGCTGTTGGAAGTAGGCTACGTCGGCGCAACCTCGCACAAGCTGCGGCACACCTACAACATCAACACGCCTCCTCCGGGACCGGGCGCGGTCAATGCGCGCCGGCCGATTCAGAGCATGGTGATTCCGCCGGACAACGTCGTTATCGGCCCTGTCGCCGCCATCAACTTCGAAACGGGCAATGGGAATCAGAACTATCACGGCCTGCAATTTCGCGCGGAGAAGCGCCTCACGCGGGGTCTCAGCTTCACAATGGGCTACATCTTTTCGAAGACCATCGGCGACCAGCCTGGCGGATTCGGAGGCGGCGGAAATACATCCGTAGCCGAGCAGGACATTCGCAACTTCCGCGCCGAGCGCGCGCTTGCGGACGAACACATTACGAACTTCCCTTCGGGCGCGGACGCAGGTTCGCCTCGAACGCAAACCGCTTCACCGATGTCGTCATCGGAGGTTGGGCGGCGGCGGGCATTGTGACCCTATCGAGCGGCCTGCGCGCCGATCTCAGCGTCAACGGAAATCCGTCCAACACCGGCGGCCCGAACCGGCCCAATGTGGTTGGCGATTGGCGGCTGCCCGCCGGGCAGCAGTCGCTCACGCGCTGGTTCAACACCGCGGCCTTCGCCCCCAATGCGGCATTTACTTTCGGCAATGCCGGCCGCAATCTGATCGATGGACCGGGGCTGACGAACTTCGATCTTGCGCTCTACAAGAGTTTCAAATTCTCCGAACGGATGCGTTTGCAATTTCGCGCCGAAGCGTTCAACTCGTCCAACACGCCATACTTCGGCTCGCCAAACGGCCAGGTGGGGAACGCGAACTTCGGTCAGATCAGCAGCGCGGGAAGACCGCGCAATCTGCAACTCGGCTTGAAGCTGGTGTTTTAAGCCGCATTACCCTGGTAGTTTAGAATCATGGCACTCGCTAAGTTCGAGACCCGGCGACATTTGCGACATCAGCACGGCACAGACGTTCTTCTCGCGGTCGATCCAGAAAAAAGTGTTGAAGATTCCCGCCCACGCCATCGTATTCGCGCTCCGGCCTTTGTCAATTGCTTTCGAGTTCAGCGCGAAGCCGTAGCCGAACTTATCGAGCCCGGCCGGAAGCGAGGCGTTGTCGGCGGCAAAAGCGGGCGCCATACTGCGCAACGGTTGAACGTTCAATTCGCCGATGTGATTCTGCCCCATCAACGCCACGGTCTCCGCCTTCAAAATGCGCTTATCTCCCAACTGTCCGCCGTTGAGAATCGCTTGCGTGAACCGGATGTAGTCGGAAGCAGTCGAGAACAGTCCGCCTCCGCCGCTGAGAAAAGTTGCGCCCGAACGCGTGGACGCCGGCTGTTCCTGCAGGCTGCCGTCTTCCTTGCGTTGCGACAACTTCGCAACACGAGCCTTCTTTTCATCGGGCACTTTGAAAAAACTGTCCTTCATGCCCAGCGGATCGAAGATGTTCGCCTGGAAGTACTCGTCCAACTTCTTGCCGCTCACCAGCTCGACAATGCGTCCCAGCCAATCGGTACTGATGCCGTACTCCCATTTCTGGCCGGGATCAAACAGCAGCGGCGCGCGGAGAAACCCGTCGCCGCCTGCGAGGGCGCTGGGAATCTTGCCGCCACGCACCGCCGCAAAGAGGCCGGAGTTCATGAACTCATAGCCGAATCCCGACGTGTGCGTAAGAAGCTGCCCCACCGTGACCGGACTCTTCGGCGCGCGCATCCTGGCGCCATCGAGTACTTGCGACTTCGCCAGTTCCGGCGCGTAAACGGAGGCCGGTTCGTCCAGCTTGATCTTACCCGCCTCCACCAGTTGCATGATGGCAACCGAGGTGACCGGCTTCGTCATGGAGGCGATGGCAAAGATGGTGTCTTTATCCATCGACGCCGCGCCTTCGTAGACAATTTCTTTGCCGGTCGCGACAATGGCAACCACTCCCGGAACTTTCTTTGTATCCACCGCCGCCTTGAGAACGGTGTCGAATTCAGCTGTAGAACGCTTCGGCTGCGTCTTCGCGCACGAAGCAAGAATGATGGTGCCGATGAGAATCCAGATCCTTGTCATAGAATTAGCCTGCGAATTTCCAGCCCTTGCGGAACTTCGGCGCAATCCACTGATTGGCTTCCTTGTTATTGGTGATGCGGCCCTGTTGTGCGTCCCAATCCAACCTGCCTTCATACTTCATGGCAATTACGCCGAGAAGCATCCATTGCACAAACGGTCCGGCGACGCTGAAGTTGGAACACGAGGGTTCCCCGCCCTTGCAGGCGCGAATCCAATCCTGATAGTGGCCCGGCGAGCGCGTCAACAACTGCGGTGGAAACTTGTAATCCATCATCTTCGCGGCGGGCACCAATCGCGTGCGTTCGCCATAGCAGCCGGTGGTGAGAAGGCCCTTCGACCCGATGAACAAGCTGCCGTTCACATCGGAGTCGCCGATCAACTCGCCGTCCGGCACGCCATCGAATTTCGGCTGCTCGTTCAAACCGTCGTGCCAGAAAATTTTCACGGCGGGCATTGCTCCGCGGGCGGGAAAGTCGAACCGGATCACGCTCTGCTTGGGAAACGTGTACTGGCTCTTGCCTTCCTGCTTCACACACTCGACGCTGGTAGGCGCGGTAAGCCGCAGGGCCATGTTCGGCGTTCCCATGATGTGACAGGCCATGTCGCCGATGGCACCCGCGCCGAAATCCGGAAAGCCGCGCCACTTTTTCGGCAGGTAGACGGAACTGTAAGGCCGCATCTCAGATCCCGCAAGCCATGCCGTCCAATCGAGATTCGCAGGCACAGGCTCTTCGTGCGGAACCACCTCCGGCCCCTGCGCCCAATAGCGATTGGGGCGATTCGTCCACGCGTGCACCTCCGTCACATCGCCGATGTCGCCGTTCCAGATCATCTCGCAACATTGACGCGCGCCTTCGTTGGAATATCCCTGGTTGCCCATCTGCGAGGCCACGCCATACTTTGCCGCCGCGGCCGTAAGCTCGCGCGCTTCCCAAATGGTGCGCGTCAACGGCTTCTGGCAATACACGTGCTTGCCTCGCGCCATGGCCCACATAGCCGCGGTGCCATGCACGTGATCAGGAGTGGAGACAGTCACTGCATCGATCTGCTTCTCCATCTTGTCGAGCATTTGCCTGAAGTCTTTGAACTTCGGCGCGTCGGGAAACTCTTTGTACGCGCGCGCGGCGCTCCTGTCATCCGGATCGGCGAAGGCCACAATATTTTCGCGCTTGCAGCCATTGATATCGCTCCATCCTTTGCCACCCGCGCCGATGGCGGCGATGTTCAGTTTTTCATTCGGCGATTTGTAGCCCAGCCGCTTCAAGGAAGCGACGCTCCCAAATCCGCCAACGGGTATCGCGCCGGCCATCGCCGTGCCAAAGAAGAAACGGCGTCTGGAAAAATGATCTTGCTTCATAGGGTTTCCCCCATTATGCCAGCAACAACTATTAATGGCGTAGAGCGCGTTGGAAACCTGGAGCGGGAGACCGGGACTCCCGTTCTATTGCGGCACGTCGACAACAGCGCGAATAGCGAAATTCCCGGGTATCCCAACCGTGTCCACCAGGTTGAAGGCGGTGCCGGTCGTGCTGATGTAGGAAGCCCGGCGCGTCGTCGTGGTGTCGATGGCCATCGGATAGAAGCGGGCGGGGTTGCTGGTAGAGAATCCCACCACAAAGTCACCGGATGAGATGGTGATGGGCGTGGTAAGCGTGTACTCGTTGGCGCGGCCTCGCGCGCCAACCGTGGAATTGAGCCGCTGGAACGACGTGCCATTGATTCCCACGGCGCCCCCGGGATGGGTCTCGGCGAGCACAGTGATGGGATGCCCCTGGGGAAGCTCGTCGGCCTCGCTGCCAAAAAAGATGATGATTCGCTTGAGCGTTGCCGGATAGCTGGGGGGCGTGAGGCGGTTCAGGAAGTAGATCAGAGGAGCGCCGGCGGCCACGCCAACTCCCTGCTCGTAAGTTCCATCGTCGACCGCCAAGGTCACTTCACGCAGCGATTGCGCGCCCGTGCCGGACATGGCGACGTTCAGCGCCGCCTGAGCCGGGTCGTTGCTATTAATGGTAAGAGTGCCGGTCTGCGCGCCCGCGCCGCCCGGAGTGAACCGCACGGTAAGATTCTCCACCGCGCCCGCGGCGACATTGAAGGGCGCTGCGGGACGCACCAGCGTGAACCTGGCATCCGAGCTTCTGATCGAACTGACGCTAAGCGCGGCCGTACCCGTGTTCCGAACCTGGAGCGTGAGATCGCGGTTTTGACCTGGCGTCACATTTCCGAAGTCGAGGCGTGTGGGCGCAACTTCGATCGAGGGGCGCGCCGTGCCGCCACCGGATCCGCCCGGAATCACGGCATTGAAAAAAGGAATCGCCGCATAGTCCGTTCCGGCAACGGGCGCAAGCAGGGCATACCCCGTGACCGGCTGGCTTGCGTCGATGAGAATGGAGCCACCGGCGAGGTTTGCCGCTTGCGAAACCCATTGCGGCAGCGGGTTTGCCACGCGGCCATTGGCGGGCACCGTTACGGTGCCGGTGCCAATCGTCGTACCGTTGGGGGAAACCACTGTGACGCGAACATTGGAGGCCGCGCCCGGACTGGAAATCACCAGGGTTGTTTGCGCGACACTGTTATGCATGGCGAGTGGAATCACACCGATTCTGGACAACTCGCGCGATAGCGGCAGGGAACCGCGGAACCTGGCGGCAAACGCGTCTCCGAAACAGATCTCGCCCACGATGCCTCCGCGGTTCGATTCCACCTGAAGCCAGCCGCTGGCTCCGGCTTCGAGTGCGAACAGCGTCCCCAGATCGGCGCTGTAGAGGCGGCCGGAAGGGAGCTCCACCGTCACCGGGGAGCCCATCGCCGCGCCGGTGTCCCGCCAGGCTCGCAGCGTCAGACGCGCCGTTTCGCCGCCTTTGTTCACCACGTACAAGGTCACCCCGCCGCCGGCCAAAGGTGCATACAATCGCGTGGCGTCGATTTCAGAACCGGTCAGCGTCTGAGCCGTGGAGACGGCAATGGACGCAGCAAAGCGAAATACAGCCGTCACCGTAACCGGCTCTTCGGAGCTGATTTGCAGGTGGCCCACAAACGGTTCCGCAACGTCGGGAAACATCCCGCTTACCTCGCCCTTAAACTCGCTCTTGGGCGCCAGGGTTTCCCAAGCCCGGCCCACCTCGCTGCCGTCGCGAGCATACAGATAGACGGTGAACTGCGTTTCGAAGTTTCCGGAGTTGGTGACATGCAATTCCGTGTTCCCGCTCCCATTCCACTCAACGTGCGGCAACGCTGAAAAACGGGCCGGACTCGCGGCGAGCGGGACGGCGTCCATTGCCGTGCCTATCGACAGCAGTTGAAGCCCCGCCAGCTGCGTGCCCTGCGCCCGCACCTGGATCCAATCGGACTCGCCCACGGAGTTGAACAGTTCGCCCGCCATGGCGGAAAGTTGCGCGCGCGGTCTTATTTCCCTCTCCACCTGCGTCTCGACGCCGCCGGCAAACGCTTTCAACTGCGCACTGAGGGTCTCCGCGCCGGGATTCACCAGCACAACGCCGCTTTGGCGGCCGCCTTTGGCCCCAATGGCCGGCAGGTTGAAGTTCCCTTTCGTTCTGCCGTTGACAGAGCCGAGAGTGTAGACCGGGGCGAGCCGGTCGATTTGCGCCGTCACCGTACGCGCCACCACGTCGACGCGGCCGGCCACACGGTCGATCTCGCCGGTGGCCGGATTGATGGCGAGAATCTCGAGTTTGGACTCCTCGAAATTGGGATCGTCCGGAAAGTCGTCCGGGCTGTAGCGGAGAGTCATCTCGCCCGAGAAGCTGCCATCTTGTGGAATCGGCGGGTCAAACAGCCATGCCGTGCGCAAACCGAGAACATCTGCCGGCTGCGTGGCGGCGCCTCTACTTTTTCCCCCGGCCGGATCCTTGCCGAAAATGACTTTGTAGGTGTCGGCAGCCCAGATTCCAGTCTTCACGCGGGGTCCTTCCACATTCACGATGCGGTTGGATGTGGTTCGGATTTTCTCGATCGCGCCGTTCGCAAAGCCGAGGACCCGCCCCACTCCCGCCTCGACCAGACTTGGCGGGTCTTTCAGTTGGTAGGCCCCAAAATCGGAACGTGCGTGCTCTTTGTCGGCAGCGCCAATGTCGGGTGCGATGGCATAATGGATGAGCAAACTTTTGGGACCTAACGACGAAAGTGGGGGAATGTTAAACGTGAAGGTATCGTGATAGTTGATCTTCCCGGGCGCTACTCGTGTCAGCTCCTCGCAAGCGTACGGTACTGCGTCCGGTGCGTAAACACACCGGAGTAGCCGCTGATCTCTGCGGACAACGTGAAGCTCCACCGTGTTCTGGAAGGAAACCGGCGATCCGCGCTCCAACGTCTGAGACGTGTTGGGCGCTATCGCTTTCACTAACGGACACTCAGTGGAAAGCTCCACGAGGTTCGACACGAGTTTCTGACCCGATTCCGTCCTAAGCGTTGCCCGATAAGCCATGGACGGGCAGGGAGTGGCGTAACCCCGCCATTCAACAAGGCTGTAGGCCCGACGATCTTCCAGAAAATCGGGACCATTCGTCCCACTATATACCACCAGTCCATTCACCACGTGCATCGTGGTGAATGACACACGATCCTCCGACAATTCGTGCTTGAAAGAGGTAGCACGGAGCGTGAGGCCCGGATGTACGTACTGGATTCTATGGCCAGAAAGGAGCACGATCTCGGACGGATTCACCGTCCGGAAACCGGAATCTTCCCGGTACCCGATGTCGAGTGTCAGCTTGCCCGGCGGCTCAACGGGAAAGACGACGGGCAAGCTCCCAACGAGGCGTCGCCCGCCTCCCGATTCTCCAAGCCAAGCCTGTAGTTGCACGCGGTAGGGCGACGCGGTTTCCGGCAAGTCGACGGGGTCGATGGAAAGAAACCCGTCATTCCCCTCCCCCGAGCCAATCGCGCCCAAGCCTTGCGTCACCCGGCGGCTGTTCGAATACGAAATGACATAGCCTGCCGGCAGAGACAGGACAGGGTCCAGGAACTTCAACTCCAGAAAGACCTCAGCGGAAGGCACCGTCCCGACTTGATACACCACGCGGGCAAGAAAGGGAGGCGAGGTTCCCACCTCGAGCGGCTTACCTGACTCGGGTAGTGAGGCCAACAAACTTATGGAATCTGTGGGTGGCTCGTAGGTGAAGCCGAACCGAATATTCACACTCTCAGCAGCGACCCTGAATTCAATTTCACGGCCAGCCAGTTTCACTCCTTCCTCCAGCCAGGTTGACAGAGAATTGATCGGGCAGGTAACGTCCGGCGGATTAGCACTGTTAGCACCAGCCAGGCACAGGCTCTGTGCGTTTCTCTGATCGTTACCCAAGTTGACAAAAACCCTAGTTGGATCCTTCGTCTCCGCAGTCACCAGAAACATTGCCACCGGATCGAGCAGCAGCGTAGAGGCAAAGGTGTTGCCGGTTGGATTTCCTCGTTCTGTTGCGGAACGGAAGGAGTTGTTGATGAGGCTCATGCTCATAGTACCGGAGAAGGCACGGCCATTCTCCGTTACGCTCATGGTTGCGGTAAAGGAGTTGCCCTGGCGAGTCACGGTTACCCGCGATGGAGCCCGAACGACGCTCAGGTTGAGTGTCACTGCCTGCTGCCCCCACAGGGACATCGCGGACAAGGCGATCAACAGCATCCTTTTTGTCATTGCCTCACCTCCCCAGGATTGGATGTATTATTCTGGGGTAAAGCCGGTCACAATGTCATGGCAATAGACCGCAAGAACGCCGCAAGTTCTCCGAAAGCGCGGATTTATCGCGTCGGGGACATCGTTGTCGAGCCTGGCCTGGCACTTGTCCACCGCGCCGGCGTCCCGATCGAGGTGCGGCCGAAGACCTACCGCTTCCTGCTGTTCCTCATGGAGAACAACAACCGGTTGGTGAGTAAACAGGAACTCGTTACCGGAGTATGGGACGGAACCGCGGTGAGCGATGACGTGCTGGTGCGTAGCGCGGCGGAACTTCGCAAAATCTTCGGGGACGATACGCGGGAGCCCCGGATCGTGAAA
This sequence comes from Candidatus Solibacter usitatus, assembly GCA_016191645.1. GTDB lineage: Bacteria > Acidobacteriota > Terriglobia > Bryobacterales > Bryobacteraceae > CADEFT01. The sequence continues at coordinate 27,640 of JACPVQ010000102.1, forward strand.
ACGTTTCCCAAACTCGGTTATGGCCTGATGGCACGCGTTGAGATCATTTCCCCTGAAGAGGCGCGAGGATCTCCGCGCGTGCGCAACAAGTGGCGCTGGGCTGCGGCACTCGTTGCCGTCGCTTCAGTTGCCGCCGGAGTATGGATGTTGCTCCAGGCGCAGCCCGCGAAGCCCCCTTCCTACCGTGAGACCGCGTGGTGGAAATTGGACCGCGGCGTGGACATACTCGCTGACGCGGCTGGCCGCCTCGATGGAACCATCCACGGGACACCGGCGCAGGTTCCGGGAAAACTGGGCGGCGGCCTGCGGTTTGACCGGACGGGTGATTTTGCTTCCGGCCGGGCGGGCAAATGGCTTCCGGCCGGAGACGCCGCGCGCACACTTACCGCATGGGTCTACTTGTCCTCTCCGAGGGTGGATCCGACGGCGATTTTCGAGTACGGCCGGCCCGACCGCGAATACTCGTCGGCGCGCTTCTTTCTGGGGACCGGCGTGGAAGGCAGCGTCCGGTTTGGGTCCGGCCTGCCTGCCGGCCAGGTAACCGGGCGGACGCGCCTGGATGACGGCGAGTGGCACATGATCGCCGGAACCTATCTTGGCTCTCCCTCCCGTTCGGCCCGGATTTATGTCGACGGCGTTCTGGACGTGGAACACCCGCTGGCGCAACCGCCGGATACGGCGGCGGGAGGGTGGTGGCGCATCGGACAGCATCTTGCCTTCGCCAACGAATTCCGCGGGGCGATCGACGATCTGCGCGTATTCAGCCGGGCGTTGGATGCTTCCCGCATTCAGGCGCTGTATCGTTGCTCGGCGGGAATTCGCGACGTTGGCGATTATTACTATTTGCCGGTGTTCGCGGGCGTTTCCATTGCGCCGAAACCTCATGCGGAAGACGGTGCGCTGTTGCGCAACGATGGCACGGATTATGCCGGCGTGCAGCTGGCGCGGGCCGGGAACGATTGCGCAATGGGATCGCTGCGTGGGGCCGACGCCGGCCAGGACCTGCGGATTGGCGTGGACCTGCTGGTGCCCACATCGGGTGGATTCATCAGTGACGCCGGCCCGTTTTTCCGCAGCCGCGCGGCGGCGCCAGGCGACGGCATTATCGGCGGGCGGTCCGCGGGCTACTGGGTGCAATTGCGCTCCAACGGCATGATCAAGGTGCGCCGGTTGAACCCGCTCTCCGTGGTCGCTTTTTCCCCGCCCAATCCGCAGTTCGACCCGAACGTGTTTCACAGGCTGGAAGCCGACGTTCGAGGAGAGACGCTGCTGGTGCGTCTGGACGGGAAGACGGTTCGTTTCGAACAGAATGGGAAACACGTGGAGCAGGTATCGATTCCCGCAGCTTGGGAAGGGCCGCCGAGACTCGGCGAGAATGACGGCGCGGCCGGGATTCTGTTCGGCGCCGAAGAGAACCGCGGCAAGGCCGGCGGGCAACGCGCGAGAAACCTGGTGATCGCGTCCCGGTAAGGTGGGGCTGACCGGTTACGGCCGCCGCCGACCCGGACTACAGATGCCCTTTTGCGCGACGCCGTTTGGAGCGATTGTGGGTGTTTTTGGGCGGGTGAAAATCGTCCTTAACGGAATAATCGCCTTCGTGACCTCGGACGCACGATCTCAAAGAGATGATTGGTACGGTCTCTTCGCTCGCCGCCAACAATCGGCGATCATTCCGCGATGTAAGCAAATCCTGGAAGGCGGTGTGTAATCTGAAGGAGGAGGACCTCCGCGATCCGGGATCTGGTGCCAGGTTGCGGTTCAGGTCCGGACAGAGATGCGACCAACCAGGCCGGCGCTAACGTAGGCACCGAAGCACTAAAGCGTCGTCTTGGTCCGGACGTACAAACGACCCTCGGCAAGGGCAGGTGTGGCAGAGCATTCATCTCCTGTGTCGTTTCCGGCCAGGATTTCCCATTGCGCGCCGGCTTTCACTACCACGACATGCCCGGCCCGGCTCGTGAGATATAGCTTGCCGTCAGCTGCTACAGGCGAAGCAAAG
>JACPVQ010000103.1 GCA_016191645.1 Candidatus Solibacter usitatus
AGCATGGGAATCGGATGACGGACAGCGACTCTTCATCGAAAAGGAGTCGCCGCGCGGTCTATGGGAGAAGTCTATCGCGAGTGGCGAGGAGAAATTGATTCTCTCCTCCCATCCCGGTGATTCAGTCTTCACCAACGCAGGCATCTGGTTCAACACCCCTCGAGGAATCAGCGTTCTCAACAAGCGCGGAGCGGAACTCCGGCCTTTGTTTGTCGCTCCGACATCGTTGCTGTCCCTGAGGCACCAGATGTCAATCTCGCCAGACGGACGGTACGCTGTGTTCGCGCAGTACACGGAGAACCGGAGTGAACTGTTACTTGTGGACGGCTTCCGATGAGGCCAAATGCCCCTATAAAAGTGACACTCGCAGGAAACGCCAGAAGATGCGCTGGTTAAAGAAAGCTCAGAAGTGGCGAACCGGCTGCGAAGGCCGCATCAGCGTTCTTAAACGGCGTCACGGCGCCCGCCTCAGCCGCTACAAAGGAACCGCAGGAATGAAGCGGCTTGTCGGACTTGGCGTGATCGCCGATAATCTGATCAATATCGGGCTGTTCCTGATGAAGTCGGCAAAAGCCAAGCTCAGTGTTATCAACCCATGCTCCCTGACCATTGTGTCAGGGAGCATTTCCGTTTCTGAAGACCGGCGAATAGGTCTTCCGAACGAACGAATTTTGCGCCGGAAAGTAGCTAAACTAGCGGGTGCGCGGAAGCCTTTCGCTCCACTCCCGGGCCTGCGTCAGGCGAGGCAGGCTGGGGGCCTCGATCCGCGATTTACGAGCCTCCATCCCGCGCACGCCAAGCAACAGAAGCGGCTCCGCCTCCGCGTACTTCTTCTGCCCCGCCAGACTGGCTCCCAGCATGCTCTCCGCCAGAAATCGTTGCCAGGCATCCGGACGCTTGCTGCGCTCGACACCCACAATCTGACGAGCCAGCGGTTCGCTTTGCGCGAACTTGCCTTGCTCCAGATGCAGCAGCGCGAGCTCGGTGGCAGTCTCCATCGTCGACTCGTGCTCCGCGCCCAGCATGCGGCGTTGGATCTCCAAGGTCCGGTTGTACAGCGATTCAGCCTGCGCGAATTTGCCTTGCCGGTAATAGGTGTTGGCCAAGCCGGCCATGTAGCCCAACGTTTGCGGATGCTCCGCGCCCACAATGCGGCGCTGTAACTGCAGGGTCTCGCCAAAAAGCTTCTCGGCTTCCGCGTACTTGCCGATCGCACTGTAGGAACTGGCCACGCCTCCCATGTTGAGCAGCGTGCGGGGATGCTCCGGTCCCATCACCTTGGAATGCAGTCCCAGCGCTTTGATGAACAGCGCCTCTGCCTCCACGTTCTTGCCCTGCCTGGCGTAGGTGCCCGCCAGATTGTCCATGCTGTCGAGCGTCCGCGGATGCTCCGCGCCCAGCAGGCGGGTCTTCATCTCCAGCACCTCAATGTAAAGGGCTTCCGCCTGCGCGTATTTGCCCAGCCTGGCGTAGGAACTGGCCAGATTGTTCATGCCGATCTGGGTGCTGGGATGCTCCGGTCCCAACACGCGGCGTTTGAGTTCCAAGGTTTCCGCAAACATCGCTTCCGCCAGGACATACTTGCTTTGCAGATAGTAACTGTTCGCCAGGACATTCATTGTGCTGAGAGTAGCGGCGTGGCGCGGACCCAACACGCGGCGTTGCGCTGCCACCGCCTGTTTGGCCAGCGCTTCGGCCTGCGCAAACTTGCCCTGCGTGAAAAATGTAGTGGCCAGATTGCCGATGTTGGCCAGCGTTTCGGGATGCTCGGGACCCAACACGCGCCGCTGCATGTCCAGGGTGTGCGTAAACAGCGTCTGCGCTTCCGCCCACTTGCCCTGATCTTGAATCACTTTGGCCAACCGGCCCATGGTCTGGAGGGTCTTCACATCCTCCTCACCCGCTGTGCGGCGGTGCAATTCCAGCGCGCGAGCCAAATGCGTTTTCGCCTCGGCGTACAGCCCCAGGTTTCTGTAGGTTTCGCCGATGGTGTCTCGAATGGAGGCTTCCACTAACGGTTGTCCCGCAAACTTTCCCGTGATGCCGATAGCCGCCCGATCCAGCGCCGTTCGTACCTTAAGGTCCGGATCTAGCGCGGCGCCCTGTGCTTGCCTGGCCACGTCGGCCTGAGCCAGCAGATCATCGATCAGAAAACTGTTCACCGCTTTCGCCGATTCCGTTTCCGCATCGGCCCGCCGCTTCTCCGCGAGCGCCGTGTTTCGTTCGCGTTGTGCCACAGCTTCGGCGTCGACTGCCCGGTCCCGCTGCGTGATCGCGACCCGTTCGGCTTGAATCGCCCGCACCGCCTGTATGGTGCTGGCAACCACGCCGCCCAACAGCGCCACCGTCACCGCCGCCGCTCCCATCACCAGCGCTTTGTGCCGGCGCGAAAACTTTCGCACCTGATACATCGTTGTGGGCGGCCGCGCCGAAATCGGCTGGTCCGTGAGGTGTCTGCGAATATCGGCCGCAAATTCCCCCGCTGAGGAATACCTGCGCTCTTTATCCTTTTCCAAGGCTTTTTGAACCATGGTTTCGATATCGCCGCGATACGCCCGATCCAATGCGCCAAGCGGCGTACCTTCTTCCGCCCGTATCGCTTCCACGGATTCGTGCAGCGTGTCGCGCTTGGTCTGGTAGGGGAGCTTGCCTGCCAGCAATTCATACAGGATCACGCCGATGGCATAGACGTCGCTGCGTGTATCCAGATCCGCCGGATTGCCCAACGCCTGCTCCGGACTCATGTACGCCAGCGTGCCAATCAGTTGCCCCAAATCCGTATGCAGCGTGGCATTCCTGTCGGAATCGATCACTTTGGCGACTCCGAAATCCAGAATTTTGGGCTGACCGGCCGCATCCACCAGAATATTGCCGGGCTTCAGATCGCGGTGGATAATGCCGCGCATGTGTGCATGATTCACCCCGTCCAGAACCTTCGCCATCACTTTCAACTTAGCGGCAACGCCGAGTTGCAACGCGAATTCGCCCAAAGCAACACCCTGGATGAACTCCATGGCGAAGTACGGTTGCGAGCCGGACCCGCTGTCGGCGACGCCCACCTCATAGATCTGCGCAATGCAGGGATGCTGCAAGCGTGCCAGCGCCTCGGACTCCCGGTCAAAGCGGTGCAGCGCCTGTTGGCTCCCCATGCCCAGTTTGATCACCTTGAGAGCCACCATGCGTTGGGGCGTTTGTTGCTCCGCCAGATAAACGGTCCCCATGCCGCCTTCCCCCAGCACCTTGAGGATTCGATACGGTCCAATTCTTGAGAAGCCCGCGGGAGAGCGTTCCAGCAAGTCGGCCGCCAGACGCGACGGAGCAAGGTCGAGAAAAGCGCCGTGCGCAAGATCGGCATCGAGCAGGCTTTCCACTTCCCGCTGCAGCGGCGCATCTCCGGCGCACGCCTGGAGGAGAAATGCCGCGCGGTCTGACGGCGGAAGTGCGGAAGCCTCCAGGTAGAGCCGCTCGATTTCGCCCCAGTCTCCCGCTTTCAAAGTGGTTTACCCAGTTCGCGGGCCAGCCAAGCGCGCGCCACCTGCCAATCCCGCGTTACGGTAACGGCGGATAGGCCCAACGCTTCGGCCGTCTCCTCAATGCTGAGTCCGCCAAAGTAGCGCAGTTCCACCACTCGACTCTTGCGCTCATCCACTTTCTGCAAGGCCTTCAATGCTTCGTTCAGGGCCAATACGTCTTTTGCTTCCTGTTGTACCGCCACGTCGTGGTCGTCAAGGGAAACCATCACCACGCCGCCGCCGCGCTTCCTGGCCAGACTGGATTCAGCATGGTTCACCAGGATCTGCCGCATCGCGGTAGACGCTACGGCAAAGAAATGATTGCGGCTCGCAAAACCCGCGTCGCCCGAGCCAACCAGCTTTAGAAACGCCTCATGAATGAGTGCCGTAGGTTGCAGCGTGTGTCCTTCGCGCTGGCCGCGCCAGTGACGCCGGGCGATGCGGTGCATTTCCCCGTACACCAACGGCATCAATTCATCGAGAGCCTGTTGGTCTCCTCCGTTCCAGGCCCTTAGCAGGCGCGTAATGTTGCCGCAGGAGTCCAAGAGTCATTTTAGCGAAGTATCAAAACCAGAAAGTCATGCGCAAGCTGGGGGCCCGTTCAAGTTCCGAATCATCCGCCCGGAAGTTCGCGTGAAGAGGCTCCAATTACATGAGGCGGCCGCGGTACAATATTTTTTCGAAACGAAACCTGAAATGCCGGTTAACAGGAGACTCCGGATGGCTCTGGGTTGGCCCATCCTGCTGTTGGTTGCATTCGCCTCGCCCTGCTCAGCACAATCCTTGACGCGGCAGAATATCGCGACGATCCTCGATTTTGAGAACGGGACGGCAGGCGCCTTTCCTTCGGGATGGACGTCCAACAATCCAGCCGACGCCGTTACTGACGACGCGGTGGTGCACAGCGGCCGGTTTTCCACACGCATCACGCGCGGTCCTTCCAGCAACGGAACGTATTCCGATCTGCAATTTTCGATTCCTGTCGACTTCGCGGGCCGGACGATCGAGTTGCGGGGATTTGTGAAGACTTCCAATATCAACGGCAGGGTGAACCTTGTGGTTGCGGAACGTGCTACGCAGGGTGGATCCAACCTGGAACTTGGCGTGTCCCAACCGGTGAACGGAACGTCTGACTGGAAGGAATACAGTGTCAGTCTGCCGGCCGTGCCAGCAGCAAAGTTCCTTGTTGTTCAGCTCTTCATGCCCGCCACTGGCCAAGCCTGGTTCGACGATCTACGCCTGCTGGTGGACGGCGACCCCATTGCCGATGCGCCCAGCGGCACTCCAAACGGCATTCCAACTTCGACCCCGCTGACGCGGCAGAATATTTCGGGAGTCCTCGATTTTGAGAACGGAACGGACGGCGCTTTCCCGGCGCGTTGGACGTCCACCGCCGGCCGGAATGCCGTTATTGACGGCGCAGTAGTTCACGGTGGCAAGTATTCGGTACGCCTCGAACGTGGATCCTCCAGCGGCGGTACGTACAGTGATCTCTGGGTCCTGATTCCCGTGGATTTCGCGGGCCAGACGATCGAGTTACGTGGATATGCGAAGACCGAAAACGTCAACGGTCAGATCAACCTGACAGTTGCGGAACAGGCGGTCGAGGCCGGACCCAACCTCGAAGTTGGCATCTCACAATCCGTGAGCGGCACCACCGACTGGAACGAATACAGCGTGAGTGTGCCCGCGGTACCCGCAGCCAAGATACTGACAATCCGGCTCTTCTTTTCCGGTACCGGCAATGCGTGGTTCGACGATCTGCAATTGTTGGTGGACGGCAAACCCGTGTCGGAGGCGCCCAGCGGAACGCCCAGCGGCACACCGACCGGCGGTTTCACATCCCCGCAACTCACGCGGCAGAATATTTCAGAAATCCTCGAGTTTGAGAATGGGACGCCCGGTGCGTTTCCCGCGGGTTGGTCGTTCTCGGCCAACCGGGCCGCGGTGATTGATGACGCAGTGGTTCACGGAGGCAGGTACTCCGCACGCATCGAACGCGGGCCCTCCAGTAGCGGCACATATAGCGATATTCAGGCCCAGATTCCGGTGGATTTTGCTGGAGCAAGCATCGAATTGCGTGGATTCGTGAAGACCGAACGCGTCACGAATACAGTCCTGTTTGGAGTTATTGAACGGGCCGTGGCCAATGGTGACCCGTTAGAACGGGAGGCTGTTTTGCTTTACGGCACTACGGACTGGCAGGAGTATCGCGTCAGCGTGCCAGCCGTGCCGTCGGCGAAGTTCCTCACGATTTCGCTTTACATGTCCGGTCCGGGCAAGGTATGGATCGACGATTTGCAGTTGCTTGTGGATGGCAAACCGATTGCGGATGCGCAGAGAGGTGTTCCGAGCGGCACTCCCAGCGACTCTCCGGGCGGAGTTCCCGGAACGTCGCAGCAATCGACGCGGCAGAGTATTATGGAAATCCTCGGCTTTGAAAATGGCACGCCTGGTGAGTTTCCGGCCGGTTGGAGGTCCAACAATCCGTTCGATGCGACCGTTGACAAAGATGTAGTCCATGGAGGCAAGTACTCGGCTCGTTTCGAGCGCAATTCTTCCAGCATCGGAGGGTTAACGGATCTGTTTATTACGATTCCCGTTGACTTTGAGGGTCAGGCGATCGAGTTGCGAGTATTTGCGAAGACCGAGAACGTCGCTGGCCAAGTCATCATGAGCCTCACGGAATCTTCCGGTGGACCCAGCCTCGAAGTGAATAGCTGGAAATTGCCGGACGGCGGAACTACCGACTGGAAGGAGTATCGTCTCAGTGTGCCTGCCATAGCGGCAGCCAAGCTCGTTTACCTCCAGCTCTACATGAACGGCACCGGCAAAGTCTGGTTTGACGACCTGCAACTATTCGTAGACGGCAAGCCGATCGCGGATGCACCCGGCGGAATGCCAAGCGGGATTCCTTCCGCGCAGCCGGTGCCGCGGCAGCAGAGTTCAGAAATCCTCGGTTTTGAGAATGGCACGCCTGGTCTGTTCCCTCCGCGCTGGGGCACCAACGGCACTGGGGTAGTCGTTCTTGACGACACAGTCGTGCACGGGGGCAGCTACTCGGCGCGCATAGAACGCGGCGTCTATAGCGCGGGTACGTCGACATTGATTTCCCTTAGTATCCCGATTGACTTAGCTGGCAGGACGATCGCCTTTCGGGGTTTTGCGAAAACCGAGAACGTCAGCGACCACATTAGCCTGACGGTGTTCACCCTGGCCGAAAATCGCGTGATCCTCCAAGCCGGCACGATACCCACCACGGTCGTGAAAGGCACCACCGGCTGGATGGAATATCGTTTAGCGATACCTGCAAGCCCAGGTGCGAGATTTGTGGCCTTGTCTCTCACTTTGTTTGGTACGGGCAAGGTCTGGTTCGACGATCTGGAGTTGCTCGTCGACGGCAAGCCGATTGCGGATACACCTTGACGGGGTCAGAATACTTCAGGAATCTTCGGTTCCTGGAGAACAGAACTCCAAGCAAGGCGCCCACGGGCTATCTGGTCGATGCCGGTCTTCGCCGCCAGGTCGTTTCCGGCAAATGTACTTCCATCGACCATAGGTTAGAGGGAATTGAGAGAGCAGTCAACGGCCTCAGTTACCGCCGGTTGAGATCCGGAGACGCCACCGAAATCACCTTGTCCTGCAACACTCGCCGGACCGGCACGATCACTTCCACCTTCTCCAAGGCAAACTCCACCTGCGGGCGGGCGTTTCGCGACACCTCTACCTACCTCTACCTCCCACTTCGCCTGCGTCGTCAACCGGGTTTGCGGCGGCAGCGATTCCGGCCGTACAACCACCGCGCCATGCTTCAGCCGATCGCCTTTCTGGTTTCCAGCAACATCACATTGCGCCCCGTTGATCATCAGCCGGTTCGTCGTCTGATCATAAGCCTGCGACGTCGCTGGAGTGAAACTCCCAGCCGTGCAAACCGCCGCCGATGCCACCCACCCATTCCCAAACTCATCGTATTCATGCGTCCGCTGGCACCCCGGCGACCTGGCCAGCCCACCAGTCGGTCCATGCATCTTGATTCTAAACCTGAGCCAGAGTTCCCGCCACACCCGTCCCCGAAATCCCTTGCAGCAGAAGATTCCCATTAGTGGACTTCTGTATTTTCCAGTTGCGTTTTGACCTACACACCAAGTGTGTGTATGATACTTGTGTAAAGCACTCATTAACCGGAAACTACATCTATGAGCAAACGCCTCAATATCATGCTGCCGGATGCCACGGTCAGAGTTTTGGACAAGGTAGCACCCGCGGGCGATCGGAGCCGCTTCATTTCCCAGGCAGTGCTCCACTACGTGCAAACACAGAGCGCGGCTAACTTGAGAGAGCGGCTCAAGCAAGGCGCTTTGGCTAATGCCAAGCTGGACCTGGAGATTGCCGCGGAGTGGTTCCCAGTGGAGGAAGAAGCATGGCAGAGACTCGAACAAGACGAACACGCCAAGAAGCCTTCCCGCAGCGCGGCGACATCTACCTCACGGCGCTCGATCCGGCGCTAGGCCACGAAATCAAGAAGACCCGTCCTGCTCTGGTCATCCAGAACGACGTCTCCAACCGCTACGGGATGACGACCATCGTGGCGGCGATCACCAGCAAAGTTTCCACGCCACCGTATCCAAATGAAGTCATCGTCCATCCAAACGGTACGGGCCTCGGAGTAATATCGACGGTCCGCCTGGATCAGATCCGCACTGTGGACCGCCGACGGTTGATCGAACGGCTCGGCAAAGTCGATGCTGAGGTTTTACGCAAGGTGGATGAGGCGATCAAAATCAGCATGGGCTTGGTAGATATATGAGAGAAGAACTTCCTTTTTTATGGCGAGACCGATGCATCACTGAAGCAGTGCCGTCGTCGCCGCTTTATCGGATCACGAACTGCAAGCCGCCTACGATCACATCCTCGAACAGTTCGCCCTGGAAAGTGCTGGACGAGGGCGGTAACATCTTGCGCAATTCACGTCAACCACGTAGACTTCAACTAGGCACATGGGTATTACTTTGCACGTCCCGGATTCGGTCGCGCAGAGCCTCCGCTTGCCCGAGGGGGAAGTGGAGGAGCGTCTGCGGTGTGAACTCGCGCTGTCGTTATACGCGCAAGGAATTCTCTCTTTCGGCAAAGCCACGGAGTTATCCTCGACGTCGCGATGGCAATTTGCGGACCTTCTGGCGCGCCGCGATATCCCGCGTCATTATGGCCCCAACGAGTTGGCGGAAGACCTCGCGTATGGTCGCGGTGAGTAACACCTCCCCGATTTCGAACCTTTCGATTATCGGCCGCCTGCACCTGCTACCTCTCAATTCAGCAGTGTACTGATGACCGATTCGGTCCGGGCCGCCCCTGGCGGCACCACCTTCGATGCCTGAGGTGTGCTCTGTCCCTCCTATGGCCAATCCTCCGAAGCGTGAATCAACCGTAGAATGTGGACAACTTCGTGTTCGACGCTATAGACCACGATGTAGGGCATCGGCGACAAGACAAGTTCACGCGTACCTGCCAATCTTCCGATACGACCACGGTTCGGAAATTTCTTCAGGGACCTTGTTGTGTCGTAGAGTTTTCGGATGGTGGATTGCATCAACGAAGGTCGTTGCTCTCGCAAATAATCGCGAATGGCGGCTAGGTCGCTTGCTGCCGCGTAAGCCCAGCGGATGCGCATCAGGACTGCAGTAGCCGGTCGACCTGGGCGTCCATCTCTTCTTCTTCCAGGAACTCGCCACGGGCGATCTGGTCGATGCCAACCTGCACCTGTTTCGCAAACCAATCATTGTGTGCCAGCAGACGCGAGACGGCTTCCTGCACCAATTCGTCGGCTCGGCGACCGGTCTTCGCCGCCAGGTCGTTGAGTTGCGTTTCTTGGCTTTCCGGCAGATGTACTTCCATCGACCTTAGGTTAGAGGGAAATGAGGGAGGTGTCAACGGCCTGAGTTACCGCCGGTTGAGATCCGGCGACGCCACCGAAATCACCTTGTTCTGCAACACTCGCCTTACCGGCACGACCACTTCCACCTTCTCCAACGCAAACTCCACCTGAGGCCGGGTGTTTCGCGACACCTCCACCTCCCACTTCGCCTGCGTCGTCAACCGCGTTTGCGGGGGCAGCGATTCCGGTCGTACGACCACCTCGTACTTGCCGGCCACCACGTCGCGGAAGACGAATTCCCCCGTCACCTCGGGAGTGGTGTAGCGGGCGCCGGGTTTAAGGTCGAGGACAATCGAATCGAGGGCCAACCCTTGCGGACCGCGAACCAGGCCGCGGATCTCGCTCAGCCGGTGGACGGTGAAATCCTGCCGCGTGATCTTTCCGGCTTTGATGACCAAAGTATCGGGAGTCGGGTCCAAACCCGGCGTGAAGTCAGCCGGCAACTGTTCGATGGCCAACACTACACGGTGCGGGCCCTCCGCCACCTCGGAGAACCTGAACCTGCCCGAGGCGTCCGTTTCCGCCACGCGCGAACCGTCCAAACTGACCGCGATACCCCGTACCGGCTTGCGCGTCGTACTATCGGTGTCGAAGACAAACCCCTCCACAGACCCGGTTACGGGGCTTGCTTTCGGCGGCGAACTGGTCGATGGTCGACCGCTCCAGTCCCTTACCCCATCGGATGTCCTTGGTCATGCGCACGAAGAAGCTCCACTGATTCAGCCCGCCAAGGGTGCTCGGAACCTCCACCCCCTGACCTTGCAAAAGGAAGATATGGGCAGGATTCAGTTGCGAGGTGAGCGAACTGCGGAAAGCCTCGCCCAACAGGTTCCAACCGTGTCCGATGCGGACGGTCGCCCCAAGCGTGGTCGAGTTCAGAGAATTGGTGGCGAAGACCGACTCATTCAACAGGTCGCGGCCGGTCTCCATGAAACCGTAAGCTGTCACACGCTTCATCCGCACTTGCACGCTTCCGCGCCCGAACAGTGTATTATGCATCTGATCGGTGCGCGTCGTATCCAATCGCACTGCGCCCCCCATGACGAAGGGTCCCCATTGGAACGTATCCTCTACCTCTTTGGAAACTTGCTTTTGCGATCCACTGATCAATGACAACTTGATCTCACGATAGGTAAGTCTAAGATTATGCTTATAGATGGACTTCGATAACGTCGCCGTCCACAGCTGGTTCTTTGTGTTGGAGTTCTGGAAAACCTCTTGCCCTTGCGAGCGGAACTTGAGCAAGGTTAGGGAACCGCTGGCGGAGAATCGGGCGGGCAGTCGCAGATTTGCCCCCGCCGTCTCGGAGCGCGAATGGTAGGTGGGCAGGTCCGCGCGGCGTGCGAGGTTGTTCTCGTAACGCGAAGTAGATGCATATAGTTCCAGGCGGCTGAACAGGCGGTAGCGCAACTCGGCGTACGGTCCTTGCCGGTCGCCAAGGAAGAAACCGGCGATGGGCATGTAGAAGGCGCCCTGGCGAACGTAGTTGGCTCGAACTGTGACTCGCTCGGTATCCCATTGAACGCCGGCAACGGCTGCGGCCTCGCGGGTCCAGTCCTGCTTGCGGCTAACAGGAACCTCGAACGAGGCGTCCGGTTCCGTTGCTGCCGGCCTCTGCACGGAAGAGGTGTTGACTTCGGCAAAGAAGGTCACTTTTTTCAACGGCTTGTAACTGATTTGTGCACTTGCGATATTGGCCGCTCGAAACTCCCGTCCGGGTAGTTTTAACGTCGCGGCATACTGGTTGGTGCTTTGCCCGTTGGTGAGATTCAGAAACTGCACTCCAAACTCTAACTTTTCTGAGGCAGCGTATTGAAAAGAAGCACCCAATACGTTCTGCCCGGGCGACACCCGGAACGGAATCCGCGGACCCGCTTGCAGGGTCTCCAGGCCATAGAAGACGGTGTATTTCTGACGCCCGCGCCGGGCGGTCACCCGGCCACCGCGTACGCTGATTTCGGGGTAGATGATGTTGTTGAAGTGGAAGGTAGTCAGAGTGGTGGGGATCCGGAAGTCGCCGCCGCTCAGATTCCAACGTGTGCTTTTCCAGATCAAGTTGCTGAGATCAACGTAGTTATCGCCCGGCCGGAAGCGGTTCTGCCCGCTGTAACCCTCAAGGTTAACTTGAAGTAATCCCAGCTTTGGAAAGAAGGACTGCAGCTTAATCGCTACGCCAGAGGTATCGAGAATCGGCTGCTGGCTCCCGCCGATGTAGTAGCCCTGCAGAGCAATTTCGGCTTGTCCGGCTCGCTCCGGCTTCTCCTGAGCGAACAGTTGCGGAGTATAGACACACGTCAGCACCCCGGCGAGGATTGCCCTGCTGGCGTGCACAGACATGAACCGTCTAACTCCTTTCTACTGAGGTCGTTTACTTGTCAATCTTGATGGGCACTGTGGCTTCCTGAATCTCCTGCGCGCCCATCCCGATCCGCATTCGAAGAGAAAGTTCCTTTCCTTCAAGATTTGTTTTCAGAGGAATAGGGAACTTTTGCTCACGTGACGGTAGAACTGGAAACGAGGGAAACTGCGCCTTTTCAAGCACTTTACCGCTCTGATCTACCAGCTCGATATCGCCCGAGGCGCGATAGAACCGCTGGCTCTTGTTGCTCAAGGTGACCACGGCGCGCCAGGGCGTGTTCGTGTCGTCCGCAATTTTCTCCACGGTGACGTCGGAGACCTCTCCCACAACCGGCGCATTCCCGACCGTGGCGTACACCGCCGCAACCATCCGGATGGCTGTCCGCATGCCCGTTCCCGACTCGTTGGACATCGTGGGAAGGGTCGAATAGCCGATGGCGCAATGAAAGCTTTTGTCTGCCACCCCTTCCGGGATTCGCAATGTGTACCGGACCAGCTGGTAGCTATCCGGCGCGACCTCGGTCTCGTTGGGGGTCACCGTCAGCCATTCGCGGCAGGAATGGGGCTTCTCGGCGGCGACCGACTTTTCGAACTGCGGCACGGCGTTCTGGTCGAGGTAGAAATCGAGGATCTCGGAGCGGACGCGCGCCGGAACCTTCGATTCGTTGCGCAGGGTCAGGGATCCTGATTGGACCGCCCCGGCGGCGAGCGTGTACTCGACGCGCATCGGGGTCAGCCCGATGCCGACCTGTGCTTTCACCGGCGCCGCGGTCAGCGTAAGCAGTCCGCCGATACCCAGCAGGGCCCGCCGCAGTTTACTAGCTTTACTGTTTGCCGCGGGCTGTGGACTACTTGTCTCTGAAATCTTCCCAGGCTGTGAAGATGTCCTTTGGTTGCGGCCGTGCTGCTGTGTGGGGCAGGCCTCCAGGCCTGCGAGGCGGTCTCCAGACCGCCTCTCCTGAGACGGCCACTGCGCGGCCGATGGCCTCTGGCGAGGCCATGCCGGGTCTGGAGACCCGGCTGCAGATCTGGAGATCTGCCCCACAGAGCAAT
>JACPVQ010000069.1 GCA_016191645.1 Candidatus Solibacter usitatus
CCGGCGTTTGCGGGATAGACCTTGGGCCCAATGAGACGCCGTCCAAGCGCCGCGACGTAGCTCGCGGTGACAGTCTGCTTGCCACCTAGCTGCTGCTCCACCGTCAGGTTCACCTGATGAACAAACGGCAGCTTGAAATCGGGAACGATCAGGACATCCTGACCGCCATTACTGACAGGGAGTGTCAGCCTTGGGGTGGGCGGAGTGAGGTACGCCACGTTTGCGGGAGAGATGGGCGCCTGCACCGTCGGTGTACTGGCTCCCGCGCCGACATTGTTGAACCTTCCGTTGTATGGGCTGCTCAGCACGCCGCCGGCCTGCGCGCCCGTGTCAAAAAACATGCCGTACCCAGCCCTCAGTACGCGTCCCCATTTCGGATTGTCCGAAAGCTGAACGGCAAGGCCCGCGCGCGGCGAAAAATTCCCCCAAGTAGTTGCGAAAGGCCGCGTGCCAATGGGATTGATATTGATAGTCGAAAGATTGGGTGGATTGAAACTGGAACGTTGAATCGAGAAACCAGGGTTGTTGCTGGTCCACTGCAATGCGGGATTGATTTCCCACCGGACGCCATAGGTGAGTGTAACGCGGCGAGCGATTTTCCACGTGTCCTGGGCGAAACTGGAGTACTGCCGGTATCGATAGTGCTGGACGAAGTTGCGTTGCAGATTAGACTGGGTGGCCAAGCCACAGATGTAGCCAGGGACGGCAGCGCCCGCGCCCGCCGGCAGTGTTAGCGCCGGACATACGTTTTGAACGGAGGGAAAGCCCGGCAGCGCCGTTGTGGCCTGGGCGAATGTATTGCCCTGGTTAAAACTAGCCTGGTCCACTGAGGGATTCAGTTGCCGGTAATCCACGCCGAACTTGAAGCGGTGAGAACCTTTCACCCACCCAAAGCTGTCGACAATATTGATTTGATCATTCCCGTTGTCGCCCTGCTTCGGCCCTATGACCAAGCCATCGGTTGGCAGACCGCGTATCTGAAGATTGTATGTACCCGCAAAGGTTCCGGCCGGGGGCTGGGCGTACCCTGCCGGAAAGATGGTTGCGGGGCTGCCGCCAAAACGGATGGGAAGTGACGAAACTACAGTGGTGGAGTGGGTGAAGTTAAATCGCAAGTCGTTGCTCATCGAGTTTCCGATCACTCGCGTCAAGCCCGACGTATAGACATCGTTGCCGCTTGCAAAACGGTTTGTTGTAGCACTGTTGTCCGAAGCCACGTTGGATGGCGAATGGGCGTAGCGGCCAAACAAAGTGGTGTTCTGGCCCAGCCGGTAGTCCACTCGGGCGCTGGTGGTGTCGAGAACGGACTTGCTTGGAAAACTGGCGGTGTAGTTCGCCGCACAGGTCACAAACGTGGTGCAGGGCGTAGCGGGATTTCCGTCCGGCAACGGATAGGCATTGGCGAACTGCGCCATGTAGCCGACGACGCCCCCGGAATTGGCAGCCGCGGCGAGGGTGCGCGCGGCCTGCGTCGGAACCTGCTTCACCGATGGGCTGGGGGCCTGGAGCCGCAAACCTTCGTACGACGCGAAAAAGAACAACTTGTTCCTGACGATCGGGCCACCGAACACGCCCCCAAAATCATTCTGCCGCACCACTCCCCGATCCCTTCCGGCCGCGTTCAAAAACCAGTCGCTGGCGCCGAGAACCGTATTGCGGAAGTAGTCGAATAGGGATCCGTGAAAGGCATTGGTTCCGGCGCGGGAAACCAGCGAAATCTGCCCGCCGGGCGAGCGTCCGAATTCCGGAGCAAAGTTTGAGGTGGATATGCGGAATTCCTGCAGCGCTTCGATGGACACCAAATGATTGAATCCGCCCGTGGCGGAATTGGTGGGAGTGGACCCGGTCCCACTGGAAGTCAGGCTGCCGGCCGCGCTGGCGCCGACATTGGCGCTTACGCCGTCCACCGAAAAGGCGCTGGTGTCCGAACGCTGGCCGTTCACCACGAACTGCCCCGCGCTGATTCCCGTCGGCGCCACGGTCGCCACGCCAGGACTCAGCGTAATGAGGCCCTGGAAACTCCGCCCGTTCAAAGGCATGTTCTCAAGCACCTGCCGCTCCACCACGGTTCCGACGCTGGCATCCTCGGTGTTCACCAGCACTGCGCTGGCCGACACCGTGACGGTTTCCGACGATGAGCCTAATTCCATCTTGAAATTCCGGGAAACGGTGTCGCCCACATGGAGCACCAAATCAGTCTCGACGAATTCCTTGAAGCCGCCGTGCTTGATCGACATGCGATACAGACCGGGGGAAAGCCGCGGGAAGGAATACAAGCCCACCGAGTTCGTGCGAGTGGTCTGGGTGATGTTGGTGTTCTGGTTGGCCGCTTGCACGGCGGCATTGGTGATGATCGCCCCGCTGGGATCGGTCACGGTTCCGGAGAGAGCGGCCGAATCGACCTGAGCGAACATCGGCTGCCAAACGGCAATCAGCAGTACCAGCAAGCCCGTGCAACAAAAACGCATTCGCATTCACAAACCTCACTTCGCAATGAATGCTTGAGACTCTATCACAGCGGGTAGCAGTGGGCAAGCGCGTTTGATGTACAATCGCATCGATCCCCAACATCGATCTCTAACTATGACCATGCGAATTATTTTTCTCAAAATCCACCTTTATCTCGGCCTCTGCGCCGCCATCTTCCTCGTAATTCTCGGAGTGACGGGGAGCATCACCGCTTTTGAAGAAAGCGCCGAGTTGTGGCTCAATGGCCGTCTGCACTATGTTCCGGCCGCTGGCAAGCCCCTTTCCGAAGGAGAACTCATTGAAAAGGTAAATCGGGCGATTGCTCCCGCGGAGGTAGTGTTCGCGAAGCGCTTTCAGGATCCCACGCGCAGCCACATCATGCTGACCATTGAGCCAAACGTCACACTCTCGGCAAGCGAGGCGAGCAGCGCGAATTGGCGGAATTGGGTGGCCCGCGGCAATGGGCGCGCGGCTGTATTCGTGAATCCTTCCGACGCGTCCCTTCTCGGCCGGTACACCGCCGTCCCCGCAAATCAGAAGATCCTCTCCAAGATCCATCAGTTTCACATGCGGCTTGCGCCGGATCCACGATCCTGGGGCACGTTCGGCAAGATCGGCCGCGAGGTTGTCGACTACTCCGGCCTCATACTTTGCTTCCTGGTTCCCACGGGAGTGGTCCTGTGGTGGCGCACCAAGCGCGGGCGGATCAAATGGAGCGGCCAGTGGTTCCGGGTCTTTTTCGATGTCCACAACGTTGCCGGCATCTACGCGGCGGTGTTTCTCTTTATCGCCGCGGTGACGGGTGTTGTGGCCAGCTTCGACTCCGTAAACAAGGCCATTTTCAGAGTCACCGGTTCCACGCAGGTCTGGCATTCCGGCGGACCGGATTCAGTCCCGGTTGTGGGAGCCGTTCCCATCAGCACGGATCAAGCGATCGGGATCGCGCGCCAACAGCTACCCGAAGCGGAGGTGGACGGTGTAGTGCTGCCGCGCGCGCCCAAGCAATCCTTTATCGTGTTGATGCGCGTGCCGGAAGAGGTCACCGACAGCGTTCACAGCAGCGTTGTGGTGGACCAATACAGCGGCAAGCCATTGCAGGTCCTGAATTTCAAAACGGATTCGTTCGCCTACCGTGTCATGCGGTTCAACCGCGCCATCCACACCGGAGATATTTTCGGTATGCCGAGCCGGATTGTGGCGTCCGTTTCCAGCCTGCTGCTGGTGGTCATGGCGATTACAGGCGTCGTCATCTGGTGGAGGAAACTGGCTGTATAAGAATAGGCGATTTGTTGTGGGGCCTGTGGGGCAGGTCTCCAGACCTGCGAGGCGATCTCCAGATCGCCTCTGCCGGCGGACATCGAAAAGCCGGAAACGGCTGCATGGCAGCCGATGGCCTCTGGCGAGGCCATGCGGGATCTGGAGATCCCGCCGCAGATCTGGAGATCTGCCCCACAAAACAAGGTAAACTGAACAGAAATACTCCAATGGCGCTTTCCACAGGTGAGAAACTCGGTCCTTACGAAATTGTCTCCAAGATCGGCGCGGGGGGCATGGGCGAAGTGTACAAGGCGCGCGACACGCGGCTGGATCGATCCGTCGCCATAAAAGTGCTGCCCGAACACATTGCGCGGCGGAAAGAGTTGCGCGCACGCTTTGAGCGCGAAGCGCGCGCCGTGGCCTCGCTGAATCATCCGCACATCTGCGTGCTCTACGACATTGGGAATCAAGAAGGCGCGGGCGGCTACATGGTGATGGAGCACCTGGAGGGCGAGACGCTGGAGGCGTGCATCGAACGCGGGGCGCTGCCGATGGAGAAGGCTCTTCAATATGCGCTGCAAATCGCTGATGCGCTGGACCGCGCGCACCGCGCCGGCGTGACGCATCGCGACATCAAGCCGGGCAACATTATGCTGACGCGCGATGGCGTGAAGGTGTTGGACTTCGGATTGGCGAAATCGATTGCGAAGCCGGGGCCGGATGACGCCACCATCGTGAATGCGCTGACGACGGAAGGGACCGTGCTGGGGACGCCGCAATACATGGCGCCGGAACAGTTCGAAGGCAAAGAGGCCGATGCGCGCAGCGACATCTGGGCCTTCGGCGCGGTGCTCTATGAAATGCTGACGGGAAAGAAGGCGTTCCAGGGGAAGAGCTTCTCGGTTCTTCTGGGCGCGGTGCTGTCGGCCGATCCGCCGCCGATGTCCGTGCAGACGTTTACGCCTGCGTCGCTGGAACGGCTGGTGCGGCGCTGCCTGAACAAAGATCCCGAGGAACGCTACCAGAGCATGCGCGACGTGGTGCTGGATCTGCGAACGCCGCCGGCGGAACCAGCCGCGAAGGCAACGAAATCGCCGCGCCGGGCGTGGGCCGCGGCGGCGGTATGCGCGCTGGCGGCCGCCGTGTTGGGCATCGGCTACTATCGGGCAACACGCCCGCTGGAACGGCCGTTGACGCGGTTCCAGATTCCCTCGCCGGAGAATGCGGTTGTGCGGAATGTGAGCGTCTCCCCGGACGGGCGGCGTCTGGCGTATGTGGTTCGCGGCCCGGGGGGCGCGTCGCGGATCTGGGTTCGATCGCTGGATACGCTGGAGTCGCATGCCTTGGCCGGTACCGATGGCGCCACTGCGATCTTTTGGTCTCCCGACAGCCGTTTCCTTGGATTTGGGACGCGGGGCAAGTTGAAAAAAGTTGCGGTGTCAGGCGGACCGGCGCAGGCCATCTGCGATTTGTCCGGGCCGATGTTCGGAGGCGCGTGGGCCGCGGACGGTACCATTGTATTCGGCCACTCCGGCCAAGTGATGCGGGTTCCGGAGGCTGGAGGGACTCCCGCCGCGGTTGCCGCGCACGATCTCACGCAACAGGTGGGGTCACCTTCTTTCCTGCCGGATGGGCGGCATTTCGTTTATGCGGTCATGGGACGCGGTTCGGATCGTGGAAATACCACCATCTACCTTGCATCGCTGGATGCAAAGACAGATGCGAAAACCGCGAAGAAGCTGGTGAGCGTGGAAAACCTCACCTCAGTTGTATATGCGGCCTCTCCCGACGCCAGCCTGGGTTACTTGCTGTTTACACGGGATGGCTCTTTGATGGCACTGCCATTTGATGCGCGGCGGCTGGAACCGGCGGGCGCGGCGGTTCCCATCGCGGAGGGAATCGCCAGAGCCTCGGGTGCCTTTTCGGCGTCGGCAGCCGGCCTCGCCGCCTATCTCACAGGGGCAGACGCCGACGAATCGCGGTTGCTGTGGTTCGACCGGGCAGGGAAGCAGTTGGGCCAGATTGGACCCGCCGCGCCGTATTCCAACGTGCAGGTAGCGCGGGATGGAAAGTTGGTGCTGACCGATCAAATCGCCAAGGGTGTAAGTCATCTTTGGTCGGCCGACCCTGTGCGCGCCATTTTCACGCGCGTGAATCCCGGGGAGAACAACGACTACGCGGGGCAAGCCATCGCGCCGGACGGCCGCGTGGCGTTCACTTATACTGCCGGCGGCGTCGCGGGTGATATTTATGTGAGGCACGCCAGCGGCGCGGGCGCTCCGGAAGCGGTGGTGAAATCGGCGCTCGTGAAGCATCCCAGCGATTGGTCGGCGGACGGGCGCTTCCTGATGTACGACGAGCACGGCCCGCAGAAGATGGACCTGTTGATTGTGCCGATGACCGTAGGGGCGGGTGAGCGCAAGCCGGTGCCGTTCCTGGCGACTCCGGCGAACGAGACGGACGCCACGTTCTCGCCCGACGGCAAATGGATCGCCTATAGTTCGGATGAATCCGGAAGGTATGAGGTGTACGTGCAAGGCTTCGTGCCGGGGCAGACGCCGGCGGCGGGGATCGGGAAATGGCAGATCTCGACCGCCGGTGGAAGCAAGCCTTACTGGCGGCGCGACGGCAAGGAACTGTACTACATCGCGGGCAACAAAATGATGGCCGTTGCGGTGAAGTCGGCGGGAACGAAATTTGAGCCGGGGGTGGGCGTGCCGCTGTTCGATACGCGCACGACCGGTTGGGCGCCGTATGCGGTGACGCCGGACGGCAGGTTTCTGATCAACACGCAGGAGGAGCCGGAGGAGAACGCGTCGCCGATCACGGTGGTGTTGAACTGGACGTCGGCGTTGAAGAAGTAGGGGAACGATTGTCGAGACGGCGGGCAAGAGTGCCCACGCCACGGGGATGAGTCCTTGCGATCACGCCTCAGGCCGGTACCGTTCCACATGAATCTTCTTTGCGCGGCTGCGCGTGTGGGCGATGTCGTAGGAGTTTTGCATCCGCATGAGAGTCTCACGGGGTTTAGCATTCGCATGCATTCTCCTTAGCGGTAGTCTTCATAATCAACGTCCAATATCTCGCCGTCCTTGATTTGGAAGGTAAGACGCCGGTTGCGGGAAACGTGCAGGCTCCAGACACCCTTACGGTCCCCGGTGAGTTGGTGAGCTCTTCCAGAGCGGGAAAGCGCGCAGTGTTCCCGGGTCCCGCATGTCCTGCAGAAAGGTCAGCATCGCCCGGAGCTTGTCCACGGCATCCTGTGGTAGACCTTTGGCGCTGTCCTCCAGGTAAAGTTTCTTCAAGCTCTTATGGAGGAAGTTCCGAATCTTCACTGGTCATGCTGTAGCCCGTTGCCTTACACCTGTCAATCAGCAGAAAGGTTTCGAGGGGCCGGTGCTGAAGCTACCTCGCGAAGGAGGTTGGTGTTATTTTCTTTCGCGCGCTCCGTGATGAATGGGTCAAGCGTGCTGTCGGCGTTGAAGAAGTAGTGGCCCGCTTGTACGAGCCTCTCGCTTGATCCGGTCTCCCCAGTAGGAGTAGTACGAACAAGGCTGCCGGGGAATGCGATTCCGCTTGACGCGCATCGAAGTTAGGCATAGTCTGAATTCGGGCCGAGATTCGCCGCAATGGCGAGATCTGGAAGCTGGGTCGCCGAGGAGTTGCCACATGGCGAAGATCAGTCCCGTTGTACCTCAAGACACAAATCATGCCGGGCTTGACGTGCCTCTGTTGTTGTTGAAGGCGCTTGTCGCCTTCCGCAAAGGGGATTTCTCCGTCCGGCTGCCGGTGGAGATGACCGGTACGGCCGGTAAGGTCTACGACACGATGAACGAGGTCATTGAGCGCAATGACAACATGACCCGTGAATTCTTGCGGGTGTATAACTCCGTAGCCCAGGAGGGTAAGATCGGGCAGCGCGCAAGCGTGCCCGGGGCCAGCGGTTCCTGGAAGGTGTGCCTCGATTCTGTAAACGGCATGATCACCGACCTGGTACAGCCGGTGAACGAACTGGCGCGCGTGATGGGCGGGATGGCGAAGGGCGATCTCACGCAAAGCATGGCGCAGGAGGTGGATGGCCGGCGGTTGCAAGGAGAGTTTCTGCGCACGGCGCGCCTGGTGAACACCGTGGTCGATCAGCTCAGCGGCTTTGCCAGCGAAGTCACGCGCGTGGCGCGGGAGGTGGGCAGCGAAGGCAAACTCGGCGGGCAGGCCGAAGTGAAGGGCGTGGCCGGAGTGTGGAAAGAGCTCACCGACAGCGTGAACTCCATGGCCGGCAATCTCACCAGCCAGGTGCGCAACATCGCCGAAGTCACCACCGGCGTCGCCAAAGGCGATCTCTCCACGAAGATTACGGTAGACGCCCGCGGCGAAATTTTGGAATTGAAAAACACCATCAACACCATGGTGGACCAGCTCAACGGCTTCGCCAGCGAAGTGACGCGCGTGGCGCGCGAAGTGGGTACGGAAGGAAAGCTCGGCGGGCAAGCCGAAGTGAAGGGTGTTTCCGGCACCTGGAAAGATCTCACCGACAATGTCAACGGCATGGCCAGCAATCTGACCGGGCAGGTGCGCAACATTGCCACCGTGACCACGGCCGTCGCCAACGGCGATCTGTCGGCGAAAATCACGGTGGATGCGCGCGGTGAAATTCTGGAATTGAAGAACACCATCAACACGATGGTCGATCAGTTGGGCTCCTTCGCCTCCGAAGTCACGCGCGTGGCGCGTGAAGTGGGCAGCGAAGGCAAACTCGGCGGGCAGGCCGAAGTGCGCGGCGTGTCGGGCACCTGGAAAGATCTCACCGACAACGTCAACGGCATGGCGGCCAATCTTACCGGGCAAGTGCGCAACATCGCTACCGTGACCACGGGCGTTGCCAATGGCGATCTGTCGGCAAAGATCACCGTCGATGCGCGGGGCGAGATTCTGGAATTGAAGAACACCATCAACACGATGGTCGATCAACTGCGTTCGTTTGCCTCCGAAGTGACGCGCGTGGCGCGTGAAGTGGGCACCGATGGCAAACTCGGCGGGCAGGCCGAAGTGGCGGGCGCGGCCGGCACGTGGCGCGACCTCACCGACAATGTCAACGGCATGGCGGCCAATCTGACCAGC
>JACPVQ010000070.1 GCA_016191645.1 Candidatus Solibacter usitatus
ACTCATGGGTGGTCCGCGGCGGAGACGGGAAAGATTTACGGCACGCTGGTCGCCGTGTTCGGCGCGTTGGGCATTGCCTGGGGCGGGTGGCTGGCGGACCGCTGGCTGGCGCGCGGGAGGAAAGATGCGGCGATGCGCGTCGCCCTGATGGTGGCGCTGGCGTGGATACCAACGGGAGTGGCTTATCTATTGGTCCCCGATGCGCGGCTGGCGATGGCATTGTTGGCGCCTACCGTGTTTCTTGTGGCCGCGCCGTTCGGCATTGCTCCGGCGGCCATTATGCAAGTGACTCCGGCGCGCATGCGCGGGCAGGCCGGGTCCCTCTACCTGTTCGTGATCAACATGATCGGCTTAGGCGTGGGACCCACTGCCGTGGCTTTGGTGACGGATTATGTCTTTGGCGATGACAGCCGTGTGGGAACATCCATTCTCATCGTGTCGCTGACGGCGCATTTGATCTCCAGCGTACTGTTGTGGAAGGGCCTGAAGCCTTACGTGCGCAGCCAGGAGAGGCTGGAGCAATGGCTGGCGGCAAAGGCGGGATGAGTTTTCACGGCATGGATTTCAGCGTTCTCGGGATTGTCGCTTCCCTGCTCTTCATCGTAGTGCTGGCGCTGCGCGGCTGGCACATCATCCTCATTGCGCCAATGGCTGTCATCGTCACGGCGCTGTTCTCCGGCATGGAGATTGTTCCACTGTTGACAGGCCCGTACATGAAGGGCTTCGTCAACTATGCCTCTAAGTTCTACCTGGTTTTCCTGGCCGCATCGATTTTCGGAAAGGTGATGGAAGATTCCGGGGCGGCGCGATCCATCGCCTTGGGAATCCTCAAATTGATTGGACGCGGCAGCCAGTACAACGTGCTGCTGGCAGTCGCGGCCATCACACTGGCACTGACCTTCGGCGGCGTTAGTCTGTTCGTGGTGATCTTCGCGGTGATTCCCATTGCGCGGCCGCTTTTCCGCGAATTGAATGTCCCGTGGCACCTTTTCATCGCGGCCTTCATGTTCGGCATGGGCTCCATCACGATGACCATGATCCCCGGGACGCCTTCCATCATCAACATTATGCCGACGAAGTATATGGCGTCGTCGACGGTCTCCGCGCCGGTTCTGGGACTTCTGGGCGCGGTGGTTCTGGTCGTGTTCAACCTGTGGTATCTGCGAATCGCATTACGCCGCGCCGTGGAAAAGGGAGAAGGATTCCATGCCCACGCCGGCATCCCGGAAACCGAAGGGCAGCCACAAGAGGTACCCTTGGTCTGGCTCTGCCTGCTGCCTCCCGCTACTTTGATTGTGCTGCTGAACGTTGTGAAATTGGACGTCCTGGTGGCGATGACGGCGGCGACGGGCGTTTGCATCGCGCTGTTTTGGACCCGCTATGCAAATCTGCTGGAAACCCTGAATCGCGGCGCGGTCAACACGGTGGTCCCCATCGTCAATACGTGCGCCGACGTGGGATATGGAATGTCCATCGCGGCCACCACGGGCTTTCAAAGCGTCAGCGCGTGGCTGCTGTCGCTGCCGGGCCATCCCATCATTTCGCTCTCCATCGCCACCAACATCATGGCCGCCATCTCCGGGTCGGCGTCGGGCGGTTTGGGGATCATCATGGAAACCATCGTCCCCAAGTATCTGGCACTGGGGCTCAGCCCTGACCTGGTGCACCGCATCTCGGTAATGTCGGCGGGCGCATTCGATGCGCTTCCCCACAACGGCGTCGTCATCACATCGCTTGCGGTCACGGGGCTGACGCACTCAAACGCTTACCGGCACATCTGGTGGGGCCACGTGGTGGCAACGACCATCGCGCTGCTATTGGTGATTCCGGTGGGGATCCTGCTCTACCGTTAACGCGTTAGTCGCCGGTCAAGCGAATGCTGGTGAACCCTCAGGACGTGAATGAGAGAACTTTCGGAGTGCAGTGGGTTAATCAGAAAATTCCAAGTTGCCGGCACGACGACAGAGGGTACACGTAAGAGAGCCGTCCGGCCGGAACGCAGCCATTCGTCACCGGCCCGCCTGGTTACCTCGGACCTCGATTGCCACGTTTCGCCGAGCGAGCCAACGTCTAACGTTTCCATGGATACCGATAAGGGCACATCGATCTCCAGGTACTGAAGAGACTCCGGTAGATCCTCAGCGTCGATCTCAAGATGGACCATTACCTCAACAAGGGCGGTTGCAGGGTTAAGCGCACAGTAAACGATGCGGCGTCCCTGTGTGTGCCAGCGCCCTGACGCCCGCAATCCTCCCGTGCCATCCAGGTTCGGATGATTGCTGACACGCCATAGAATCACGCAGTCATGCCGTAATGGAACTGGACCAGCATCTCTTCAACTAGCCGCGCGCCAGCCTCTGTTGCCAGCATATCGATGGGCTTTCTGCCGCCGAAGATTCGCTTCGGTTTGCGCAGCCACCTCCAGGATTTTTCGGAATCAATGAAAGCTTCCTCTGCCATTGCCGTGATCCTTGCCACACGAACCGCCTTATCCGACTCCTCGGCTGAAAGCCGCTGCTTTCTGGCGATCCGGTGACTGAGCGTCCTTCGCGGAATAATCAGTTGATAGACCTCTGTGTCGGTTAACCCGCTGCTAACCAATGACATGATTGCGGTGGCAGGCAAGAGCCGCTCGACTACAGCGACAAGCTCGTGGCTGGTTCGAAAGCCGCCAACACCAAGCTTCCCAGCCATCCGATCATGAAGACTTTCAGGAGCCATTGGTTCGAAATCCGTAGGCAAAGCCATCTTCTTCAAACTCCTTGCTCGCATAGCGGTATGCCCCAATTGTATGCGCATTTTGCCAGGGCGGCAACCGTCATATTGTAAATGAGGGTTTTCTTTCACCGATTGCACCTTTATAGTTGAGGGAGGAGTTAATCCATGAAATCGTATCGTCTTGTGTTAGCCGCATTCGCCCTGGCGGCAACATGCGTGCAAGCTCAGAAGCCCGAAATGACCGCCCGCGAGTTGTTCTACACGCCGGCTGGCGCTACTGTCGTTCAGTCCTCCGGGTCGGCGGCGAAGCCCGTGGGTACGCCGACGGCTGCGAAGCTGACTCCAAGACCGGCGAAAACGGTCGCCGCGGCTGTCCCCGCCGCACCTCCCAAGAATGTCCCGCCTCCCAAGGAGTACCAATCGGACAAAGAGGTGCGGCTGGTTACAGCTCAGTATTCGGGCGGCCGCCCGCTGGGCCTCCGCTACGCCATCATGAAGCGCAACGAAGATTCCTCCTGGGACGAAGCTTCGCCTGACGCCGTCTTCCAAACGGGCGACAAGATTCGCGTGAAGGTGGAAAGCAACGAAGCCGGTCACCTCTACATCGTGGCCAAGGGCAGCAGCGGGAATTGGGATGTTCTGTTTCCCTCGAAGAAGATCAACGGCGGCGACAATCGCGTCGAGGCCGGCGAGGCACAACTGCTTCCCGGCACGAACGCGCAATGGACGTTGGATAGCAAGCCTGGTGAGGAAAGACTGTTTCTGGTTCTTTCCCGCAAACCGGTGGCCGACCTGGACAAACTCATCTATGACTTGAATCGCGGCAAACAGGCGCCGGAAGAAGGGTCGGCTCCTCCGCCTGCGAAGGCAAAGGCAGCACCGGCGCCGAAGCAGGAGATGCCCAAAGGCACAATGTTGGCGCAGAACATATCCCCCATCGACGATGCGCTGGTAGGCCGGCTTCGCACACAAGTGATGGCGCGCGATCTGGTCTTTGAGAAAGTGGATGAGACGCGTGCGGCAGTGGAGTTCCGCGAAGCCGCGGTCTACGTGGTTGACAAAAGCGGCCGGCCCGATGCGCGGATCATCGCCGACATCAAGTTCGCACACAACTAAGGAGCGCCAGTATGAACCGGATTCTGTTGCTTGCCGCTCTCGCCGCCCCTGCGTTTTCCGCGCAGACCAAGTCGATGTCGCAAGGTCCGCACAAGATGGAGATGACTCTGGAGCGCAAGGTCGGCAACGCGTGGCGCGTTGTGGATCCGGGGACCATCTTCAGCAACGGCGACCTGGTGCGCTTCCGCTTTAAGGCGAACTTCGCGGGGAATCTCTACGTGATGAATCAGGGCACGGGCGGAACGTATTCTCAACTCTTCCCGCGCGAAGACACGGGTCTGGCGAACCGGGTTCAGTCCGGCAAGGAGTACGTGATCCCCTCCACCGACGGATCGTTTCGCATCGAAGGTCCCGCCGGACACGACATCATTTATTGGGTCATCCATCCGGGCGCGGCATCCGAAACCAGATACACGCCTTTACCGTCAGCGCCGGCTCCAGGATCGACCGCCGCCTCAACGCTGACGCCGCGCTGTGACGATGCCGTTTTTCGCGCCCGAGGCGCATGTGTCGACAGTAATGCCGGCCCGCAAGCGGTTCCTGACAAGGCGCAGTTGCCGGACAATATCAGAAACTCCGCGCCCGCCAAGGACCCGGAACTCGTATTTCAGAAGAAAGATAGCCGCAGCCTGATTTCGTCGCCGGTTCCGCTTAGCGGTCCCGTGGTGTACGAGTTCCGGTTGGCGCACAAATAGGGGCTGGCCATGCGAAAGATCCTACTCTCCATTCTCTTCGTTGCCAACGCCGCCGGGGCTGCGCAAGCGCCGCCGCAAAAGAAGGCGCGCGATCTCAGATTCGAGGTGGACGAATCCATCGACAAGCCTATGTCCGGAAAAGTTGCCGTACCGCGCAGTTACGCTCTGGTCATCGGCGTATCGCAATACAAGAATCTGGAAAGCAAGCTGCAGCTCAAGTTCACCGAACGCGATGCCGAAGCGGTGTACTCCATTCTGATCAGCAAGGAAGGCGGCAATTTCCGCGCGGAAAACGTGCACAAGCTGGTGGGCGAGAAAGCCACATTGGCCAACGTCCGTAAGGAGCTTGAGGAATGGTTGCCCTCGGTGAGCAAGGAAGACGATCGCGTGCTCATCTACTTTGCGGGCCACGGATTTGTCTTCAACGGCAAGGTCTATCTGGCGCCTTCGGATTTCGATATGAAGAACCCGTCGCGCACCGGCTATTCCACCGAAGATCTGGGAGCGGCGTTCGGTTCAAAAATCAAAGGAAAGTGGAAAGTGCTGCTGACCGATGCTTGCCACAGCGGCGCGGTGACCTCGGACACGGATGTGCGCACCATCAACACGCGCCTGCTCGATGTGAACCGTTCGCTGTATTCATTGACCGCCAGCCGTGACCGCGAACAATCTTTCGAAAGCCCGGAATGGGGCGGCGGACACGGCATCTTCACTTATTACGTCATCAAAGGGATGGAAGGAGAGGCGGACGAATCCAAGGACGGCATTGTCACGGCCGATGAACTGACCGCCTACGTGCAGCGCAATGTGCGCGACGCAAGCGGCGGACGGCAGAATCCCACGGTGGGCGGCAGTTTCGACAATGCGATGTTGCTTGGGTACAATCCTTCCGGCGCTACTACCGGCAAGCCGCCGGAACCGAAATTCGGACGGCTGGTGTTCATGACGAACATGGACAACGTCGAGGTGTTTCTAGACGGAAAATCGCAGGGCGTGGCGAATAAAGGAACGCCGCTGTCGATTCCCGGTCTCACTCCGGGCGTGCATCAAGTCAAGGGAGTGCGCATGGGCTATGAGCCCGACGGACCACGCGAAGAGATGGTCTACCCGGGTCAGGACACGACGGTGAACATCAAGATGATGATCCCCAGACGCCGCCCTAAAGCGGCGCTGGACAAATTCGATCCGGCGGTGGAGCGCTACGAAAAAGCCAAGGGCCCGGAGGATTATCGCCGGGCCGTCGCCGATTTCAAGGATGTCCTCGCCATCGATCCCACCTACAGTCAGGCGGCGATGTTCCTGGCGCGTTCGTATCGTGATTTGAATGAGTACGAGCAGGCCACTAAGTATTTTCAGAGAGCATTGGAACTGGATCCCGATTACACCGAAGCGCGCGCCACCTATGGCGGCATGTTGTTTGACACGGGCAGCACGGACGAGGCGATTCGCATGTTGAACGCCGTGGTGCAACGCGACCCAAACAGCGGAATGGCGTGGTATCTGCTGGCCCAGGCGTTCCGCATCAAGGAGGCTTACGATCAGTCGATTGATGCGGCGCGAAACGCCATTCGCGTTGCTCCGAACAATGCGGAAGCGCATTTTTGGCTCGCCGAGGGCTTGCGAATGAAGGTGCAGTTCGCCGATGCCATTCCCGAGTATCAGGCGTATCTGAAGCTCAGCTATTTCGAAAGTAACGCCATGCAGAAGCTCGGCTACTATGCCATAGGCTTCAAGTTTTTTCGCAAGAAGCGGGCCGGGACGACCGATGTGTGGCGCGAACTGCGCAGCCTCGCCTACTTTGGATTGTGCAATTGCGAGATGAAGTTGAACCACTACGACAACGCCATCACCTACTGCCAGAAATCGTTGTCCTTCGATAAAGGCGATCCGTACGCGCACCACGCGTTGGCGTTGAGCTATATGAAGCAGGCCGTGGCAACGGGGGATGCGGGACTATTGGTAGCCTCGCGCAAAAACTTCAGCGACGCAATCAGCATCAATCCTGACTTAGAGCTAGCCGCCGAAGCCAAGGCGAACATCAAAAACATCGACGCGTTTTTCCAATCCCGCTGACCAACTCTGCACTCTGTGCTGCTGTGTACTACTACTCTCTGAAATCTTCCAAAGATGTGTGGGGCAGGTCTCCAGACCTGCGAGGCGATCTCCAGATCGCCTCTGCCGGAAGTATTCGTACTCTCCGAAGCGGCTGCGATGCAGCCGATGGCATCTTGCGATGCCATGCGGGATCTGGAGATCCCGCCGCAGGTCTGGAGACCTGCCCCACAGTCCGATACACTTAAAAAATGGAAGTGATGACCGAAACAGAGCCCGCGCTTTCCGTCGCGCAGCAGATCATGGACCTGGACCGGCAGTACGTGATGCAGACGTACGCTCGTTATCCGCTGGTACTGCAGCGCGGACGCGGCTGCTACGTGTGGGATGTGGAAGGCAAGCGTTACCTCGATCTGCTCAGCGGAATTGGTGTGAACGCGTTTGGCCACGCGCATCCGAGAATCGTGCGCGCCATTCGCGAACAGGCGGGCAAGATGATTCATTGCTCCAACCTGTATCATGGCGAGTATCAGGCGAAGCTCGCCGAGCGGCTGTGCATGATGAGCGGCTTGCAACGGGCGTTCTTCTGTAACTCCGGAACGGAGGCGAACGAAGGCGCTTTGAAAATCGTAAAGGCGCATGGCAACCGGATCTCGCCTCACAAGAATCACATCATCACGCTGGAGAGCTCCTTTCATGGACGCAGCACGGGAGCGCTTGCCCTGACCGGTCAAGTTAAGTACCGGAAGGATTTCGAGCCGTTGATTCCGCACGTGACGTTTGTTCCACGGCATGACCCGGAGGCCTTGCGGTCGGCTGTGAACGAAAACACGGCCGGTATTTTCCTCGAATTGATTCAAGGGGAAGGCGGCATCTATCCCATCGGCGAAGCGATGACCCACACTGCGCGCGAAGTGGCGGACCGGCACAACGCCTTGCTGGTGCTGGATGAGATTCAGTGCGGCGTCGGACGGCCTGGTACCTACTTTGCCTATCAATTGAATGACCAGGCTGTGATGCCCGACGTGGCCGTAGCCGCCAAGCCGCTGGGTGCTGGAATTCCAATGGGAGTGATTCTGACCAACGAGCGCGCGGCGTCGTGTCTGCCCGCGGGAATGCACGGGTCGACGTTTGGAGGAGGCGCGCTTGCCTGCCGCGTGGCGCTGGAATGCACCTACCTGCTGGAAGAGTACCTGCCGCACATCCGCAAAGTCGGCGCCTACTTCCAGGATCAGCTGCGTGACCTGGCGCAGAAATTTCCCTTCGTGAAGGAAGTGCGCGGACAAGGGCTGATGCTGGGCCTCGATATCGATTTCCCGTGCAAACATTTCGTGAACGACGCGATGGCGGAAGGGATGCTCATCAATGTCACGCACGACACGGTGGTGCGCATGCTTCCCCCCTATACGATTGCGGAGCGCGAAGTAGACCGCGCCGTTCGCGGTTTGCGCAATGTGTTCCGGAAGGCGTCGCGTTCCGGAGGCAAAGCGTAGATTTGTACTACTACTCTCTAGAATCTGCTCGGTGGGGCAGACCTCCAGGTCTGCGAGGCGGTCTCCAGACCGCCTCCGCCGGCAGAAATCGAAACTCGGAAGAGCGGCGGGATCTGGAGATCCCGCGGCAGGTCTGGAGACCTGACCCCACAACAGGTGGTTGAATATGTCTTTTAGACTGGACGGAAAAGTTGCCATCGTAACCGGTGGCGGGCGCGGCATCGGCAAGGCGATCGCCAAACGTTTCGCCGAGGCCGGCGCGAATGTCGTCATTGCCAGCCGCAAGATGGAGAGCCTCGAAGCGGCGGTCAAAGAGTGTGCGGGACTCCCGGGCAAAGTCGACGCCGTACAATGCCACGTCGGACGCGCCGATCAATTGCAATCCTTGGTGGAGGAAGCGGAAAAACTCTTCGGGCCCATCGACATTCTGGTCAACAACAGTGCCACCAACATCGGGCAGGGTCCGGCGTTGGAAGTCAGCGATGAGGCGCTTCTGAAGACGATGGAAGTGAATGTACTTTCCGTCCATCGGTTGATCCGGTTACTGGTCCCGAAGATGATCGCGCGCGGAACAGGCGGATCCATTATCAATCTCGCTTCCATCGCCGGCATGCGGCCGCAGCCTGGCGGTTTGACCTACAGCTTCACCAAAGCCGGTCTCATCATGATGACGCGCATCTGGGCAATTGAGTTCGGCAAACACAAGGTTCGCGTCAACGCCATCTGTCCCGGGCTGATTCAAACGGATTTCAGCGAGTACTTCTGGAAGAGCGAAGAACATATGGCTCGTTTGAAAGCGACGCAACCGCTGCCCTATCTTGGACAGCCGGAGGAGATTGCCGGAGCGGCGCTGTTTCTTGCCAGCGATGAATCGTCTTACGTGACGGGTACGACCATGGTGATCGACGGTGGCGCGACAGCCAAATAGATCACAACGACCGGACCACTTCCATATCGACATTGCCGCCCGATACGATCACGCCCACGCTGCGGATCTCCGCAGGCAGCTTGCCGGAAAGTACGCCTGCCACCGAGACGGCCCCGCTTGGTTCCACCAGAATTTTCATTCTGAACAGCAGGAATCGCATGGCGTCGAGGATCTCTTCTTCCGTCACCAGGATAATTTTCTCCACCAGCTTGCGCACAATCGGAAAAGTAATCGCTCCGGGCTGCGGGGAGCGCAGGCCGTCGGCGATGGTCGTGGAGGGTGGAATCGCCACGGGATGTCCGGCTTCCATGGACAAGGCCCAATCGTTTGCCAGCGCGGGCTCCACGCCGAATACTCTCGTCGATGGGTGAAGAGCATGCGCGGAGATTGCGCTGCCCGAGAGCAGTCCTCCGCCGCCGACACACGTGACGACTGCATCCAACGGTCCGGTCTCTGAGAGCATTTCGCGCGCGGCGGTGCCTTGCCCGGCGATGATCCACGGATGATCAAAGGGAGGAACCAACGTGGCCCCGGTTTCCGCGGCAAGATTGCGGCCAATCGCCTCGCGATCATCACGAAACCGGTTGTAGAAAATGATTCTTCCGCCGTAGGCGCGCACGCCTTCCGCCTTCGATTTCGACGCGTCGTCCGGCATCACGACGGTGGCCGACGAGCCGCGAAGTCCCGCCGCAATCGCCACGGCTTGCGCATGATTTCCAGACGAGAAGGCGACCACGCCGCGATGCACATCGTCATCGGACATGGAGAACAGGAAGTTGACGCCTCCGCGCAGCTTGAACGATCCGCCGCGCTGAAAGTTTTCGCACTTCAGGAAAACGCGTTTGCCCGACCTGTCGTCCAACGTACGCGAGGTCATCACGGGCGTGCGGTTGATGTGCGGCGCAATTCTGGAAGCCGCCTGTTCCACGTCCGCGTACGAAACGGACATCTAGTATCCGAGCCTCTTGTCCACCAGATTCTGCAACGGCTCGCCGTTTGCGAAGCGGTGGAAATTCTCGACAAAGAACTGCATCGATTCGTCCATCCACCCCGGCGTATGATCGGCGCAATGCGGAGACAACAGCACATTATCCAGCCTGTAGAAGGCGTGGCCCGCCGGCAGCGGCTCGACATCAAACACGTCCAGCGCCGCGCCTTTGATGCGGCGCTGCTCCAGCGCGCGAATCAACGCATCTTCAGCAATCACAGGGCCGCGGCCGAGGTTGATCACCACGGCATCCGGCTTCATTTTAGAAAACTGCTTCTCGCCGATCATGCCTTGCGTGCCGGGCGCATTGGGTGCGGCTACCAGAAGATAGTCGCTGGCTTCGATGAGGCTATCCAGCGCGTCCATGCCGTAAGCGGCATCGATATGCGGATCGTCCGCCGACTTTTCCGGATGACGCCGCAAGGCCAGGACGCGCATGCCCATAGCCTTTGCGCGCTGGGCGGCCTCGCGCCCGATGCCGCCGTAGCCGACAATCCCGAACGTCTTTCCCGTCAACTCGACCACGTCGTAGGGATCCCACTTGCCCTCCTGCTGGCTGCGCATCATGCGGCGAAAATCTTTCGCGAAATAGAGCGCGGAAGCAATGGCAAACTCGCCCAGGGAGCGTCCGAAAACGCCCTTCGCGTTGCTCATGGGAATGCTGCTTTCCACCAATTCCGGAAAGAGCGTGGTTTCCAATCCCGCGGAAAACGAATGCAGCCAGCGCGCGCGGCTGACACGCGGCCATTGCTTTTGCAGCAGCGCGCCCTGTCCGAAACCGATCATGACGGCATCCGGATCAGGCGCGCTGTGGAACAGCTCGTCCGTATTGCCGGTGACGATGTTCGTTTCCGCAGGAAGCTGCTCCAGAAGCTTCAGATAACTGGCGGCAGGATTGGAAAATACCCAGAGAGTGAGAGAGGACATGAATTCATCGAACTTAACACACTCGATATACTTGTTATGTGGCCTCATTCTGTACTTGCGGAGTCGCGCTTCCACCGGACGCCCGTTTCTGCCATAAATGCGGCAAACCGCAATTCGATCCGCCAGTGATGGTGGAGGAAGAGCCGATCGAGGCCGTCGCTCCCATCGCCGCGCCGCCGGAGCCGCAGCTTCCTTTGGAGATCAATTTCCACAACGGCATTGCCGTCCGCACGGCGTTTCTCACGGCGATGGTTGGTTCCGTTCTGGGCCAATTGCCCATTCCGCCGCAAGGCCTGTGGCTGCTCCTGTCGCTGATTCTGGCGGGGTTTCTCGCGGTGTTCCTCTACATCCGGCGCACGGGCCAGCAGATGTCCATTGTCGCCGGCGCGCGCATGGGCTGGATCACCGGCGTGTTCAGTTTTGCCATTGCCACGGTTTTCTTTACCATCAGCATCATCGCCATCAGCAGCCGCGGCGGTTTTGATTCGTTCTATCGCGAGATTTTGGAAACCCGCATGGGCAGCGGCGCGGACGTGGAGAAATTTCTGCAGATGCTGCAGAATCCCGTGGGCTTGGGGACGATCCTAATCATGGCTCTTGTCATGTTGTTTGTCATGTTCACAATCTTTCCGACACTGGGCGGAGTTCTTGGCGCAAAAGTTCTGGCGAGGGACCGCGCTTGATTCTGACACTCACCGTCAACCCGGCTATCGACCGCAATATCATGGCGGATCAACTGGTGTTCGAGGACCGCGCCTACATCACGGACATCCACGAATCGGCCGGCGGACGCGGGTTGAACAACTCGTGCGTCATTCACTCCTTTGGCGGAAAGACGGCGGCTATCGTAACGGCCGGCGGCGAAACCGGCGAGCGGCTGCAGGAGATGCTTGGCGTCTGCGGATTCCCTGTGGAGGCAGTCAAGATTGCCGCGCCGACGCGCGTCAACATGAACATTTCCGACAAGCACGGGCTCACCATCAAATTGAATGAGAAGGGGTACGCTCTTACGGATTTGGAGCAGGCCGCGGTGGAGGATGCGCTGCGGCGATTCTTGCCGCAAGCGAAATGGTTGATGTTGTGCGGCAGCCTGCCTCCGGGAATGCCGGCGGAATTCTACGCGAAATTGATTGACACCGCAAAAGCATTGGGCGTGAACACCTTGCTGGATACGGATGGCGAAGCGTTGGAGGCGGGCCTGGAAGCTGGACCGACCGTGGTTGCCCCGAACCAGCAGGAAGCGGAGAGGCTGCTCAACAAGGTGTTGTTGACGCGCATCCAAATGTTGGATGCGGCAGAACGTATCCGCATGATGGGTCCGCAAATGGTGGTGCTTTCGCTGGGCAGCAGAGGATGCGTTGGGGCGAGAGAAGGGCAACTCATCGAAGCGATTCCGCCGCGCGTGGATGTCGTGTCGCCCATCGGGGCGGGCGACGCTCTGGCGGCATCCTTCACATTGGCGATGCGGCGCAAAGAAGATTTTGCCGACGCGCTGCGCTGGGGTGTTGCCGCGGGCACCGCCTCGGCGACGCTGCCCGGAGTCCTATTCGCAGGCCTCGATCAGACCAAAGACATCTACGAAAAGGTGCAGTTGCGTGACAATCCAAGATAAGAGGAGCCGATGAAGCTGAAAGGTCGAGTGGTCATAGTGACGGGCGGCGGTACCGGAATCGGCCGCGGGATCTCCGGGCAGTTTGGCGCCGAAGGAGCGCTGGTTGTCGTGAACTACGCCAGTTCGAAGGACGCCTCGGAAGAAACCGCCGCGGCAATCCGCTCCGCTGGCGGCGATGCCATCGCCTTTCAAACGGACGTCACCAATGAAGCGGCGGTGAAGGCGATGTTCGTGGAAGTGGAACGGCGGTACGGCCGCATCGACGTCCTGGTGAACAATGCCGGATGGAGCAAGCGCACTCCTCACGCGCAACTCGACGACCTCACTGAGGAAATCTGGGACCGCACGCTCAACACAAACCTGCGCGCGCCGTTCTATTGCATGCGCGCCGCCGCGCCGTACTTGCGCAAACAGGCCGGGGCCTCCATTGTCAACATCTCTTCCATCGCTCCCTATAGCGGACAAGGAAGTTCCATTGTTTACGCCGCTTCCAAGGCCGGACTGATTTCCATGACGAAATCCTTCGCCCGCGTGCTGGCTCCTGAGATTCGCGTGAATGCCATCGCGCCGGGATTCGTGCGCACCCGATTCGCCGGATGGCCCCAGGAAGCGTTTGATGAAGCGGAGAAGACATCGCCGCTGCGAAGAATTGCATCGCCGGAAGAACTCGGCGCGGCAGCCGTTTTTCTGGCCGCTGACGCGACGGCAATGACGGGAGAAACCATTAACGTCGATGTCGGGCAAACGGCCATCGGCAGGATTGTATAGGTGTTTTCGCGGCGCGCCGGCTGGTCACTGGAGTCGAGCGAGTTTTCACTGCTCCTCGATGCCCAGCGAAAATCCGGGCGCAATATTCTGGATCTCACCGAATCGAATCCCACCCGCGCCGGGTTCGAGTATCCCGAACGTTTGCTGGACGCTTTGAGAAATCCGAAAGCGCTGTTGTACGAACCTTCCCCCTTGGGACTACCCTCGGCGCGCGAGGCTGTTGCGGCGGAACATGGCGTTTCCCTGGAGCAAGTTCTGGTGACGGCCAGCAGCAGCGAATCGTATAGCTACTTATTCAAACTCCTCTGCGACCCCGGCGATGAGGTGCTCATCCCGCAGCCGTCCTATCCGCTGTTTGAGTTTCTGGCCGGGTTGGAATGCGTGGAACAGCGCCCGTACTCCATCCGCTATGACGGAAGATGGCGCATCGATATGGCTTCGCTGGAATCGGCCATCACCGCTCGAACCCGCGCCATTCTTGTTGTGAATCCAAACAATCCCACGGGCTCCTACATTCGCCCGGATGAAGTTACGGAGCTGAGACGCATCTGCCGCGCGCACAGTCTCGCGCTGATCAGCGATGAAGTGTTCTTCGATTACGCTTTCGAAAGGCGGGATTTTGAAAGTTGGGCAGCAGTGGCCGAACACTCGATCGTGTTCCAACTAGGAGGACTTTCCAAATCGGCGGGACTTCCTCAGTTAAAGGCGGGGTGGATGATCGTGCAGGGTCCCGCCAGGCAGTGCAAGGAAGCAATGGAGCGGCTGGAGATGATCGCCGATACTTATCTTTCCGTCTCCACCCCAATTCAGCTTGCTTTGCCGGCACTGTTGGAGGAAGGCCGGAAAATGCAACGCCAAATCAAGGAACGGACGTCACGCAATTTAGGTTTGCTGCAATCCGTATTGACGCCGTTCAGCGTCGAAGGAGGCTGGTATGCCATTCTTCCGCTGCCTGATGATGTGGATGATGGCGAATTCACCCTCACTTTACTCAGGGACCACGACATTCTTGCTCAGCCGGGTTTTTTCTACGATTTTGAGCACGGGAATTTTCTCGTGCTCAGTCTGTTATCCAGAGAGCGGGAGTTTGCAGCCGGCACCCGCGTGATTAGCGATTTGCTGCGCGCCGGCGGTATAGCCCAAGCCCTGCCAAACCAAAGCCAAGCAGCGCGAACGTAGCAGGTTCCGGAACGCCGGGAGGCGCGCCTCCGCCCGCGTTTAGCAAATCGTTGGCGCATGTGGCGGCATTGAACTCATACGTAGTGACGCCACTGCCCAAAGCCGCCATGAATGCCGTCGCGCTGGCGCTGCCGTTTGTGATGAACGCCATGTCCACTTTGAATTGGCTGCCGCCAAGCGCGGAGACTGCGCCGACGTTCGCGGCAGTCAGATCCACTGCGCCAACAAAATTTCCCCAAACATTGTTTGCCGGGTTATAGTTTCCGCCGGGAATGACACCGACGACGGATGCGGAATCCTTGTACGCGGCGACGGAGTAGAGCTTCCCAGGCGTCATCGTATCTGCCCCTTGCCCGGGAGCAAGGGCGTGAGTCGTCAGTGGAATTGCCCATTTATTGACGCCGTTGGTGATCAAGACATCGGCGGCATAGAGGGTTGGGAAACCACCGCCAACCGTCATTCCTTGGGTGAGGTATCCGCCGGCAGAACTCGCGACTCCACCGTTGATGTTGAGGAAGACTGATATTGTGACAACGCCGCCTGGTGCGAAGCTCGTGGTATCCACCACAAGTTTCTCAATGTCAAAGAAACTGAGAAGTCCTTTGACGTCGCCATTGTTGGCTGCGGCACCGGGAAATTGACCACCGTAGACGTCCGGGAGGACGAGAGGGGCGGCGGAGGCGTTAAACGCGGCGAGTGCTACTAAGGCGATCCACGCAAATAGTTTCATGTACGAATACCTACCTGAGGCTTAGAATCACAGGTACGAACGTACTACGACATAGACCAAAGGTACTAGCAACCCATACATTTAGTGCTAGAACCAAGTACTCAACAAGACCGGGCTTGTACTGGTACCCTGTTTTAGTACCCCATGATACGTCTTTTCGTATCAGCTACTTGGACCGTTTCCGCATGAATGCGGGCCCCACGGAAGGAGCCCGCAATGGCTTGGATAACGATGAGGTACGCAACTCCGGATCTACTGTTTCCGGCGTTTATACAGACCGAGGCCGGCTAGACCAGCACCGAGCAGAGCCAAACTCGCCGGTTCCGGTACGCCACCCGGAGGAGGAGGAGGAGCGCCACCGCCGCCGCTGAGCAGATCGTTTGCGCAGGTTGCCGAGTTGTATTCGAAAGTGGTGACACCACTACCGAGCGCGGCCATGAAAGCCGCATCCGCGGTGATGAACAACATATCGACCTGGAATTTCGCGCCGCCCAACGCGGTGACTCCACCGGCGTTGGCTGCGGTCAAGTCAACCGCACCAACAGACTGACCGTGAACGAGGTTGAACGGGTTGTAGTTTCCACCGGGGATGAATCCCACAACTGTCATTGAATCCTTGAAGCTGGGTACGGAGTAGACATGGCCGGCCAACATGGCATCACCCGGAGTGGCGAAGACGTGATTCGTCAGAGGAATGGCCCACTTGCTGGCGCCATTTGAAATCAAAACGTCGGCCGCGTACAGTGTGGGGAAGCCGCCTCCGACGACGATACCTTGGGTCAGGTAGCCGCCGGCTGTGGTGGCAACGCCGCCATTGAAGTTGAGAAAAGCGGATACCGTGACGATCGTGCCTGGCAAGCCAGTACCCGTATCGATCACAAGTTTTTCGACGTCAAAGTTGCTAAGCAGCCCCTTGACATCGCCGTTGTTTGCGGCAGCGCCTGGAGCAGAGCCTCCGT
Organism: Candidatus Solibacter usitatus; assembly: GCA_016191645.1. Taxonomy (GTDB): domain Bacteria; phylum Acidobacteriota; class Terriglobia; order Bryobacterales; family Bryobacteraceae; genus CADEFT01. The sequence goes on from JACPVQ010000070.1 coordinate 16,166, forward strand.
AGCCGCCGGGGTCGAGAATGTTAATAATTGTGGCGAAGCTGGAAGAAGCGGTCGCCAAAAGCATCGTTATCCAAAGCAGTGGTTTCATGTGGTTTATCACCTGAATGAGCATCTCAGGTGTCCACGCTTGGAGCATGAACCTAAAGGACTAGTGGAACTGAAAAATGGTCCTAGATCTAAGTGGATTCGTCGAGAATCATTAGTACTGTTACGTTAGAGATCCTATCTAGCCGTAAGGAACATGTTTCATTATTTAAATCAACATGTTACGGAGGGCAGTACCCATGCCTCGAAGGGGTCTTTCTGCGGCAAAAGACTGTCGGGAAAACCACAATTCGTGGCATTCCCGGCGGCATTGGAGCCCGCAAAGGCCCACTCCACCAGTACTAAGCAGATGTGAGAATAGAACTATTCGGGATCGGCGGGAGGACAGATCTGCAATACCGGCACTTCCGGTTTCCTATTTGGAACGGCGAATGCGCAGCTGGCAGGCAGTTTCGCGGCGGAGCGCCACCTCGGACCCATCGACAAGGAAGACTCGAGGGTCGCCGCCGGGTGCGCTGCGGCCGGCGGAAATCACATGTCCGGGGAGAAAACCAAGCTCCATCAGTCGGCGCTGAACCGGCTGGTCTACATCAAGAGATTCCAGAATGGCCGATTCCCCCCGTTGCAGCTCGGCAAGGGTTAAGGGAGCCGGCTTTGTGGAACGCCGCGCCTTCTTCTTGCTACTGAGTTGCATGGAGAACTAGTATTGCTACTACAAGACGTTTCTGTCAAGCGTCCAGTTGCAAGTGACTCTCAGTTGGAAGCCTTCGGGCGCGGCGTCGCCGTCCCCTGTGTCAACCCCATGGCCCATTTGACGGCTTCCAACCACATGGTCTGAATGTCTTTGCGGTCCCACACGTCTTCGCGATGGCCCAACGCGCTGTAGAATACACGCCCTTTCCCGTAGTTCCGCACCCAGGTCAACGCGAAGTCTTTGTCGGCGCGGTGCACGCCCCGTTTCGTCAAATCGACCTTATCGGCATCCATGCTCATCAGAACACGCACACGATCCCGCGAGTACTCCTTGAACTGGTAGATTTCATCCTTAATCACGAAACGTGGCGGAAAGTGCCGCATGGCGGGAAACGCCCCATCCTCGACGATGGCTGTGGCGTCAACCTGATTCCACGGATGAAGATCGAAATACCCCCCGATCATCTCGCCGTACTCCGGCCATTTATACAAGGTATCGGCGGCGCTGTGGGATCCCAGAAATCCTTTGCCGTCCTCTTTCACGAAACTCAACAGGTCCTTCTTTTGCTGGTCGGAAAGATCGATTTCGCCCGTGGTGTAAAAGAAGAGCGCGTCGAAATAATCGAGGTTCTTCGCGTTGCCACCCAACTTCGACTTCGTCAACAGCTCTGTGTCTGTGCGAATGTAGGTATCCCACAGACCGGATTCCTGCCCGATTTTCCAGAGGGTAGCCATGCCGTGGGAAACGGCATCGTGCTGGAACCCTTTCACCGCGCCGATGGCGAGAAGCTTTTTCTTGCGCGGCGCGGGCGCTTGCCCATTAGCGGGGAGAAGGAAGACCGTCAGTAAGAGAGAAGAAACGGCAAGGCGTAACATAGCTATCCTTTTTATCACACTGCCGCCGGAGGAAGCGCGATAAGATGGGGGCATGCAAGAGACGAAATTGACCCGACGGAGCGCTATCGCCGCCGCAGCGGGCGCACTGACGCCGTTGAGCGCCGCCGGAGAGCCGCATGTCGTTTTCGTGTGCGGCGACCACGAGTACGGCGGCGAGCAGACATTGCCGCTTCTGGCCGTGGAACTGACGAAGCATTACAAGTTCCGCTGCACCGTACTGAAGTCGCATCCCGATCAGAACGCGGAGGAGAACATACCCGGCTTGGAGGTTCTTGCCACTGCCGACCTGGCGGTCTTTTACTTGCGGTGGCGGCGTCTGCCGGAGAACCAGCTTGCTCCGATCGCCGCTTATGTGAAGTCGGGCAAACCGGTCATGGGCTTCCGCACCACTTCCCATTCGTTCAACTATCCGAAAGGACATGCGCTGGAAGCATGGAATCGCTGGGGAGCGGAAGTGTTCGGTACTCCGCCGGGCTGGGGCGCAGATGGACACACTCATTTTGGCCACCAGGCCAGTACGGACGTCAGCGTGATTCCGGACGCCGCTTCTCATCCCATTCTGACGGGTGTCAACAGTTCCTTCCATGTGCGTTCCTGGTTGTATCGCGTGCTTCCAAAATGGCCTCCCAAGGACGCGCAAACTCTTCTGATGGGAAAATGCATCAGCCCAAACAAGCCCGCCGAGGACAACCCAGTTGCCTGGACCTGGAAGAACGGACACGGTGCCAAGGTGTTCTTTACGACAATGGGGCACCCCGAAGACTTCGCAGTGGAGGCATTCCAGCGTGTGACCTTAAACGCCGTGCATTGGTGCCTGGCGAAGCCGTCGCCGAAATGGCCCGGCCGGTTGCCGATCGACGTGCCGTATCACGGCATGACTCCCGCGCCAACCAAGAAGAAAGCGTAGACTCAGTGCTCGACCGAAGTGGGAGCGGCCCTTAGTTGGGCGTCTTCCAACCCCTTCGATTCATGGTAGGTGTGCACCATGCGGTGGACCACGGTGATGTTCCCCAGCACGGCGATGACCCAGAGCACGGGGGCCATGCGGTCGAACAAACAGCCGATGATGATCAGAACAATACGTTCCGGCCGTTCCATGAATCCGACCTTGCAGCTGGGGATGGTGTTTTCCGCGCGAGACCGCGTGTAGCTGATCATGACGCTGGCGGTCATCACGATGGCCGTCAGCACAACATAAAAATTGCGATTGATGGCCGCGTAATAGACCAGCAGCCCCATTAACAAGGCGAGGTCCGAATAGCGGTCCAGCACGGAGTCGAAGAACCCGCCGAACCGCGTGACACGGTTGGTCTCGCGCGCCACGCGGCCATCCACCATGTCGAAGATTCCGGCGCCAATAATGACAACGCCTGCCCAGCGGAACTGTCCAAATGCAAGCAGCACCGCGGCCCCGATGTTGATCAGCAGCCCAATAAAGGTCAACATGTTGGGGCTGATACGCGACAGCGCCAGCGCACGCACAATGAGCCGGATGATCTTATTGCAGGCCGCCCCGATGCCGTGGGTAATGGTCATGCTTAGCCCGCCAAATCGTGGATGGTTTTCATTTCCAGGATTTCCACTTCCCGCACGCCGCCCGGAATGGAGATCTTGATCTCATCCCCCACCTGCTTGCCCAGCAGTCCTTTGCCGATTGGCGATGAAGTGGAAATGAGTCCTTTGGTGACGTCGGCCTCTTCGCTGGTCACCAGTCTATAAGTGAGCTTCACATCCTTATTGAGATCGAGCAGAACCACTTGCGACCCTAGCCCGATGCGATCGCGAGGGATCTTCGTCATGTCCACCATGGAGATCTCGCGCAAGCGGGCTCTGAGTAGAGACAACTTGGAATCCACGAAGGACTGCCGCTCTTTGGCGGCATGGTATTCGGCGTTTTCGCTCAAATCCCCATGCGCGCGGGCCTTGGCGATTTCGCGAGGCAACTCCGTGCGCAGCTCATAGTCGAGCGTTGCGATTTCATCCTGCAGTTTCTTTTTGAGCTCTTCCATGGGTGTACGACAAAGCGCGAGGATCGCGGCAAAAGCCTATTATACCCCCGGAGCCGCAGCTTCCAGTTCCACGAATGCTGAAGAATCCGCCATCCGTTTCAACTGTCCACAGGCGGCATAAATGTCGCGGCCTCTTGGCTTCCTCACAAAACAGGGCGCGGACCGCTTCACAATCGCTTGAAATGCAGCGACGCGTTCCGGGTCCGGAGTTTGGAACGCAATGCCCGGACCCGGATTCAACGCGATCAGGTTCACTTTGCATCGCAAGTTGGCGATCAACCTGGCGACCCGGCGGGCGTCGTCATCGCTATCATTCACCCCTCGCAGAAGAACATATTCAAAACTCAAGTGCTCCCAGGACCGCAGCGGATAGGCTTTGCAAACGGCCATCAGATCACGCAAAGAGTATTTCTTCGTGATCGGCATCAACTCGCGCCGCTGTTCTTCCGTGGACGCATTCAAGGAGATCGCGAGTTTCGGCCTCACCGCTTCACGGCCCAACTCTTCGATCCTGGGAACAATGCCGGAAGTGGACAACGTCATCCTGCGCATGGATAGCCCGGCTCCATCGGGGTCGGCGAGGATGCGCACCGCCTTAAGGACATTGGGCAGGTTGAGCAGCGGCTCGCCTTGCCCCATCATCACAACGTTGAGCTTGGCGATCTGCGAGGACAGGCCATTCTCCGCCGCGGTAAACAGGATTTGGCCCACAATCTCGCCGGCCGTGAGATTGCGTTCCAAACCCATCAGGGCGGTGAGACAAAACTGGCAATTGACGGGGCAGCCAACCTGCGAGGAAATGCAAAACGTGTAACGTTCGCCTTCCGGCATGAGGACCGTTTCCACCGTCTTCCCATCGTCGAGGCGCAACAAATAGCGGATGGTGCCATCGGCGGATTGATACCTTTTGTCTAGCTCCGGTAACCCGAAGGCTACCTCCTTTGCCAACTTTTCCCGCCACTCCCGAGGTAATCCCCGAATCGCTGAAGCATCTGTAACTCGTTGTTTATAAATGGATTCGTACACCTGCCTGGCCCGAAACGCGGGAACACCGGGACCCACGATTCGATCCAGACACGCCTGGATTTCGCCCAGGTTCGACCCAATCAAAGAAGCTGCCATTAACTCCAGGATAAGCCCAGAGCGATACAATAAGGAATAATGCAAGAAACCGCGCCGGGCGTGCGCACCACCATCCTCCCCAACGGAATCACCGTCCTCTCCGAGCAGATGTCGCAGGTGCGCTCTGTTTCCGTCGGGATTTGGATCACCGCCGGGTCCCGTAACGAGACCGCGAAAACAAATGGCATCTCCCATTTCATCGAGCACATGCTCTTCAAAGGGACCGCGAACCGTAGCGCCGAACAAATCGCCCGCG